>CAYWAK010000375.1:0-1585 GCA_964455755.1 uncultured Ardenticatenales bacterium | reverse complement strand
TCAAAGCACCGGTAATCGCCTATCTGGAACGCATCGGGGGTGGTGCATAATGCGGACGACCAATCCCACACGGAGGAAAATTTGCAAATCGTAACCGAATCTGAATTGCGGCAGCGGGTGCGCCGGCCGCGACACGGGCTGGTGCTCACCTTTCCGCCGGGCACGCGCTTCTCGCCGGCGGCACAGGATTTCTTGCGCGAGTGGCGTGTCGCCGTGCGCTTCGTCGAGGAGCCGGCTGCCGGCGATGGCGCTTCGAGCGGCGCGACCCCGCCCGCCAAACGGGCCCGCCGCCACCTGGAAGCGCTGGCCGCAGACTTCCGGCTGGTTGCCGGCCGGGCCCAGGCGATTCGGCTGACGGCGTTGTGCGACGAACTGCTGCACGTTGCGGAATACGTCGAAAAGATCGGCCGGGGAGACGTTGCCACACAGCCGAAAATGGCGTCATCCGCTTCAAACCGGCCGGCGCATGCGCCCTCCACCGATGACCCGGAGGTGCTCGGCTGGCTGCAATGGCTGCGGGCCGCCGTTCGCCAGACCCAGGCCTCGTGCGGGGTGGAGGTGACCCTCTCCGTCCGGCTGAACAACGTCGAGCAAGCGGTCGAGCAGATCGAACAGCGGTTCCGTTCGGGCGAACTGGCCTGGCAACTTACGGGACTTTCCAGATGACGAGCAAATCGAAGTTTCAACTGCGCACCTACGTGTATCTGGATCGCATGCAGCCGCAGTTTGCCGCCTTCATGGGCACCGTCACCCAGGGCGACCTGCCGATTGCCGGCATGGCCGCGCTGTACGTCGAAATGGCGCCGGGCAACGAGGTATTCCGCGTGGTGGATGTCGCCGTCAAGGCCACGGAGGTCAAGCCGGGGGCGCAGATCGTGGAGCGCGAGTTCGGCATGTTGGAGATCCACTCCATGTCGCAATCGGCCGTGCAGGTCTCCGGCCAGGCCATTCTGGATCGCATCGGCTATCGCGAAACGGACCGCGTCAAGCCACAGGTCGCCTCGGTGCAGATGATCACGAACGTGGACCCGTACCAGGCGCAGCTCCTGAATCGCCACCGGAGGGGATCCATGCTCGTACCCGGCCAGACGCTGTTCGTGTTGGAGGTCGCGCCGGCGGCGTACATCACCTACGCGGCCAACGAAGCGGAGAAAGCCACGACCGTCAACCTGATCCACATCACCTCGGTGGGTCGTTTTGGGCGGTTGTATCTTTCGGGCACGGAGGCGGACATGATGGCCGCGAAACGGGCCGCGCTGCAGGCGCTCGACAGCCTGGAGGGGAAGGAATAGCGACGTGTTCCTCGGTCGCATCGTGGGCAGCGCATGGGCCACGCGCAAGTACCCTGGTCTGGAAGGCCACAAACTCCTCATCGTGCAGCCGCTGAACAAACATCGTCAGCCGGTCGGGCGCCCGCGCGTAGCCGTGGATGTGGTAGAGGCTGGGGAGGGAGACACCGTCTTCCTGGTGCGCTCCCGCGAAGCCTCGTTGGCCCTGGAGCGCAAGGGCCTGCCGGTGGACCTGGCCGTCGTGGGCATCGTCGAGCGCGTGGACGTGGTCGAGGGGCTGGATCTGGAATTGTGAG
>CAYWAK010000374.1:0-1595 GCA_964455755.1 uncultured Ardenticatenales bacterium | reverse complement strand
CGACCACGCGGGGGTCTTGACGCAGCTTCCAGGCCAACTGGCCATACCCGACATCTATGGCATAGACACGAGCAGCACCCCGTTGCAGGAGACAATCGGTGAAACCGCCCGTCGATGCGCCAACGTCAGCACAGACGAATCCCGTCACATCCAACGCCAGACGCTCCAGTGCACCGAGCAGCTTCTGTCCGCCGCGGCTGGCAAAAGGTGCTGATTCCCGAACTTCTATCGTTGCGCCAACGGGACAGGGCATGCCCGGCTTCGTCCGCACCTGGCCGTTGACCAGCACCGCGCCGATCATGATCAGCGCGCGAGCCTGGTCGGGCGTCTTAGCCAAACCGCGCTCCACGAGTACGGCATCGAGAGGGCCTTTCTTTTTCATCAATAACCACCTTGGGCAGAAACGAGCAGAGGGCGCAGAATTCTGCGCCCCTACTCTGCGTCTCGGCGGTAAACAAATACATTTCCACCGCCTACTAAACTGAAACAGTCACCCCTTGAAAAGGAGAGATTGACAAGGGCGCAAGCCGGTGGTATACTTTGGCCCATGCTTAGCCAATCGCTATCAAAACATACGACATCCCAAGAACTACGAGGGCTGCTGATCACCATGCGGCCCAAACAATGGACCAAGAACGGCATCATTTTTGCCGCGCTGGTGTTTGATGGCAAATTGCTGCACCCCCTTCTTTTGGCAAAAACGACAGCAGCTTTTGCCATTTTTTGCTTGATCTCCAGTACGGTCTACCTGATCAATGATCTGGTAGACATCGAAAAAGATCGCGCCCACCCCTCGAAATGCCACCGGCCATTGCCATCCGGCCAACTACGTTCACGGACGGCGTTGAGCGCAGCAATAGCCATACCGCTGATTTTTCTGCCGGTTTCCTTTCTCCTTGGGAGAGCTTTTGGGGTCATTGCGACCACCTATCTGGGCCTGATGATTGCGTATTCCTTCGTGCTAAAGAACGTTGTCATCATTGATGTGCTGACCATTGCCGGTGGATTCGTGATGCGGGTGGCCGCCGGCACGGTCATTTTCCATGTCGAACGGTTCTCGCCCTGGCTATACGTCTGTACGACCTTGCTCGCTCTGTTCCTGGCATTGAGTAAGCGGCGTCAGGAATTGGTACTGTTACACCAAGATGCCAACAATCATCGGTCTACGCTGCAAGATTATAGCATCCCATTCCTTGACGAAATGATTGCCCTCGTCACTTCCACGACCGTGATGGCTTATTCTCTCTACACCTTCTCGGCCCCCAACCTTCCGAAGAATCACACGATGATGTTGACGATTCCGTTCGTGCTCTACGGCCTGTTTCGCTACCTGTACCTGATTCACGTGCGCGGAGAAGTGAAGGCTCCAGATGAACTCCTCCTCAAGGATCGGGCATTATCCATATCCGTAGCGCTTTGGGGTATGGCCTCGGTGATAATCCTCTACTGGGCACCGCAGTAACTGCCACTTCCTCTTTTTCCCGACCCAAACGCGACAGTCCACGAAATCGAAAGCGGGCCGGCGGCGTGGGAGCCCGACCGGCGGCGAATTGGGGCGAGAATTCGCCGCCTATCCACCGAGCAGTTACCCTTTG
>CAYWAK010000373.1:0-1682 GCA_964455755.1 uncultured Ardenticatenales bacterium | reverse complement strand
AAATCCGTGTCCTGTTTTCATTCTTCGTGGTGGGCAATCGCCCATGCTGTCTCCTTTGAAATCAATGTGGTCAACCCCTGTCCTGCAGAAGTTTTCCGATCTGGTGATGCAAGCTGGGGTTGTGCAACAGGTTGCTATGATAAGCCGGGGGGAGATAATTGGCCACAGTTCGGGCCGTGGGCGTCCGTTGGGCGCGACTGGCCACGCTGATCGTAATCTCCTGCCGGTCGATCAGCGGGTGCGATTGCGAAGAGGTGCCGGGAATGCTTCGTGCGCTGGAAGCCGGGACAAGCAGGTCACCAAGGGATGTTTGATTTCGGTAAATGGTCATGTTCCAGAGCAGGACAGACACGACCAGACGGATGTCTCCGTAGAAGCAGTGATAGTCTGTCTCCGCGGGCATTGCCCCTGGCCGGTTGATTTCGTTGAGCAGTGCGCTGCCGGGCTGCAACTCGGATAGGGCCGTTTGTGTGGATCGGGTCTGCCTGGCGATGGCCTCCTCGCCGAACGTTTCGGCCATCACGCGGCGCTGTCTTTGGCGCAGCGCCAGTTCGAGACGGGCCACACTTTTTGTCGGTTGGGCCTGTAGAGCCGGCCAACGCTCCAGGAATTCGAGCAGGCCCCACAACCAGGACTTGCGCGGGATCAGATCGGGAATATCGGCAAGGGGGGTACCCAGGTTGGGCGTACCGATTTCCACGAGCCGACTGACGCCGCCGGTGTAGACTGTGCCATGTTGGTCGGGTTTGTTTCTGGAGAGATAATACCGGGCGACAAGTCCTCCCATACTGTGAGCAATTATGGTGACCTTGCCGGTTCCCCCACGTGACTTCCCCTTCTTGCTCAACGATTCGACCATGCCGTTGCCATCCACGCCACCGAGCCTGTTCGCAATCAGTCGAATGTCGCCGCGATTGTTATAGAGGTCCATGCCCTTCTCTGTGACGAAACCATAGTGGAACAGCTCGATGAGGTCTGGGTCAAGACCTGCTTGTTCCACGAGGTAATCCACGAACCCGCTGGAGGTCCAGTCGGCGGGTGCGCCATTGTAGCCGTGGATCAGGAGAAGGGGGAAGGGAATCGCCATGAGCGGTCAGGCCGGTTCGCTATGCGTTCGGTGACGGCAGGTATGTTCGGATTTGCGCCGCGGTTGCTTCCAACTGCTGGGGGGAAGCTGAGGATTTGCCATGGGGGGCGTTTAGGCCATCACCGTACCACCGGGGAATTAGATGGATGTGAAAGTGGAAGACCGACTGGTTCGCTGCGCGTCCGGTGGACTGCCACAGGTTCAGGCCGTCTGGCTTCAACGACTCGCGTATGGCATTGGCGACCATTACAGCCGCGCGCATGGTGTTGGCGCACTCTTCGGGAGTAATATCAAACAGCCCAACAACATGCCTCTTGGGGACAACAAGGATGTGTCCCTTGGCGACCGGGTAAATATCCATGAAGGCACTTGTGTTGTCGTCGTGGTACACGATGGCGGCCGGTGACTGACCGGCGATGATCTTACAAAATACACAGTCCATATTGATTGGCTCCTTATCGTTCTTGGACCGATTCACATTGGCTACATGATCACGAAAAACCCCGTCCCTGCCACCGGAAAAGGATTTCCCTTTTTTTGGGAAAACGTCTATAATGAATGTAGAAGAATGAAGTGGCTACCGGCCAGTGGCGAA
>CAYWAK010000372.1:0-1788 GCA_964455755.1 uncultured Ardenticatenales bacterium | reverse complement strand
TTTTTCCTTGACCACAGATGGCGCAGATTACACAGATTTTCCGGCTGATTTCCCATTGATTCCGTGAAAATCTGTGTTATTCTGTGGCTAAAGCAGAAAACGCCAATGTCCAGTTACTTATCATAACAAAAAATGGCCCGTTTGGCTACAACCAATGCGGGCCAATTTGATGAGTCCAATCATGTTGCAGCGCCTTACAGATTGCGGGTGAGAATCAAGCCCAAAGGTACGAGCAGGCCGAGGGCCACGAAATCCACCAGCAGGGTAATCACGAACGCGAACGACAGGTAATCCAGGGCCAGGCCGGCGTTCTGGGTCACGTCACCGGAAAGGGTCGGCACGCCGGTGAGCAGGTAAGTTGCAGCTCCCACAAGAGCTGTGTACACCAGAAGCGTGGGCCACGCATGGCGGTCGGACGGGCTGGGCAACATGTTGTTGCTGACCGCGAAGAGGAGGTAGAGGTAGAGCCAGACATCCTGCGTGCGGAACAGCTCCAGAATCTGATTGCCCAACTTGGCCAATCCCTGCTCGTCATAGAAAAGCGTTTGCGGGCCGCTAATGCCCAAAGCAAACTGCACCAGCAGAATCACCACCAAACTGCCGCCAACCAAGGGAGCCAGACCAACGAGGCTGGAACGTATCGGGTCGGCCTGGGCCACCATCACCGAACCCATCACGATCTGGTCCCTCCCCTTGCGTTTGGGCAACAGGGATATCTTGCCGGTTTTCACACCGAGCAGCCGAGCCGCCAGCCAATGACTCCCTTCATGGATGATTGTGCCGGGCAGAAAGATCAGCGCGAAGAGGAGAATGGTCACCCCCTCGCTGCGGGTCGCTCCCAGGATGACCGTCTGCACCTGCTGGTCCACCAATCGCTTGGCGACGACGAGCAAAATCAGCGAAATAACAAAGCTGGCGAGATAGCCCATGTCACCGGTTCATGTCGTAAATCATGCGCAACCCTTCGATGGTTAGGGTAGAATCGACCGCCTCAACGCAATCGGTGTAAGTGGCAATCAACGCGCCAAGCCCCCCGGTGGCGATAACGTGGGCCGGACTGCCCAGGTCCTCTTCGATGCGCCGGACCAGCCCCTCGACCAGGGCCACGTAGCCCAAGACCAGGCCGGCCTGCATGCTGTGCACAGTGTTCTTGCCGATCACCGATGGGGGCGCGGCCATCTCCACTTCGGGAAGTTTGGCCGCGCGCTGGAAGAGGGCCTCGGCGGAGATGGCCATGCCCGGCGCGATGACGCCGCCGAGATAGTCCCCCTCTGCGGAGATCACGTCGAAGGTGGTGGCCGTGCCAAAGTCCACCACGATGGCCGGTGTGCCATATTTTCGCTGGACGGCCAGCGCGTTGACAATGCGGTCTGCGCCGACCTCGTGCGGGTTGTCGTACAAAATGCGTACACCGGTCTTGATCGCGTCGCTGATGATGACCGGTTCGACATGCAGGTAGCGGCGGGCCAAATCGGTGAACGTGCCGGTGAGCGGCGGCACCACCGAGGCCAGCACACAGCCGCCAACGTCGGCAAAGGCGATCTCCCGCTGGCGGAACAGGCCGTCCAAAAGGACCGCATACTCGTCGGTCAGGCGCTGCGCTTCCGTAGCAATGCGCCACTGGGCGACCGGCACATCCTCATCGTAGAGACCCAAGGCCACGTTCGTATTCCCGATGTCAATGGCCAGCAACAAATGTTTCATCGCCCTCTCCTCCCCGGTTACGTCCTCATTCGCAACCGTATTGTACACGAAGAAAAAGACAAATGCAAGAGCTCAATGGTAGTG
>CAYWAK010000371.1:0-1791 GCA_964455755.1 uncultured Ardenticatenales bacterium | reverse complement strand
CATCAGTTAAGCTCCTCCTTGGTAAATCTTAATCATTCCATCGAGTAAATGCAAGGCCGCTGCCTTCTCGCGTTGAAATGTATTGCGCCCGATAATCGAGCCGAACCCGCCGCCGTCGCGGATGGCGCGCGCCTCATCGAACACCGCTTCGTCGTCGTCCTTCTTGGCCCCGCCGGAAAAGATGACGATGCGGCGTCCGTTGAACGCGCTTTGCACCACATGGCGCACCCGGTCAGCCGGCGCTTCCCGCGGAACTCGGTGCGCCTCATAGACCTTTCTGGCTGCGTCCAGTTCGAGGTGCGCCGAGGGCAGCTTGACCTTGATGATATGGGCGCCCAGTTGCGCGGCGATATGAGCGGCGTAGGCGATCACGTCGAGGGCAGCTTCGCCTTCCTTGCTCAGGCCACCGCCGCGCGCGTACGACCAGACGACGACAGCCAACCCGACCGATTTGGCTTCGCGGGCTAGTTCCTTCAACTGCTCGTATTGCAAGCGCCGGTCGGCTGTGCCGGGATAGATGGTGTAGCCGATTCCGACGCAACCCAACCGCAGGGCGTCTGACACCGAGGCCGTTTGCGCGCCCAGGGGGTCTTTCTCATCCTGCAACACGTCGTGGTTGTTCAGCTTGAGGATGAGCGGGACCTGCCCGGCGAATTCGGCTGCGCCGGCCTCCAGGAAGCCCAACGGTGCAGCGTAGGCGTTGAGGCCAGCTTCGATGGCGAGCTGAAAATGGTAGTGTGGGTCGTAGGCCTGCGGATTCGGTGCGAAACTGCGCGCAGGCCCGTGCTCGAAGCCCTGGTCTACGGGCAGGATGATCATCTTGCCCGTACCGGCCAGCCGCCCGTGGTTGAGCATCCGGGCCAGGCTGGTCAGGACACCGGGGTTATCGCTCCGGTACCAATTGAGGATTTCGCGCACTCGATCAGTCATTGGGAAACTCCTTCATGAGCACCAGCGCGTCCTGTACACAATCCTCGGCCAGTTGCTCCACTTCTTTGCGGTCCAGGTGGGCCAGATCACTTCTGTGCCGGGACAGGTAAAGGTAGACGGCACTCTGCCGAGCTTAGCATTTCACACCGCCATCAGCACCACATCGGGTCAGCGTTTCTCCAGTCCAGCGGCGCTGGCCTGGGCCGGCGTCACCACGACACAATTGTCCTCGCCAAAGCCGCCGCTGACATAGGCGTCAGCGTGCCAATCGTTGCACCAGTGTTCACCGTTAACCAGGTAGCGGAACTGATACTCCCGCCCGGGCTCCAACTCAAGTGTGACACGATAGATGCCACCCCTGCCACGCGGCATTGGCGTGGCGGTGGGGTCCCAGTCGTTGAATTCGCCCACCAGATGGACGCTGTCGGCCACGATGGGTTCTGGCAATTCAGCGTCCGGCAACTCAAAGGTGACTTTGCACACCTTGCGCGACTTGATGTACTGTTTCTTGAGCATGTAGCAACCTTCCTTCATTGCCGCTATGCGGCATGATTAAAATCGGGTGTTTGTATCCCGGCCGGCTGGCTGCGGACCCGCCCCGGGTTCGTCCAGGTATGCCGCAGCAGATCGGCCAGCATGTTGGCCGATAGATCCTGCGCCAATAGCTCACCGTCCACCACCAGCGCCGGCGTATGGGTAATCCCTGGCCGGATTGTTTCCGCCGCCGGCGATGAACGGTCAGGCAAAACAGTATAACAGACATTGTGTATCCTGTCTGTCGTAAAGTCAACAATCCTGGCGGGAATGTGGGGCAGCCACCCCAATGTGCAAGAATCCGTCTCGCAGGGCACTAAGGCCGCC
>CAYWAK010000370.1:0-1791 GCA_964455755.1 uncultured Ardenticatenales bacterium | reverse complement strand
TAGCTATGGTTCGCTTGCCGTGCGTTCGCGTGATTACGGGTCGATTCCCTCGCGCGGGCGTGTGTCTACGTAGCGATCCCAGTGGCAGCAACCCGACATCACATACACCCAGAGCTCCGAACTCCACAGCATGACCCCATGCTGGAAGTCTTGCGCCGTGCCGAGATAATCGTGCTGCGGCTGGGTGGCCCATCCGAGCTTGCCGTTGGGGCCGCCGAGGAACGTGCGCCACACCTTGCCAAACGCCAGCACCGGTTCGTACATCCCAGGCGGCGGAGAATACCCCCAACTGGTCCGGTCCCCCGGCTTATATGGATTCTGCATCGCTTCCCAACCACCATCCTCGTAAAGCACGTAGACAATGTCCTTGCCACTTCGCCAGAACATGCGACCATGCTGGAATGCTTGCTCGGCCATTTGGATGATTTGCGCGTTCTCCGTGCCTTTGCCCAGTGATTGGGCTACACCGGGGTTCGCATCCCACACCAGGCGGAACACGCCGTCGGCCGGGAAGCGGCCCTCGCGGTCGCCGCCGTCAAAGAGCTCTTCACCTACCGCAGCGAGCACAACCTGACCGTTCCGGTACTCCATGCGCGACCGCTGGAACCATTGGATGGTCACGCCGTTCAGGCGCTGGGCCTCGCTGATCGGGTATCCAAATATCTCAACCCCGCCATGTTCGCGGTAGAATTTCAGGAAGGCGTAGCTGACCACGTGTCCGGTTTGCGGAAAGTAGGTGTAGTTCGCGCTCCAGGGCGTGGTCCAATCGGCTACCGGCGCTTCTGGCGGGCCGTGGATATCCTGGCCAACGAGACCGAGTTGCACACCGCCGGGAATCTCGGGGTGCGCTTCAAACCGCGCCTTTTGGAAATACTGAACCATGCGCCCCCCCTCCTGGAAGCTGCTGGAGATGGGATAGCCAAAAATGGCTGCCCCACCCTTTGCTTCATAGAACGAGAGGAATGGGTCTTGGGCCTGATAGCCAGTTTGGGTAAAGAACTGCGTGCGCGGCCCGACGGCTCGTGGGGTAAAGGGCACCAGCGGCGTCTTGGTCAGCCACTCCTGGCCAAGATTGCCCAAAGTCACTTGGTGGCCGTCCCATTGGAAGCGGGCGCGCTGGAAATATTGATACGTGCCGCCGCCAAAGACGAAACGCTCCGTGATCGGGTACCCAAAGAGGTCAAGCCCCCCGTAGGTCATCCAATAATCCAGGAAGGCATCGGTGACGTTGTGCCCGGTGGCCGGGAAGTACATTACGTGTGGACCCGAAACCGGGGGCACAGGCGGGTCGGACTCTTCGAGGATGTCGGACCCCAACAATCCGAGCTGCACCTTGTATGGATCGGGGTTCAGGGGGCGCCATTCAAAACGTGCCCGCTCAAAATATTGAACGGATATACCTCCTTCCATTATCTCGTCAGTCAGCGGATAACCAAAAAGGGCAAGCCCGCCATGACTATCGAAATAATCGAGGAAGCCTCCCGATACGGCATGTCCCGTCTGCGGATAAAACCGGGAGTACGGACTGGAAGCCGTTGCCGCTACGGGGAGGGCCAGCAAGATGACGAATAACATCAAAACAATCGGCCATCGAATCTTTTCCATTGCTACACCTCCTGCATTTACAAATTAACACCATTTTTAATGACTATATTATACAACAAAACGAACAAAAAATCAAGGGGTAATTTGTTGATTTAATACAAAACTTTTCAAGTAATGTGGAGGCTTTCCTGAAAGAACTAAGGATTTCACCGCAGAGACGCAGAGAGCGCAGAGATTTTTAATTTT
>CAYWAK010000369.1:0-1856 GCA_964455755.1 uncultured Ardenticatenales bacterium | reverse complement strand
GTAGCCGCGCGCTGTCACGCGCCGGTGTGGCCAGGATCACCGCATCGGCGTGCAACAGACGGCCATCGTCGCCGCGCAACGCAAAGCGTGTTGCGCCATTCGGCCGGTGCCGCAGCTCCGTCAGCCGCGTGCCGAGCAGCAACTCGCCGCGAAACGCACGGTCCAGCGCTTTGACCAGGCCGTCCAGTCCGTCGCGCAGGGTCATGAAGATGGAGGGGCGCTTTCCGTTCTTGAGCGGGGGCGCTTTGCGTTGTGCAGCCAGCATCCCGCGAACCAGACTGCCGTGCTTTTGCTCGATTTGCCGGAAGCGGGGGAAGGTCGCCAGCAGGCTGAGCCGCTCCGCGTCGGCCACGTGAATGCCGGCCATCATCGGCTCGCCCAGCTTCTCCAGAGCCTCCTGTCCCAGCCGGCGGCGCAGGAAGTCAGCCAGACTTTCGTCACCGTCGTCCGTGCGCGGCGGGATGAAGAGGTCCATACCCATGCGCAGTTTGCCGGGCCAGGAGATCAGCGGCGAGACGACGAAGGGCCAGAAGCGGGTGGGCACGACCAGGCGGAGGCCCTCCGGCATCTCCAGCAGTCGCCGGCGCTGCACGATCAGCACGCGCCGCGCCGCTTCGTTCGTGCCGATGAGCTGGTCGCCCAGGCCCAATTCGCGGCACAAGGCCACCCCTTCCGGCTTCTGTGTGATGAACGAATCCGGCCCCCCTTCGATGACGAAGCCGTCGCGCCGGCGCGTGGCGATTTTGCCTCCCAGCCGGCCGGCCGCTTCCACCAGCGTCAGGCGCAGCGGAAGTCCCGCCGCCTCCGCTTGCTTCTGCAGCGCGTAGGCCGTCGAAAGTCCGGCAATCCCCCCGCCGGCGATGACAATGTGTGTAGTCATGATGCTTGTCTCCAGACCGATTCAACAACCTCCGCCAACGCTGCAACAAATTCCTCCCGATCATTCATCATCGGCGCGCGTTCCAGGTGTACGCCGTAGGGCGCAAGGAGCTGGCGGCAGTAGATGTCTATGTCGTACAACACCTCGATATGCTCGGCTACGAACCCGACCGGCACGACCAGCAAGGCGCGTTCCCCCGCCTCCGCCAACGTGACCACGCGCTCTTCCAGCAAGGGACCGAGCCATGGTCCACCTCGTCTGGCCGCGCTCTGAAAGCAGCATTCCCAGCGGCCGTCTGGCAATTCCAACGTCGAGGCGACCGATATCGCCGTATCGCGCACCTGGCCGGCATACGGGTCGCCCCCGGCGACAATGCGTGCCGGCAAGCTGTGCGCGGTGAACAGCACGAACGGCCGCTCGCCTGCGGTGAACCGCTCCAGCCCCTCGCGTGCGGCTCCCGCCAGCGCGGAAACGAAGCCCGGGTGGTCGTGCCAGCTCTCGATGAAATCGTACGCCACCGGCCGTTCGAGGCCGGCGATCGCCTCCGCCAGCTTTTGGCGGTACGCGCCCACGCTTATGGCGGAATAATGCGGCGCCATGCACAAGGCCACGACGTGCGTGACGCTTTGCGCGGCCAGTTGCTGCACCGCCTCGGTGATGGTCGGCCGCCAGTGGCGCATACCCACGACCACCGGCACATCCCGCCCCGTCGCCCCACGCAACGCGCGGCGTAGCGCTGCCGCCTGCCGCCGCGTGATCTCCAGCAACGGTGAACGCCCGCCGATGAGCGCGTACCGTTGCCTGTACTCCGCCACCAGCGCCGGGGAGACCGCCTGCCCGCCGCGAATATTCCGCAGATACGGCTCGATGTCGTCCAGACTGTCCGGCCCGCCGTAGGCCAGCAACAGGACCGCCGATTTTGGATTGTGTGCCGATGGGTTCATCGAAATTTCCCATTACGGTAAAATTGACACGT
>CAYWAK010000368.1:0-1869 GCA_964455755.1 uncultured Ardenticatenales bacterium | reverse complement strand
CTGAATACTGCTACACCGCCTACGGCCTGGTCTGGCAGATGCCGCTGGCCTGCCCGGAGATGGCCCCGGCCGCGGGCAACCGGCCGGACGTGGTGGTACGCTACGGCGCTGTACCGGAATTCCTGCCCTCCGCGTCCGCCGCCGGCCCTTTGCGACAGGTGCGGCCAGACGCCATCCGCTTCCGGTTTCCCGGCGTCGGTCGCTATCTGGCGCGCGAGGGCTGCGAGATCGTGATCCAGCGCGAGCCGGACGCCGGCGATGACGAGGTGCGCCTGTTTCTGTTGGGCACGGTGGTCACCCTCTTGCTGCACCAGCGCGGGATTCTGCCCATCCACGCCAGCGCCATCCGCACCGGGCGCGGCGCCGTGCTCTTCGCCGGCCATTCCGGCTTCGGCAAGTCAACGCTGTTGGCCGCTTTCCTGGACCGGGGCTATCCCATGCTGGCCGATGACGTAGTGGCCATTGTGCTGGACGGAGCGGGCGGCCCCCAGGTACTCCCCGGCTACCAGCAGATCAAGCTGTGGGCCGACAGCGCCGAGCGCCTGGAGCGGCCGACGGGCGGCCTGCGGCGCGTGCGGCAGGAATTCGCCAAGTTCGCCCTGCCCGCTGCTGACCGGTTGGCGGACCGGCCGGCGCCGCTGCACGCCCTCTATGCCCTGCGCCCGCATAACGGCCCCGAGCTGCGCCTGGAGCCGCTGCAGGATTCCACGAAGTTCAACGTGTTCCTGGACTACACCTTCCAGAAGCTGGCGTTGAAGCGCATGGGGCGGCACACCGACCACTTTCGTATGGCGGCAGCCGTGGCCAACGGCGTGCGCGTCGCCCGCGTCACCCGGCCGGAGCGGCCCTTTCTGCTGGACGAGCTGGCCGACGTACTGGAAAAGGATTTTCGGTAGATGGGCGGGATTGTCTGGCTGGCCTCCTACCCGAAATCGGGCAACACCTGGCTGCGCGTCTTCCTGACCAACTATCTGCACGACGGGGACGAAGCGGCGAACATCAACGACCTGGACGGCGGCCCCATCGCCAGTGCGCGAGACATCTTCGACCGCGTGATCGGTGTGGAGGCTTCCGATCTGACGGCAGCGGAGATTGACCGGTTCCGGCCGGCGGTCTACGACCAGGTGGCCGGCGAGAGCGACGAGCCGCTCTTCATGAAAGTTCACGATGCCTGGCGTCGCAACGGTGAGGGCGTTCCGCTCTTCCCGGCTGCGGCTACGGCGGTCGTCATCTACCTGATACGCAACCCGCTGGACGTGGCCCCGTCCTATGCCCACCACAGCAACGATAGCATTGAAAAGATCATTGCGGACATGGCCGATGAAGCATGTACTATGGCCCGCTTTGACGGACAACGGTTAGCGCGGCAGCTTCATCAGCTCACATTCTCCTGGAGCAGCCACGTGCGCAGTTGGGTGGACGAGTCCGGTCTGCCTGTACACGTTGTCCGCTACGAGGACATGTCGCAGATGCCGGAAGAGACCTTCAGCGGCATCGTCCGCGCGGCCGGCTTGCCGGTGGACCCGGTCATCGTCCGGAAGGCAATCGAGCTATCGCGCTTTGACCGGCTGCAAGCGCAGGAGGCGAACGAGGGGTTCAGGGAGAAGCGGCCCGATTCCAAATCGTTCTTCCGCAAGGGGAAAGTCGGCTCGTGGCGCGAGGAACTCACGCCGGAGCAGGTTCGCCGGCTGATCGCCGACCACCGGTCGGTGATGCGCCGCTTCGGCTACCTCACCGACGACGGCGAGCCGGTGTATTGAAAGCGGGCATTAGGGAAAATGTCACACCTGCTTGCTTCCAGAGGGCGACGTGTCCCTTTTCCGCAATGCGAAAGGGGTGCGCGTATGGCGAAGCCACGCCATAAACCGA
>CAYWAK010000367.1:0-1901 GCA_964455755.1 uncultured Ardenticatenales bacterium | reverse complement strand
CGCTCTACGCTCCCAGCCTTACTTCACCGGCACCCCTCCCTTCATCACGGCCCCCAGGAAATGCGCTCCTCCAGCCAGCCGTGAGAGGAAAAGTCGGGCTCGTTGCGCACGTGGCCATCGGGCGAACCGGGCATCGCGAAGAGCTTGACCGGCTGGCTGCCCCCGGCCTTCGTGGCCCAGACTCCCCACGACCCGCCCCGATCCGAAACGAAGGCGAGCGTGTTCCCGTCCGGCGACCAGGCCGGCAGCCCGTCGTTCGCACCGTGATTGGTGATCCGTACGAGGCTGGAGCCATCGGCGTTGATGCGGTAGATCTCCCAGTTGCCGTCCCGCTGCGACATGAAGGCGATCTGCGAGCCATCCAGAGAGACAGCCGGCGCGGTCGCCGACCCATCGGCGAAGACCATGTGGAACCCGGAGCCGTCCGCGTTCATCGTCGCCAACCCGTTTTGCGGCGAGGTGACCCCGTACAGGATCAAACCATTCGGCATCCACGTGGTGAACACGCCGTAGACCGGCCCGCTGCCGCGTTCCAGAACCCGGTCCGACCCGCCGGTCACGTCCACCTCGTAGACGCGGGGCCGGCGGTCCGATTCGCGGCGGGAAAAGAACACCAGCGTCCGGCCGTCGGGCGACCAATACGGCAAGGCATCCTCCAGGAATTTGGTCAGCCGCTTCTGGTTGCCTCCGTAGGTATCCATGATTTCGACGCCCCGGTCGTCGCTCTTCCAGCGGCGGAAGGCGATGCGCAGGCCATTGGCACTCAGCGCAGGTTGGCTGGCGTAATCGAGCACGCGCTGAAGGTTTGAGCCATCAGGGTTGGCCACGTAGATGTCGTAGGCCCCCCGGTCGGGCGCGAACACCGGAAAGGCGATGCGCCCCTGGAGGGCCGACGGCACGATCTGGCTTGGCGTTTCAGTCGGTTCGGGCGTGGGTGAGCGTTGCGCCAGCGCCAGCGCAGTGGCGGCCTTGGCGGCCGCGACGTTCGTAGCTTGGGCTTGGGCTGCGGCCACGGCCTGGGTAGTCGCCTGCGCATCGGCGGTCGCCTGAGCCTGGGCAGTGGCCTGTGCGTCCGCCATCACGTGGGCCGTGCCGGTGGCGGCGACAGCCAACGCCTGCTCCGTGGCCAGCGCTTGCGCCGTCGCCGACTGCTGAGCCTGGGTTGTGGCCGCTGCGTCGGCTTGCGCTGTGGCCATCCCTTGGGCGCGCGCTGTGGCCATGGTGATCGCCTGTGCCGTGGCTGCTGTTTGGCTCTGTGCTGTGGCGGTTGCCTGCATGCGAAGGGCGGCGGCCGTTTCGGCGCGGGCGGTAGCGGTCGCCCGCGACTGGGCCAGCGCGGCCTGCGCCGTCCCCGTTGCCTGCACCGCCGGCTCGATGGCCCGGCTGACAACCCAACGGTTGAGCGCGCTTTCCGGGCCAAACAGGCTGTCCCGCGCCAGCCAGACACCGGCACATACCAGCAGAATGAGCAGCCCTCCGACCATCCCCGCCATCAGAACGATCCTCTGGTCACCTTTCTGCGGCGTGTGTTCCTGCAGCGGCACTGTTTCCGTCTGGGTCTCGGGAACAGGCGATGACACCGGAGGTTGTTGCATGCCGCATTTTCCACAGAATCTATCCTCGGACGTCAGACTAGAACCACAGTAGGTGCATTTCATTGGTTTTTGCTCTTTCACGTTTGCAGTTATGATTGCGACATGACGGGCCAGAGGTTGGGGTGTGTTATGAAGATAAAGTATCACGTATCACGTTGGCACGCCTCACGCCCGACGTATTTTCATCCTTCGTGGCGTGCATACACTCATACACTCATGGTGACTGCTTCATTTTACCATAGGTCAACACCTCCTGTCAAGGGGTCTTGTCATGAGTTTTTAACAATGATGTCAGTAAGTGAGAAG
>CAYWAK010000366.1:0-1907 GCA_964455755.1 uncultured Ardenticatenales bacterium | reverse complement strand
CCATTGTAGCACAGATCTCGCGCGTTGATAGGCGGGGCCGGCACGCCCTCCCTTGCCAATTCCCGTAGACTCGTATACACTTCCCCGTGCGGGCGTCGGACTCGTTGCCCGTGTTCTCTTTTTACCACGAAGACATCCGGCTCTAACCGGCTTGTTTTTCTTTGTGGCTTCGCACCTTGGTGGTTAATTTGGAGTATGGATGTCTTGTGAAACTATTTCGTCCGCTGCTCGTGTATCATTCACAGGGGTGGAAACTTGCAGATACGCGATGAAGAACTGGTCAGCCGCCACCTGCGGGGAGACCGGTCGGCCTTCCGGCATCTCGTGGAACGCTACACGCGCTCCATCTATAATCTAGCCTATCGGTTCACCGGTGACTGGGCCGAAGCCGAGAATATCACGCAAGATACGTTTCTGCGGGTCTATCGGGCATTGCCTAACTCGCGGCTGGATCTGCCCTTCCGGCCCTGGGTGTTTCGTATCGCTACGAATTTGTGCCGGGATTGGGCGAAGAAGCGGCGACCGGTCCTTTTCTCCGCTCTGGCGCGAGGAGGCGATGACCCGGACGAACACAGCACCTTTGCTTACGAAGAGATTTCCGATGACCGGCCATTGCCGCTGGAGAAGATCGAGGACGCAGAGATGGCGGAGATGGTCCGCCAGGCCGTCATGGAGCTTCCTGAACATTACCGCATAGCCATCACCTTGCGCTACACCGAGGAGTTGTCCTACCAGGAGATCGCTGACGTGCTGGACCTGCCGCTGAATACCGTTCGTACGCACCTGTTTCGGGCCAAAGGGTTGCTGCGCCAGGTGCTGGAGCGCCGTCTGCGAGGTAAATGATGAATTGTGATGAGATGCAATCGAAACTGAATCGGTATGCGGAGCAAGAGCTGGCGGACGACGAAATAACCGCCGTCGAAGACCACCTGCACGCGTGCCTTTCTTGCCGGCAACGGGCGGCCAACCTGCGCCAGATGACCGCGGTGCTGTACCAACTCCCGGTCGAGGAACCGCCCGCCGGCCTGGAGGTGCGCATCATGGCTGCGGTCAGCGCGGTGCCGGCACAGGACGGCGTGGTCCAGACGTGGCTGTACCGGGCGGCCATCGGGCTGGCGGCATTCTTCTCCCTGCTGATGCTCCTGGCGTTGGGATACCAGACTCTGCTGGTCTGGCAACAGGATGGCACAGGGCAGTTCATTTCCCTGCTGGCCGGCAATCCCGACCTTGCTTTGCGCTACCCCACCGAGGCGCTGTACGCTGTGCTGGAATCGCTGCCGGTTGTGGAGATTGCGCTGACTCTGGGTATTTCCCTGGTCATTGTGCTGCTGCTGGAGCAGTTCCTGGCCAGTCTGGGACAGCAGGGATCCTCCCAATTTAACGGCAACCATGCCGGGAGGGGCGTTGCATGAGAATCCACCGCCGCTGGTTGATCCGCATCGCCATCGCGTTGGCGTTGGCGATGGCCGTGATCGGTGTCTTTGTGCTGGGCGTGCTGGTGGGTGAGTGGCGCAGTGCGCGATCCGCGCGGGGAGGCGCATTCCCACCAGGTGCCCGGCCGTCCATGGGCGAACCGGAACGCCCTCCCTGGCCCCTCGGACCGTGGCTTGACTTCCACAGGCACGGCGCGCCACACGGCGTGCGAGGAGTCGTGGATGAGATTGACAACGGCGTCATCATGGTCACCACGCACCGGGACACCCAGGTGCGCATCATCGTCACGGCGAAGACAATGCTCCAGCGCGGACGGGAGCGGATCACCCTGGACGATGTGCACAGCGGCGACCGCATCGCCGTCATTGGAGAGCCTCGGGGCGAGGACGAGATCGAGGCCAAAGTGGTCTGGGTCATTCCCGAAGAATCACGAAACGAAATCTTACGGTCGTCTATTTTGATAAAGAGTCATG
>CAYWAK010000365.1:0-1929 GCA_964455755.1 uncultured Ardenticatenales bacterium | reverse complement strand
TCGTCCAGGGCTGCATAATCTTCCGGAGGCGCGATGGCGATGGATGGGAATTCGACCGGCTCCGCGCCCTGTTCCTCCAGTAGGGCGCACATCTTCCGGGCCTGATCGCGGGATCGCGTGACCACCACCCGCTTGCCCAACAGTGGCCGCTCGTCCGGGCGGTCGAACCAGCGGAACCGGTTACGCAGACTGACCACATCACCCACCACGATAACGGCGGGTGGACGCAGGCCGGCCTGCTCTACGCGCTCCACGATGTCGGCCAGCGTGCCGGTTGCAACCTGCTGGCGGGGGGTCGTCCCCCAGCGTATCAGAGCGACCGGGGTGGTGGCGGGTCGTCCCGCCGCCGTCAGCCGGCCGGCGATATACGCCAAATTTGTCACTGCCATGAGAAGCACGAGGGTGTCCGCACGCGCCAGCGCTTCCCAATCCAACCCGTCGTCATTCGCACCCGCTTGCTTGTGCCCGGTGGCGATGGCCAGTGTCGTCGTTAGTCGCCGGTCGGTTACCGGAATGCCGGCGTAGGCCGGGACGGCGATGGCGCTGGTCACGCCGGGAACGACGACGAACGGCACGCCGGCAGCGACACACGCTTCGGCTTCCTCCCCTCCCCGACCGAAGACGAACGGGTCGCCCCCTTTCAGGCGAACCACTATTTTGCCCTCGCGCGCCTTGGCGACCAGCAGATTGTTGATCTCTTCCTGTGGCATGGCATGATGACCGGACCGTTTGCCGGCGTAGATTCGTTCGGCAGTGGTACGCGCTTCATCAAGCAAGGTTGTCGGGGCCAGCCGGTCGTAGACGATCACGTCGGCGTTGCGCAGACACTCCAGCCCTCGAACGGTGATCAATCCCGGATCACCAGGCCCGGCACCGATGAGATAGACAGTTCCTTGTTTCATCGTTCCAACAAAGCCTCCGCCCCACGGGCCTGTGCCTGTTCCGCCAACCGGTGACCCACGCTGGCCGCCTCATGCACCGACCCCCTGTTGCCGACGCGAATGACATCGTGCCCGTCGTCGCTGGCGACCAGGCCCCACAAGTGCAAAGTTTCGTCGTGTGTCTCGGCATACGCGGCGACCGGCACCTGACACCCTCCCCCCAGACCGCTCAGGAAGGCACGCTCGGCCGTCACGCAGGCTGCGGTCTCGGCGTGGTGTAGCGGATGGAGCAAGGAATGCACCAGGCTGTCGTCGGCGCGACATCCGATGGCCAACGCCCCTTGCCCAGGTGCGGGCAGCATTACCGTGGTAGGCAGCACTTCGGTGATGGCGTCCGCATGGCCCAGGCGGGAAATGCCGGCGTAGGCCAGGATGATGGCGTCGAACGGCTCGGACTGTGCCTTGCGCAGCCGTGTGTCCACGTTGCCCCGCAGCGGCACGATGTGCAGGTCGGGGCGATAGGCAAGCAATTGCGCCGCGCGCCGCTTGCTGCCGGTGCCCACCGTGGCTTCAGCCGGCAGTTTGGCCAGGCGCACGTTATGTCGGGACACCAACACATCTGCCGGATCGGCTCGTGGCGGGATTGCGCCGATAACCAAATCGTCCGACAGATCGGTGGGCAAATCCTTCAGGCTGTGTACGGCCAGGTCAATCTCCCCGTCACGAAGCTGTTCCTCCAATTCGGCGGTGAACAAGCCCTTGCCGCCGATTTCGGGCAGCGGCTTGCCGGCAATTCGGTCGCCCTTCGTGGTGATCCTCTTCAGCGTAAATTGCACTTCCGGATATAAGCGGCGCAATTGCTCCGCCACCCATTCCGATTGCCACAAGGCGAGTGCGCTGGCCCGCGTACCGATTACGAATGTGCGTTGCAAATCTCTATCTCCTGTGTCCTGTTTTCATTCTTCGTGGTGGGCAATCGCTCTGTGATTATAGACCTGAGAATTTGTCTCGTGGAACAGCCTCCAGACTGCCGGCGTAGAACAGCCTT
>CAYWAK010000364.1:0-1961 GCA_964455755.1 uncultured Ardenticatenales bacterium | reverse complement strand
GGCCATCGCCGTGCTGTGCAGGTGGTCGTCCTGAGGAATGGGTGTCTGACGACTGCCCACTGCCTCACCACGGGATACGCCGCGTTGCGCGGCGAGCGACGACAAGCAGCACGACGGCGACCACCGCGCCGGCGAAGATGCCTCGCCAGGCCAGCGGCAGCGAGGTCAGTGCGACCGACGCGCGGTGTTTGACAAATTCACAAGTTTAAGGTATAATTTCTGTTTGCGACCAGGAGTGACAAGTAAACCCAATTGCGTTGCCATTCGAGTGTAACGCACTGGGGGCAAGTTTGGTGCCACAGCCGCCCGTTCAACCAGCATAGGAGCATTAGCGCGTATCGAACAAGTTAAGTGTACCGCCCCTGTTTGCCGATCAGAATAACATCACGCTTTTGATTTGTAAAAATGGATTACCCAGCAAACTATGCCCGTTAGCAGCAATGTTGCTATGTTTTGAGAACGGGCCTTTTGTTGTGTAAAGATATGGTATAGTCTCTATATCCTCTTAGGCGCCACCCCACATCATCACCGGTGGAGCCATCTATCTTGAATTCCCCCGAAATGGTCGGGGGACTTCTACCAGACTGCATCTGTACTGGGAGGGACTGCGTTGGAAACCAAGGATTTCCGTGCTATGCGGATAAGTTTAGCCTCACCGGAAGAGATTCTCTCATGGTCCTATGGAGAAGTAACCAAGCCGGAGACAATCAATTATCGCCGGCTACGTCCGGAGCGAGACGGATTGTTCTGCGAAGCGATTTTTGGGCCTACGAAAGATTGGCAATGCTACTGTGGCAAATACAAGAAAGTCCGCTTTAAGGGCATTACTTGTGATAAGTGTGGTGTCGAAGTAACACGCTCCGCCGTACGGCGCGAGCGTATGGGGCATATCAAGTTGGCTTCGCCGGTTGCTCATATCTGGTACACACGGCGTGTGCCCAGCTACCTTGGTCTGCTCCTGGACATCTCACGCCGAAACATGGACCGTGTCCTGTACTTTGCCCAATACATCATCACGTCTGTGGATGAACAGGCCAGGCAGCGTGAACTTCGCCACATTGATGAAGAGATCGAGCGGGAAACACGCCGCATTGAGGCAACCTATACCTCACGTGTAGCAGAGATTCAAGAAGCACTTGAATCGCAGATTAACGAAAAGAAGCTGGCCCAACAACAAGCATACGATCGTCTGGAACAAGAGCGTGATGACGCTGTAAACAGGATCATGAATCAAGCGGCAGCAGCCCGAGAATACATCACCAGCAAGACAGGATTGGGTGCCGAGGAAGACCTGGTATTCGAGGGGCTCGATTCCACGATTGTTCGTAAAGGGGAGAAGATTTCTTCTGAGCACATTGCCTTGCTGACCAACGTGGTCGAGGAAAAGATTGATGAGATCGAAGGTCGAATCCGCTTAGAACAAGCCAACACGCAGGTGGACAGCGCTTCACAGAATGATGATCTTGCCCATCAACTGGAAGCCGACATCGAGAAACTTCAATCAGAGATGGAAGATGAACTTCTGCGCGTCCGCACTTCGCGTGACAGCGATCGAGAAGAGCTGAAAAGCCTGAAAGTCAAGCAGTTCCTGCCCGAAATGCACTACCGTGAACTTCGCGCAAAGTGGGGCCAGCTGTTCCAGTCGGGCATGGGTGCAGAAGCCCTCTATGAAATCGTGAAAAATCTTGACCTGGACGAAATGGCCAAAGACTTGCGCCAGGAAGCACACCGCACCCATTCCAAACAACGACGCAAGAAAGCACTCAAACGCCTCCGTGTTGTCGAGTCTATGCGCCGGTCGGCCAATCGCCCGGAGTGGATGATTCTCACCGTCTTGCCGGTAATTCCGCCAGACTTGCGTCCCATGGTGCAACTGGATGGCGGACGCTTTGCCACTTCGGACCTGAATGACCTGTATCGCCGGGTGATCAACCGGAACAACCGCCTGAAGCGATTAATGG
>CAYWAK010000363.1:0-1975 GCA_964455755.1 uncultured Ardenticatenales bacterium | reverse complement strand
GGGCCGTGGCGCTGCTTCAGCCGGTAAGCGTGTAACGATGCAGCATCTCGAACCGTCCGTCTTCCCTCTCGCCGCACAACGCGATCTGATCGAGGACAAAGGACGAGGGCAAATCGGGAAGAAAACACTTCACCCTCTCAATCCAGACGGGACTCTCTTCCTTGGGAAGACCGCCGGAAAGGGTCAGGTGAAACCGAAACTCTTCCAGCACGTAGGGATAGCCCCATCGCTCCAGCAACACCTCTTGGCGCGCGCTCAACCCCGCGCTGCGACGGCGCGCCAACTCCGACTCCTCGGCGGGACGTCGAAAGTCGTCAAGTCCGCAGACACAAGCCTGCGCAACCCGCTGCAGGGCCTTGGTTCCGCCGAGCGGTATCAACGCCAAGAACCGGCCCAGCGTCATCAATTCCAAGCCGTCACAGACCGCAGGGCGCAGCGAGGCCGCCAAGGACGATGTGGCCCGGTCCAATTGGGCGATGGTTCGCGTGTCGATCAGACGAAACGGCGGTTTCAAGGTGCCATGAAACCCATATTTGCGCGGTGTCATCGTGATGTCACGCAGATGAGGCAGATCAGGCTGAGGCGCCTCGCGGCCATGCACAACATCCCACCCGAGCCAGGACGCACCGAAATCGGCCAGGGGTCCTGCCGACGGCACATAGTAAATTGCAAATCGAGAGTATGACATGAATTCCCCTTTTCCCACGGCCACTTTAGCGAAGAACTGTAACACTGATGTGTCAAGCGACCTTTGTCTCGCCAATGCGCAGCTTGTTTTGGAAGATCAGGTCCTCACTGGTTCGGTGACAATCGAACGGGGAGTCATTCGTGAGATCGCCGAGGGGGATCATGTCCCAACCGGTGCCGTGGATTGTGGCGGTGATCTCGTTACCCCCGGTCTTGTTGAACTGCATACAGACAATGTCGAACGCCATATTGAACCGCGCCCGGAAGTAAACTGGCCACATTTACCCGCCCTGATCGCCCATGATGCGGAACTGGCCTCGACCGGCATCACGACGGTGTTTGACGCCATGCGGGTGGGCTCCATCCATAGCGGCAAGGGGCGCTACATCGACTATGCACGCAAGCTCGCCGACGAACTTCTGGCAGCGCGTAAACAAGGTTATTTCAAGATCAGTCATTTCCTCCATCTCCGGGCTGAAATCTGTTCAGAGACCCTGCTGGAAGAATTGGCGGCCTTCGGAGCGTCCGACAGGGTCGGCATCGTCAGCCTGATGGACCACACCCCGGGCCAGCGCCAGTTCCGTGACCTGACCGCACTGAAAACCTATGTCACCAAGAAACGCGGGATGAACGACGCGGAATTTGCCGAACATGTTGAGAACCTGTTGGGCCTGAAAAAACGCCACGGGGCAAGGCATGAGGCGCGTGCTGTAATAGAGGCCCGACGCTTGGGTGCGGTTCTAGCCAGCCATGATGATACCACGGCCGGTCATGTCCGAATCTCTGCCGGGAACGGCGTGGGTTATGCCGAGTTTCCCACGACGGTTGAAGCCGCTAAAGCCTGCCGCGCCCACGGCATTGCCGTGATGATGGGCGCACCCAACCTGATCCGCGGCGGCTCCCACTCCGGCAACATCGCGGCGGAGGCCCTCGCAAAAGCCGACCTTCTGGACATTGTCTCGTCAGACTACGTGCCCTCGGCGCTGCTTTTGTCGACCTTCCGCCTTGCAGATATCTGGAATGATCTGCCCCGCGCCATTGCCACAGTGACCAGAAACCCCGCGAAGGCCGTGCGGTTGCATGACCGTGGTGCTTTGAAAAAAGGTTTGCGCGGAGATGTTCTGCGTGTGCACAAAATCGACCAAACGGCTCTGCTCCGCGGCGTCTGGAGCCAAGGCAACAAAGTTAGTTGAGCGGCTTTAGGAGTCTCGACCGCATACAACCCGATGGTTGGTCGAGAAGGCCGCAGAATGCATGTGCCGTGGCTGTTTCTCTCCATGGCCAGCGC
>CAYWAK010000362.1:0-1984 GCA_964455755.1 uncultured Ardenticatenales bacterium | reverse complement strand
CTAGGCCGCCGCGTCTTTGAAGGATATGAAGGTTGGGAAGAATCAAACGAAGAGGATATGGATGAAAAGGAGTGACAAAGATGATAACCGACGAAATCAGACTGGCGGTTATGACCCGCTACGGCAAATTCGCCGAAACAGGCGGTAACCAGGAGTCCTGTTGACCGAGCAAGAGACAGCCCGGTTCGGGCTATGCAATTGACTCGGGGCTCTATAGCCAAGAAGAGCTTGACGTAGTGCCGGAGATTGCTCTCAATCTCTCACGGGGTTGTGGCAACCCTACCGGCTTTGCGAACCTTCAGCCCGGTGAGGCGGTCGTGGATTTCGGCTGTGGCGGCGGGATAGACGTCATTCTGGCTGCTCACAAGGTTGGGGAACAAGGTAGAGTAGTTGGAATAGATTTCACCCCTCAAATGATTGAACGAGCAAAGCAGACTGTGGCTGAGGCGGGCTTGCAAGATAGAGACATTGAACTCCGTGTTGCAGATATGGCGAAGTCGCAACTTCCGAATAGTTTCGCAGACGTCGTAACGTCTAACTGCGTCATCAATCTATGCCCCGACAAAGACGCCATCTATGAAGAAGCCTTCCGTATCGTGCGACCTGGCGGACGGCTCGCCATCTCAGATATTGTGCTCACCGAGGATATCAATCCCCAACTACGAGAACGATTTCAGTCAACTTGGGCCGGATGTTTGGGAGGGGCTATTCCTGAAGAGAACTACTGGCAGACGGTGAGAAAAGCGGGCTTTGCAGGGATTCAGATTGTGGCGCGTCATACCCTCACTCCTGAAGAACTGGAAGCAATGGCTTGTTGTCCAGGCGAAGAATTCACGCCGCCTCCAAGCAAGGAAGACCGCCTTCTTGTGGAAGGAAAAGTGGCGAGTGTTAAGTTCACGGCTGTGAAGCCATCTCTGAGCTGAGAAGCTCAATCAAGTCGTTCTGCCTGGGCTAAACATCGCCGTTTACATCACTACGTACCTGGAAAATCACCTTGAGGACGAAAAGCGGCCTAACCAAGCGCGTGCAGCCGACCCGCCTACCGCGCCGCCCCAGCGAAGGCTCGGGTAGTTCTGTTGCGTTTTGCCCGCGAAGGAGTCTTTAGCTGACCGGCGGGCGGTTGACGCGCAGGCCGTTAGAAAGCGGTATCGTAAGTCCTGGTGACCCTGGACCTTCGTAGAAGGTGCCTAGCGCCGGCTGAAATGCAGGCGGACAGACTGAAATCGGGGCCCAGGGAGAGCCGCTTTTTTGGTTTTCTAACCTTGCTCGCGCCCCAGCCCGGCCTCCCTGGCCCGTATGATGGCCTGCGCCCGATCGGCGACCTGGAGCTTGCTGAAGATGCTGGTGATGTGATTGCGCACGGTTTTGGGGCTGATGACCAGGCGTTCGGCGATCTGGCTGTTGTTGAGCCCCTGGGCAATCAGTTGCAGGACTTCACGCTCGCGGTTCGTGAGTTCAGGAAAGATCTGCAGCCGTGAGGGCGGCTGGGCCACAGACCCCAGGGCCTGAAAGAAGTTCATCAGTCGCGTGGCGATGGCCGGCCCGAAAAGTGCCTGTCCGCTGGCCACAGCCCGGATGGCCTGCAGCATCTCGTCGTGGTGAGCGCCTTTCAGCACATAGCCGCGCGCTCCGGCCCGCATGGCGGCAAAGACCGAGGCATCGTCTTCCAGCATGGTCACCACAATGACGCCGATGGTCGGACTGGTGTGGAGGATGCGGCGCGTGGCCTCGATGCCCTTTACGCCGGGCATGTTGATATCCATCAGCACCACGTCCGGCTGCAGGGCCTCCGCCCGCTCAATGGCCTCCTCGCCTGTGGCCGCCTCGCCCACGACCTCGATGTCCGGGATCGCCATGAGCAACGCCTGCAACCCCTCGCGGAACAGGGCGTGGTCATCGGCGATGAGGATGCGGATGGGTTCCATGAAAGCTCCTATTGCGTATTGCGTACTGCGTATTTCGTAGGCAGTAACCGTTCAGGTGA
>CAYWAK010000361.1:0-2051 GCA_964455755.1 uncultured Ardenticatenales bacterium | reverse complement strand
TCAGTCGCCGGTGATCAGATGGTTGTCACTGGACTGGGGATTCTGGAGTTACGACACACTTGACACTCGACGACTTTCGTCTGGGTGACGGTCAAGAAAAATGACACGGCCCATGTCACCCTGAGCAGAGCGAGGGGTCTCGTTCTGCGAAATACGAAAGCTTCTTCGGCTGCGCTCAGAACGACACCCTGTCTGCCACGCAGTTTTCGTCCTTGGTGGCACGCACCCCACAATGACGAAACTTTTATGCACTATGACCATAGACAAACCGTCCATTTCGTGATATAGTCTATTGTAAGACTTTGAATTGTCTGTAGTCCGGCAAAGATGCCCCTTCACGACGCTGTTCGTGAGGGGGCATTTGTTTTAAATGAACAAGTTGAACGTATTTTAGAGAGGAGAGAATCACATGAATGCAATCAATGCTGGAGATACAACCTGGGTACTTGTCTGTTCCGCGCTGGTGCTGCTGATGACTCCGGCCCTGGCCTTTTTCTACGGCGGCATGGTGCGGCGGAAAAATGCGCTATCCACCCTGAATCTGAGCTTTATCATCATGGCGCTGATCAGTGTGCAGTGGGTATTGTTTGGCTATAGCCTGGCCTTCGATTCCGATTTCCACGGGCTGATCGGCGGATTGGGCTTCCTCGGGCTGACCGGTGTGGGAGCCGCCCCCAACCCCGATTATGCGGCAACCATTCCCCACCTGGCCTTCGCTGCCTTTCAAATGATGTTTGCCATCATCACGCCGGCCCTGATCACCGGCGCATTTGTGGAGCGCGTGCGTTTCAAGACGTTCCTGGTCTTCAGCCTGCTGTGGGCTACGCTAATCTATGACCCGGTCGCGCACTGGGTGTGGGGCACCGGCGGGATTCTGCGACAGCTCGGCGCGCTTGACTTTGCGGGCGGCACGGTCGTACACATCACCGCCGGCTTCTCGGCGCTGGCCTTTGCCCTGGCCATTGGGCCGCGTAAAGGGTTCGGCAAATCGCCGATGGAAGCGCACAACATCTCCTACACCGTGCTGGGTGCCGGATTGCTGTGGGTGGGTTGGTTCGGCTTTAATGCCGGCAGCGCGCTGGCCGCGAACGGCGTGGCCGTCAACGCGCTGATGACCACGAACACCTCCGCCGCGGCTGCGACCCTTGTCTGGATGTTCTTGAGCTGGCGGGACAACAAACCGAGCGTCTTGGGCATCGTCACCGGGGCCGTGGTCGGATTGGTAGCGATCACGCCGGCTGCCGGTTTCGTGACTCCGCTGGCTGCCATCGCCATCGGCGCTGTGGCCGCACCAATCAGCTATTACGCCATCCAGTTGCGCGAGAAAATCGGCCTGGACGAATCGCTCGACGTGTGGGCCTGCCACGGCATGGCCGGCACATGGGGCGCGCTGGCCACAGGCTTGTTCGCTACCGTCGCCGTCAATAGCAGCGGGGCAAACGGTCTCTTCTACGGCAACCCCGGCCAGTTTGGAATCCAGATCATCTCGGTCGTGGCCACCATCACCTTCGCCTTTGGCGTGACATTTGTCCTTGCCAAAGTGCTGAACGCCATCATGGGCCTGCGCGTTTCGGAGAAAGAGGAAGCTGTCGGACTGGACATCAGCATGCACGGCGAGCGAGCCTACATATAAGCCAGGAGGATGAATCTCAATGACCAAGAAAATCGAAGCGATCATTCGTGAAGAAAAGCTGAACAACGTAAAAAATGCCCTGCGTGAAATCGGCATCTTGGGCATGAACATCCACGAAATTCGTGGTCAGGGCCGGCAGGGGGGCGTTGAGCTCACCGGGCGCACCGGCACATACCGCGTGGACCTTCTGCCCAAAATCCAGGTGAACATCATCCTCAGTGACCACAACGTGGAAAAAACTGTTGAAACGATTCGTGAGGCCGCCCAAACCGGCAACACGGGGGATGGAGTCATCTTCATCTACCCGGTGGAGGACGTGATTCGCATACGCACGGGAGAGCGCGGACGTAATGCACTCACCTACCCCGGAGACATAGACGAACGCCGGGCGGCGATGAAAGCGTAGCAGGCAAGAAAA
>CAYWAK010000360.1:0-2101 GCA_964455755.1 uncultured Ardenticatenales bacterium | reverse complement strand
CCTCCAAGATACACCACAGAGACGCGGAGAGCGCGGAGGAAGTCATGGAGATCATAGAGTAGGGGCGCAGAATTCTGCGCCCTCTGCGCCCTCTGCGTCTCGGCGGTGAACAAATACCAGGGATAAAACCATTCAGAAAAAAGGAGAGACTTCATGCAGACCAACCTCCGCAACCTGGATATGATTTCCACGCAATCGTGGACCAAAGAGCAGATTGAAACAGTTTTGGACGTGGCTTTCGACCTGAAACGAAAACGCGCGCTGGGCCAGCCCCATGCCTACCTGCGGGACAAGACGCTGGCCATGCTCTTCTTCTTCACCAGCACGCGCACCCGTTCCTCATTCGAAGCGGGCATGGCCCAACTGGGCGGGCACGCCGCTTTCATAGACCACCACACCACGCAAATCTCACACGGCGATACCGCCCGCGAAATCGGCGAAATCCTGGGCCGCTACTACGACGGGATCGCCATCCGGCAATGCGACTGGCACGTTGGAAACCGCTACATCCGGGACGTGGCCGAAGCCAGCCGTGTGCCGGTATTGAACATGCAATGCGATGTCTACCACCCGTTCCAGGCCCTGGCCGACTTGATGACCATATTCGAGAAGAAAGGCGACCCGCGCGGTAAGACGATTGCCGTCAGTTGGGCCTATGCGGCCAGCTATCAGAAGCCGATCAGTGTGCCGCAATCGCTCATCCTCTTGCTAACCCGCTTCGGTATGAATGTGCGTCTGGTCCACCCCCCCGAATATCGTCTGATGCCGGACATCGTGCGCCAAGCCCAGGACAATGCCCGCCGGCACGGTGGCAGCCTGGAGATTCTCGATGACATGGACGCGGGCTTTCGCGGTGCCGACGTGGTTTACCCGAAGAGTTGGGGCTGCCTGCTGGCTACAGACGATCTGGAGGAAAGCGCCCGCATCGGCAAGAAATACGAAGACTGGATTGCCGATGAGCGGCGAATGGCCCTGGCCGCACCGGACGCCAGCTACATGCACTGCCTGCCGGCCGACCGCAACATCGAAGTGGCCGATGCCGTCATTGACGGGCCTCGGTCGGTCGTGTACGACGAAGCGGAGAACCGTCTGCACGTGCAAAAGGCGGTCATGTCGCTGGTGATGTAGGCGACGGTTGCCGGTTATCCGTGCCCTTCGCCGGCCAATGCCGTGGTGGTGCGGGCCGACGCAGATTGACTGAGCAGGAGCAGCAGTGCAGCGAGGATGATCCCGCCGCCCAACAGGGCGATCGGCTCGAGGGTTTCCCCCAACAACGTGGCCGCCAGCACAACCGTGATCACCGGTTCGAACGTGGAAAGCATGGCCGCATTGGTTGCGCCAACACGGGCCAACCCGGCGAGGAAGGTGGCGACGGGCAACACGGTGGCGACCACCACGATCAGGCCGATGATCATCCAGCCGCGCCCCGTGCCTGGCAAGTGCGGGCCGTTCTGAATCATCAGAAAACCGGACACGACTCCCGCCGAGCCGAAAATCACCGTGGACGATTGGACGGCCGAGACCTGCTTCATCACTTCCGTGCCGACCATGATGTACACGGAGTAAATCACGGCCGCCAAAATCGCCAGCACGATGCCGGGCAACTGGCCACCCTCCGGTCCGACGGTGAGGGCCACGCCGACCACAGCCATCCCCAACGCCAACGCCTTGAGGGGGGTGATGCGCTCGTGCAGCCAAATCGCCGATAGGATAGCCACGAATATCGGATAAAGGTAGAGCAGAAGGTCCACAAGACCGGGCGAGGCATACTTCAGCGCGCCCAAAAAGGAGAATGACTGGCCCACATAGCCCACAGCGCCCATGCCGACCAACTGGGCCAGGGTCAGCCCGCGAGGCAGCAATTCGCCCCGCAGAGCGAGCAGGACAAGCAGCAAACCCGCGGACAACGAGAAACGCAGAAACAAGATTGTTGAGGTGTTCATGCCTTCCGCGTAGGCGTACCGGCCCAAGATGGCGAGCGTGCTAAATGCCGCTGCAGAGATGACGATCAAGGCAACACCGACGAAACGATTCATGACATCCATTCGAGCCTAATTTCGCATGGGAGCAAAAGCCACACGTGGAGTAGCCTTTCCAGGCT
>CAYWAK010000359.1:0-2113 GCA_964455755.1 uncultured Ardenticatenales bacterium | reverse complement strand
GCACTTCAACCGGCATAGACAGCACGCGTAGCTTTGCTGCAAGATAGCCGGCCCTTTACAGCCTAAGCTGAGGGCCGGCTATCTTGTTTTGTTTCCTCCGCGTTCTCCGCGTCTCTGCGGTGTATCTGAGAGCGGTAAACAAGTACTGCGTTTTACGTTGCGGGCAACGCGAGATCATGCCCGATTGAAAGCGACGCGGTTACCCGCAGACGTCCGGGTTCACGCAGTGAAAATCTACGACTCCAACTTGATGTCCACCCTGGTCTGGTTTGCAGTCGTTCTGCCCGCCAGAGAAAGGCACTTCGACCACGTTTGAGATCGGAATCTCGCCACCCGGGGCATGGAGTTGGACAGTGATAGGGGCTTGGAGGAAGCCCTGTCCCCATCGGGACCAATCGTAGCCACCTTCTCCTTCAGAACCATAACCTACTTCGGACTTTATGATGTTCCCGTAGAGGTTAACGATCACTGTGCCTTGAGTCACCAACGCGCCCTGCGAATTGTAAACATGTCCCTTGACCTGGTTGCCGGCGCAATTTGGCCACCAGCGGACCAACTCTCCCTTGAAAGGAAACTCAGGAGGAGGAGGCGGGGGAACGGCTGTGGGCGGCGGTGGCGTGCTGGTAGGCCGGGGGCGCGGCGTGTTCGTCGGCGGCACCGGCGTAGCGGTCGGCGGAATCGGGGTCGCCGTGAATGTAGCTGTGGGGAGGGGCGTGTCAGTCGGTACCGGCGTGTCAGTCGGGATCGGTGTTGCCGTGGCCAGTGGCGTGGCGGTGAACGTCGGTTTCGGGGTCTTGGTCGGTGTGGCGGTCGGCTTGGGCGCGCGGGAAATAAGCTGGCTCACACCACATCCGAGCGCGCCGAATACAAAGAGTACACCTACCAACATCGGTATCAACATATCTCGTTTCATGAACTGTTCTCCCTCTTTATTTTGTGTTACAGGCGCGGCCATTATAACATAGTGTTTAGCTTTTGCCAAAACAGCGGGAAGCTCCTGGTCTTTCTGTTGTTAATTTGTGTAAGGAGAGCTGCCGGTAGCAGGTGCTTGCAGAAGATAGAAGTTGCGCCGCCCGTCTGCTGTCGTGATCGTGTAGAAATCTTGCACCTCGTAGCCGGCGGCAAAGGCGGCTTCGAAGAGGGCGCGTGTATTCTCGCGCCAGGCGACCGCCAGCCCGCGATCCGCCGCCTTGATTTCCCTGAAATTCGGCGGAACTTCCACCAGAAAAGGCTCCCCTGCCGGAATCTGCCATTCATCCGGTGTGAGGAAGCCATCCGCGACCTGTCGCGGATGGTTGATTTGGTACACTGCCGGCAGAGGCCGCGGATTGATGGACTGTCCCGCTTGCAGAATCGCCACCCGCTTGCCCACTCGTTCACGCGCGATCTCCCAGGTTACCTCGAAACGGTCCGGCTCGACACCCTTGTTCAAAGCGTCCTCCATGTCTCCATACGGTTTTCGTAGATACGTGGAGCAGGTCGCTCCCAGGCGGGCGATGTTCAGGTGGGCGTTTGGGCCTTCCAATGGGTCGTAGGTCCATGTGACCAGGTCTAGACCCTGCTTCAAGACCTCTTCGCGCTGGACGAGCTTCAAGCGTGTGCCCAACCCGTGGCTCCGGTAGGCAGCGAGCACGCCCATCTGGTGGGAGCAATGTTTGATTCGTCCATCCGCGTGTTGGCCCAAGAAGCCCAGGAGGTATCCCACCATTTCGTCATCCGGGCCAAAGGCTCCCAGCACAAGGCCGCCATTGCGCTGCACCGTCGCCTGGACGTGGGTGGGGATCACTTCCAGACGATCCGGCGAAGTCCAGATGGCCTGTTGCAAATCCTCTGCCAGCTTGTATTCTTTGGCTGTTTGCAGCCTGCGTATCACAAAGTTCATTTCCTCACCTTATTGATATCTTGCGAAAACCCGTTTCGTAGTTCGCCAAGCCATTCTTGATCACAGAGGGGAACGGCATCATAAACACGCACGTAAATGCAACCAAATTAGCGCAGTTCCGGGGGGTAGTATACCAGAACTTTAACAAACGAGCCAATTCAGCGCCGGAAACTGAATGAACGCATTGGAGCAAAAGCCACACGTGGAGTAGCCTTTCCAGGCTGCTGACAG
>CAYWAK010000358.1:0-2114 GCA_964455755.1 uncultured Ardenticatenales bacterium | reverse complement strand
ATAATAGAAAGGGACAAAACAACCGATGACCGGCAAGAACCAAAATGCTTCGTCCTCCCGGCCCGCCCTTCGCTGGCGCGGCCTGCGCACCCGGCTCGTTTCCACATACCTGCTGCTGATTATCGTCAGCATGGGCCTTCTGGTAGGGCGGGCCGGCTTTCTGCTGCAAAATAGCCGCCACGAAGAGGCTCGCAAAGAATTGCAAGCGCAGAGTACCCTCGTAGCCAGCGGCATGGAAGAACACCTGGAGAAATACCGCGAGGGAAAAGAGCCGGTAGACCAACTCCAGCTCCTCGTTACCTCGTTCAAACTCCACGAAAACCAGCGGCTCGTGGTCTTTGACGAGAACGGGAACCTGCTCGTGGATACGGCCGGTCTCACGCCCCAGAATGTCTCGCTCCAGGATTGGCCGGAAGTGCAAAAGAGCCTGGAGGGAGACTTTGTCGAAGGATTGCATGAAGAGCCCAACATCGCCGGCAAGCGTCTGGTCGCGGCGTCGCCGATCCGTCACGACCTGGACGTGATTGGCGCCGTGCAGGTATCCATCCCCTGGTCGGAGGTGGTGAACGAGGTGCGTCAAGATTGGTTGTCCCTGGCCATTGCCGCTATACTCACGGCCGCGGTCACCGTCGCCGTGAGTTTGTGGATGGCCGGAGGCATTATCCGCCCGCTGAGAGAATTGACCCAAGCAGCAACCAGCATTTCCGAGGGAGATCTGGACCGGCAGATATCCGTCCATTCGGACGATGAGTTGGGTCAGCTAGGGCGAACGTTCAACCACATGGCCGCGCGCATCGCCCAGATGATCGCCCAGCAAAAAGAGTTCGTGGCCAATGCCTCCCACGAATTGCGCACCCCCCTGACCTCCATTCGATTGCGCACAGAGGCCTTGCTCGAAGGGGCAAAAGATGACGACGAAGTTGCCATCCCCTTCCTGCAGGAGATCGAGGCCGAAACCGACCGCCTCTCACGCATGGTGAACGAACTGCTCGATATCTCGCGGTATGATTCAGGCCTGGTTACACTCAACCGGGCGCCAACCTCCGTGCAAGTCCTCGTTGACGACGTGATCGGCAGTTTGGAACCACAGGCGGAGCAAAAACAGATTCGGTTGACCTCGACAATTTCTCCCGACCTGCCGCCGGCAACCGTAGATGCGGACAAAATCTACGGCGTGCTGATGAACCTGGTGGGCAACGCTCTCAAGTTCACGCCCCCCGAAGGTGACGTGACCATATCGGCCCGGCAAGTACTCGTGCAAGACCGCCGACTGGTCGGGCCGCAGCCATCCACGCAAATTTCGCAACCCACCCCGCCTCTCGAAGAGGGCCGCTGGACGGTCCTATCTGTCGCCGACACGGGGCCGGGAATCGCCGCAGGAGACATCGCCCACATCTTTGATCGTTTCTACCGTGCGGACAAGGCCAGATCACGCAGCGTGGGGGGTACCGGCCTGGGACTGGCCATCGTGCGCAGCATCGTAGAAGCGCACGGGGGAAGGGTGTGGGTAACGAGCGAGAAGGGGCAGGGAGCCGTTTTCAGCTTTGCCGTGCCGGCGTGAGGGGCAGAAGGATCGTACAGCCCGGCGCAAATACGTTGGTCGTTTTTCTCACCACGTCTCTGCGGTCAATTCCAACGGGCCTTACCAACCTCTGCCAAGTCGCCCTGCGGCGATAGGCATCCGGCTCACGCAAGGTGGTTTCGCAATGGTTGCCGCAACCTCAGCCGCCAGACGTTTTCGGGAGGTTATTCTTGGACGTTCCCTACAGCGTCCCCCATCTCTTCCATCACCTCATACAAATCTCCGACCGAGAAAGGCTTGGGGAGGTACGGCCGGCCAGCAGTACTCAGGAACTCTTTGGTCTGTTGATTCACGACATCGCCCGTGATGAAGATCATCCGGTTGGCCATTCCCGGTTTCTCGTTCACGGCCCAACGGAAAAGATCCGCGCCGCTCATGCCCGGCATTTTGATGTCGCTAATGATGTAGTCATAATCGGCGGAGACCATGCGGTGCATGGCTTCCACCCCGTTGACCGCTGCGTCTACCTGATGGCCCTTGTAGGAGAAAGACTCGACCAGCAGTGCGCGCAAGCTGTCTTCATCCTCCACGA
>CAYWAK010000357.1:0-2129 GCA_964455755.1 uncultured Ardenticatenales bacterium | reverse complement strand
CAACGTGGTCAAGGACGGCAAATGGGCCAAGGCCGGCGGCGAAGCCAAACCGGCCGCGGCGGCGATGCCTGACTTGGGCGGCAAAGAGATTATTGTAGCCGTCGAGAATGCTTACCCGCCGTATAACTTCATTGACCCCGATACCAAGAAGGGTTCCGGCTGGGACTACGACGCCTGGACCGAGATCTGCAAGAAACTGAACTGCACGCCCAAATTCACCGAAGCGGCGTGGGATGGTATCTTCGAAGCCGCGGCTGCCGGGCAGTATGACGTGGTGGCCGACGGCGTGACGATCACCGACAAGCGCAAGCAGGTGGTCGCTTTCTCCGACCCGTACATGACCTATGGGCAAGTTGTTCTGGTGCGCGCAGATGAAAAAGACATCACGGACAAAGATGCTCTCGTAGCTGGCAAAGACAAGCTCGTCGGTGTCCAACTGGGCACCACGAACGAAGACACGGCAAAGGAACTGGTCGGCGCAGACCGCATCAAGAGCTTCGATACCTTTGACTTGGCCGTGGTCGCCTTGATGTCCGGCGACGTAGACGCTGTGATTATCGACAGCACGGCTGCTTCCGGCTTCATCGCCCAGAACAAGGGCAAGCTCAAGATCGCCGGCGACATGTTCACGAGTGAGCAATTGGGATTCGTCTTCCAGCAAGGGAGCGACCTGATTGCACCGACGAATGCAGCGCTGGCCGCCATGACGGCCGATGGCACGTTGGGCGCGCTGTACACGAAGTGGTTCGAAGAATACCAGCCGGCGAAGGAAGAGGCTCCGGCTGAAGGTGGCGAAAGCGGTAGTGCTGCCTTGCCGCCGGCGCCGGACATGGCTGCCGTCACGCCCTTGTTGACCAAGGGTACTTGCGGCGCATGCCATGTGATAACCGGTGTCGAGGGAGCGGTTGGCACCATTGGGCCGGCACTCTGCGACCTTGGTGGCGAAGTCCGCGCGGGTGAAGATAGCCTCGATGACGTCAAGACAGGCATTGTGGATCCCAACGCCGAAATCGTAGAAGGCTATGCAGCAAATATCATGCCTGCTACCTTTGGTGATACCTTCACCGCCGAGGAGCTAGACACGATGATAGCCTTTATCGCCAACTTGAAGTGCGAATAGTAGTTAGCTTTTATGGGGGCGGCCGGTTGGTCGCCCCCAATCCTTCCGTTATGCCCCCTCGATGAAAGGGACAATGCCTTGACAACAGAAAATTCAGAATCAGGTCCTGCTGCGGGCAGAGTCATACCATGGTCCAAATCTTTACAGGATATGCCTTGGTGGGCGCTGATTCTGGCGTTATTGGGGCTGTTCTTACTTTTCCAAATCCTGAGCAACGAAAATTATCACAAAGCCTTCGTCTTCTTGCTGGCCGGCATCCGCCTGACGATCATCATCACCCTGGCGGCATACGTCGTGGCCGCGATAATTGGACTAATCGCCGGCCTGGGCCGCGTCTCCGATTATCTCATTCCCTATACGATCTCGACCCTTTACGTGGAACTTATCCGCGGTGTGCCCATGCTGGTACAACTGATCTACGTCGCCTTCGTGGTTGTGCCGATGGGAGTATCGGCCATAAATGCGCTGGGCGGCTGGATTTTGCACGTGCCGGTATTGGCCGGGGCGTTGCACGGACCGGCACAATGGATGGTCGAACGGAGCATCCGCAACGTGGACATGACCACACGCGGTATCATTGGCTTGGCTATCGGCTACGGTGCCTACGAAGCAGAAGTGTACCGTGCCGGCATCCAGTCCATTGAGAAAGGGCAAATGGAAGCGGCTCGTTCGCTGGGGATGAACTACTTCCAGGCTATGCGCCACGTCATTCTCCCGCAGGCGATCCGGCGTGTCTTGCCCCCCCTGGGCAACGATTTCATCGCCATGCTCAAAGACTCTTCGCTGCTATCCGCGCTGGCCGTGCGGGAGCTTACCCAACTCGGTAAACTGAACCGTGCGAGCACCTTCCGCACCTTTGAAACCTGGAACACAGTGACCTTCCTCTACTTGACCATGACCGTCTTGCTCTCCATGCTCGTGAAATTACTGGAACGACGGTTGGCAATTGATTGATTCGAGTAGGAGACAGCATGGGCAATTGCCCACCACGAAGAATGAAAACAGGACA
>CAYWAK010000356.1:0-2134 GCA_964455755.1 uncultured Ardenticatenales bacterium | reverse complement strand
CTCCCTTTTCAAATTTGTTGCCCCGATGTTTTCCTGGAAACGCTAACCAGGCAGGAACCTTCCCCCGGCAATACGTCATCGAGCATCGCCAGGGGGTAGCCAACAGGAAATCCAGCCATGCCCAGGCGAATGCCCCAGTTGCTGTACCGCTTCAAGATCAGGCGATGACCGGTCATGGCAAAACCACTTTCGGCCAGCCGTGCCCGCATCGCTTGCACCGTATAACCGTTGCGCACATGACCATGGTGCGACGCACGCTCCTGTTCCAGATTGGTCTTGCCTTGCATCAGGCCGGCATAATGAATGGTCATATCCGCCGTGTCGTATTCTTCTATTTCTCTGGCCCACGGTGTGGTGAGCACAAGGGTTCCACCGGCACGCAGGACACGCCCCAATTCGCCCAAGAAACGCACATCATCCGGCACATGCTCAATAACTTCGCTGCAGAGCACCTTGTCGAAGGTTCCCGCTGCGAAAGGGAGCGCCCCCCCTTCGGCCACGCCGAACCGTGCCCCATCTGCGTCCAGATCGTGCTTCACCCAGCCGGCAAGGCGGATATCCTCCGCGTCCAGGTCAATGCCGTATGCCCGACAACGGTATCGCGTGGCTAACTCGAAAACGTAATACCCGATCCCGCAACCCACGTCGAGGATGCGCTCGCCCGGTTGCGGATCGAGCAAACGCAGCACGGTTCGCGCCCGCTGCCGGATTCCCACGGCGAGGGGGTATCCGCAAAGGCGCACCATCCAGTGCCCGTATTGGCCGGCAAGTTTCTGGACTCGTGGGCTGAGCCGTTGCTGCGCCTGGCTGTGGGCCAACATCTGCGCCACAATCTCAGGCTGCCCGAGACAAGAGCCAAAGCTCATCCGCTCGGCCCCTCCCGGCGGGCGAGCGCTGCCTCGATGTGTTCGGACAGCAGGCCGACGCGCCGGTCCCACGTTTCGGTTTTCACTCGTTCCCTGCGCCGGTTGGCCAGGTCTGGCGTATCCGTCTGCCAGGCCTCCTCTATGACCTGCAAGAAGGATTGCCGGCCGGTAGCCACGTACACCAGGTCCGCAAAGGGTTGCACGGTCGGCAAATCCACCGAGACGACCGGCTTGCCACAGGCCAGATATTCGTAAAGTTTCAACGCATCAATATGTTTCGTCCATTCGTTCATGCGGTACGGCAACAAACAGATGTCGCACGCCTTCATGTAGTGTGGCACCAGCTCGACCGGTTTTCGGCCCAGAAAATGGACGTTGGCCTCTGCCCGCAAGGCTGACAAACCGCCAGCGTCATGCGATTGCACCGAGCCGACCAGGACAACTGACCCGTTTGGCCACCGTTTGGCCACGGATTGCAGCAGGCCCAGGTCGAGCTTGTCGTTGATAGACCCGATGTACCCGATGATGGGCCGGGGCAGGCCGGCGACATCATCGGGTGGTGCCGTCTCACGGTCCATCACCTGGGCGAAGGCCGTGTAATCTACCCCGTTCGGTATGTGAAACGTGTACGGGTTGTACGCACGCTTGGCCTCGTACAGGGCCGGCGATGACGTGAAAACCAGGTCCGCCCGGCGCATGATCTCAATCTCCATCTGCTTGAGCACCGGTTTCAACGATTCCCGCACCCCGCTATACCCGGTGTATTCATCCACCACGTGGTAAATCACCAAACGTTCTCCAAAGCGTCCAATCATGTCTCCCTGATCTGGCAGGAAGAGCCACAACAAGGGTTGCTGCAACTGAATCTTGCGCATCGTTCGTCGCAAGGCCGCGTTCCGCACCAGGCGCGTAAAGAAGCCCAGCGGCTGGCGGTCGGTACGTGGGGCCCATGTTGGCGTATGGTGTACCCAAAGATTGGCATCCACAGGTTCTAACCACGGTTGGCGCATGGCGTGCCAGTCAAACTGGCCGTTTCTTATTTGCCGCCATGTCGGACGCAGATAGCTTCTGGGTTCCACGTACAGCACCCGATTTTGGCGGGCCAGACGAGACAGAATCTGGTGCCGGTTTCGCCACAAGTCATGCCACGGTCCGGGCGCAAAACACAGAATGTGTTGCGAATCGAGCAGATCTTACCTCCTACCTGGGACAAGCCGGAACCCGAAAGGCTAACCACAGATTTCGCCAAAGCAATGTCAAGCCATAGT
>CAYWAK010000355.1:0-2160 GCA_964455755.1 uncultured Ardenticatenales bacterium | reverse complement strand
CGCGGGCGTGGGGCCGCGCAGGACGGGACGTCGTGCCAGGCCACAGTAATGCGAGAGTTACAAGTCGATCTGCGGTAGACCTTTTAGCGCTTCGGTAACTTGCTCTTTTGGATATTCATAATCCTCCAAATTTCCGGACAGATATTGATCATAGGCCGACAGGTCGAAGTGGCCATGGCCGCTGAGGTTGAAGCAGATCGCTTTGCTCTCGCCAGTCTCTTTGCATTTCAAGGCTTCATCCATAGCGGCGCGAATCGCGTGGCCAGACTCGGGGGCCGGGATAATACCCTCGGAGCGTGCAAAGTTCAGAGTGGCGTCAAATACAGCCAGTTGATGTACCGCGCGGACTTCAATGATGCCGTTCGCATAAAGTGCGGAGACGATGGGCGACATGCCGTGGTATCGCAACCCGCCCGCGTGAATGGGAGCAGGCACGAAGCTGTGCCCCAGCGTGTACATCTTAACCAACGGGGTCAGCATCGCCGTGTCACCGAAATCAAAGGTGTAGGTCCCCTTCGTTAAGCTGGGCGCGGCTGCCGGCTCGACCGCCATGATCTGCACGTCCTTACCGTTTACCACTTTATCGCGCACGAAGGGGAACGCCAGACCGGCAAAGTTGCTTCCGCCACCGATACACCCAATTACGATGTCGGGATAGTCGTCGACCAAGGCAAATTGCTTTTGGGCCTCTTCGCCGATTACCGTCTGATGCAGAAGGACGTGATTGAGCACGCTGCCCAGGGAATAGCGCGTGTCGTCACGGCTTGCGGCATCCTCCACCGCTTCGCTGATGGCAATGCCCAGGCTGCCCGACGAGTCCGGATCGGCCGCGAGGATCTGGCGACCGGCGTTGGTTTCTTCGCTGGGACTTGGTGTTACGCTCGCGCCCCAAGTTTCCATGAGTATGCGCCGGTAGGGCTTCTGGTTATAGCTCACTTTGACCATGTACACCTTACATTCAATGTCAAACAGGTTGCAGGCGAAAGAGAGAGCGCTGCCCCATTGGCCGGCGCCCGTTTCTGTGGCAATGCGTTTCACGCCCTCTTGTTGATTGTAGTATGCCTGGGCGACGGCCGTATTCGGTTTATGGCTGCCTGGAGGGCTGCCCCCTTCATACTTGTAGTAGATGCGCGCCGGCGTACCGAGCTCCTTTTCCCAGCGGTACGCTCGATGGAGGGGAGTCGGCCTCCACAGACGATAGACGTCCCGCACAGCATCCGGAATCCCAAGATAGCGCTCCTGGGAGACTTCTTGCATGATCAGAGCCATTGGGAAGAGCGGCGCCAGGTCCTGCGGCCCTATCGGCTGCTTGGTGCCTGGGTGGATAACCGGTGGCAACTGAAAAGGTAAGTCGGCAGCGACGTTGTACCAATATTCGGGGATTTCACTTTCAGGCAGCATGATTTTTGTGTCACTCATCGCTATTTTTCCTCCGTTTCATGAATTAGATGATCAATACCAAACATCGTCGAACTACCCAGGCCGCGTTTGCGTAGTCATATCACCATCCTTTCCCCCTCTCTTTCGTAAGAATCAAAAAGCCCTCGCCTTTGCAGGACGAGGGTTTCAGGAAAACTCCCGCGGTGCCACCCGCTTTAGACGCATTGCCCAGGTCTGAAAGCAACAGAAGATGTGCGTACCTGAGTAAACGTCTCACTCATTGGCGGATACTGGCGGCCGGCAAAACAGTCGCTCAATATCCTCGACCGAGGTAACGGTGGTCGTTTCCGGCGTCCCCTACACGCCAGCCGGTTCTTGATGGCCAGTTTCGGGTTGCAGCTCCCAAGCCCATTGGGCACATGCGCCAGGTTCGGGCTTCCACTATTTCCCGAATCGCTGTTCCTGCGCTCTTGTGCCTACTTTTCCTGTTCACAGCTTTTTCACGAATGTAGGTTTGTCCTATCTTACCCCGAGTCGCACAATTTGTCAAACGCGGGCGACTCGACGGGCGTCCGTCATTTTTATTGTGCAAAACCTTGACGAATACGCCTCCAACGTTTCCCTATCCCCGCATCACCCGCCACACCCGCTCCGGGGTGAGGGGAATCTCGGTCATGGGGACGCCGGTCGCATCGTAGACGGCGTTGGCCACAGCCGGCGCAACCCCGTCCATCGGAATCTCGGCCACCGCCTTTGCGCCGAACGGGCCGGTCGGTTCGT
>CAYWAK010000354.1:0-2161 GCA_964455755.1 uncultured Ardenticatenales bacterium | reverse complement strand
TACTAGGCCAGACGGTGCTGCTTCCACGGCATGACGAGCAGCAAGAGAGTCGCCAGACTGGCCGCGACCATGCCGTAGAAGAAGAGCGCCGGAGGACCGAATTTGAACCACAGAAATCCGCCGATCAGACTGGCCGGGAAGAGCGCCAGACCAGTAACCATATGATAGATGCCGTAGGCAGTGCCGCGCACCGGCGCTGGGACCAGGTCGGCTACCAGTGCGCGTCCCACGCCATCGGTAAGCCCGTGATAAAGCCCGTACCCGGCAAACAGAACCCAGACTTGCCATCGCTGCGTGGCCAGGGCAAAACCGGCATAAATCACGGCAAAGAAAAGGAAGCCGACGATCATCACCCGGTGTTTGCCCAGGTGGTCGGCGACGGTGCCGGCCGGTGTGGCTGCCAGGGCATAGACGATATTCATGGTCATCCAGGCCAGCGGAACTTGCACGGCGGGCAGGCCGATAGATTGCGAGCGAAGGATGAGGAAGGCATCGCTGGAATTGCCCAGCGTGAATAATCCCATCACCGCCACAAAGGCCAGGAACGATTTATCCAGTTGCGACCAGATTCCCGGCGTGCGGGTTTGTGTTGATTGTGTTGTCTGTTCCGGTGCCGTCTCCCGAACCAGGGCAATCAGCACACCAACCGAGATAATGCCGGGCAGCAAGGCCCAGGCGAAGACGGGCCGAAAGCGTCCGGCATACACTTGCAAGAGAAAGAAAGCGGCCAGAGGACCTACGACTGCACCTAATGTGTCCATCGTGCGATGGAGGCCAAAAGCCCAGCCGCGCCGTTCCGGGGACACCGATCCGGCAAGCAGGGCGTCACGGGGCGAAGTACGCACGCCCTTGCCGAACCGGTCGGTCAGGCGAATGGCCAACACCTGGGGCCAGGCTGTGGTGAGCGCCAGGAGCGGTTTGGCCAGCGCCGAGAGGCTGTAGCCAGCGACCGTCCAGCCTTTTCGGCGTCCTCCACGATCCGAGAGCCAGCCAGATGCCAGTTTCAGCAGGCTGGCCGTGCTTTCGGCCGCCCCTTCGATTAAGCCCACGATGCGCGTGTCCGCGCCCAACACCTGGACAAGAAACAGGGGAAGGAGGGGATAGATCAGTTCGGAACTGGCATCCTGAAAGAAACTTACCAGGCCGAGGGCCCAAACGTTGCGGTTTGTTTGCGGCGAACTATCTTCTACATCTTTTGCAAGTGGCATGTGTCGTTCAGCATCTCCAAAACAAATCGCGTTCCGGTCCACGAGAAGACGTTGATGCACGCTGTGTCCTGGGCGATGGACCAAAACGCGCCTTCGGTAAGCCCAAGTACGGTACAAAGCAAGACCTTGTTGGTGGCTTGATGCCCGACGAGCACGATGGTTTGGTCTGGGTGCCTGTTTCGGAGGGTGGTGAGTGTCGTCCAGAGGCGGGCCCGCACCTCGACGAGGCTTTCGCCGTGCGGAATGGAGACGAATTGCGGCCGTTGCAGCCATGTTTCGTAGAGGGGGCCATACCGGGCGGCCGCTTCCGTTGGAGCAAGGCCCTGCCAATCGCCATAATCAATGTCAATCAGGCCGTCCTCAATCTGCACAGAGAGGCCCGTTGCCTCGCTGATTGGTGCGGCAGTTTGGCGGGTGCGGGTTAGCGGACTGCTATAGAGCGCGGCCGGCCGATAGCGCTGCGCAATCGTTTGGGCGGCAGCCTGAGCCTGCCGGACGCCAGTCTCATCAAGGGGCAAATCTTCTCGCCCGCGAAAACGGACCTCGCGGTTCCACGCTGTCTGCCCATGACGCACCAACACGAAGCGGGTATTGTCCATGCTCTGGTCTTCCCTTCTCGCCCGTTCACGGGAACGCCGGAAAAACAAGAAAGCCTCTGCCTTGAACATACAGGGCAGAGGCTATCAGCCGGCGTTCCGGCGTTCGATTGTCTTCCTATGGTGAAAAGGCCAGCGAGCCTCATCATCGGCCTTTCTGCAACGGAGGAATTCTACCATATCGCGTTTGCTTTGTCAAACAGGGTGGGGGGGGCTGGTGACTGTTTCAGTTTAGTAGGCGGTGGAACTGTATTTGTTTACCGCCGAGACGCAGAAGTAGGGGCGCAGAATGCTGCGCCCAAGCGCAGAATGCTGCGCCCCTACCTCTTTCAAACCCATATTGCCGAACCAATGATG
>CAYWAK010000353.1:0-2197 GCA_964455755.1 uncultured Ardenticatenales bacterium | reverse complement strand
CCAGGCTGCTGACAGGCTCGAAAGCCTGTCCCACGTGTCAATTTTACCGTAATGGCCAATAACGTCAGCGGTAGCTTTCTTTGTACGTCTCCTGGTGCTCCAGGTAGTGCGCTGCCGTTGTTTGGATGATGGCGAATCGCTTGTCGTCTATGGGGCCGACGACTTTGCCCGGTACGCCCAGCACCAGAGAACGGGGCGGCACTTTCGTGCCGGCGGTGACCAGCGCCCTGGCCCCGATCAGGGAACCTTCGCCGATCACAGCACCATTCAGAACCACCGCGCCGATCCCCACCAGCACGTCATCCTCCAGCGTGGCCGCATGTACGATAGCCTGATGGCCCAGCGTTACGCGCTTGCCGATATGTACCGGCTCTCCTGGGTCTGCATGTACGATAGCTCCGTCCTGGATGTTCGTGTCTTCGCCGATGAAAATCTGGTCATTGTCGGCACGAACGATGGCGCCGAACCAAACGCTGGCATGAGCCTCCAGGATCGCATCGCCGATGACGACGGCAGTTTCGGCCACAAAGGCCGTGGGGTCTATCCGTGGTCGTTTTCCGTTGACCTCGCGTATCATGATTCTTTCGATCCCCAGTCGCGCAGGAGGCGGAGCAAGAGCCGCACCCCTACGCCCGTAGCGCCTTGCGCTGCATACGGATTGTCTCCCGATTGGTCACTGCCCGTGTAGGCGGTGCCGGCGATATCCAGGTGTACCCACGGATATGAGTCGGTAAAGCGGCCGAGGAACGCAGCCGCCGTGATTGCCGACGCCCACCGCCCGGCGCTATTCTTGATGTCGGCGACCTTGCTTTCGATCTTCTTTTTGTAGGGAGACCACAAGGGCAGGGGCCAGGTGCGGTCGCCGCTTTCTTCTCCCGCGCGGCGCACCTTCTCGATGAGTTGGTCATCGTTCCCAAAGAGGCCGCTCGCTTCATAACCCAAGGCCACGACGCATCCGCCGGTCAGGGTGGCCAGATCAATGACCGCGTTCGGTTCATAGCGGGTAGCATAGGCCAGCGAATCGACCAGGATCATACGGCCCTCCGCGTCCGTGTTGATCACTTCAATGGTTGTGCCGTTCATGGCCTTCACAATGTCTCCGGGTTTGTAGGCCCGCCCGCCGGGCAGGTTCTCGGTTGCGGGCACCAGGCCAATGACGCGCACGGGCGGCTTGAGGTGGGGGAGGGCGCGCATGGTGGCCAAAACGGCCGCCGCTCCGCACATGTCAAACTTCATGTCGCCCATGTTTTGCGACGGCTTGATCGAAATCCCGCCGCTGTCGAAGGTGATCCCTTTGCCCACCAGGACGACAGTCTCCGCGTCGGGTTGTTCCGGCGTGTACTCCAGGATGATGAACTTGGCCGGTTCGTCGCTGCCCTGGGCCACACCGAGCAACGCGCCCATGCCCAACTCCTTCATGTCGGCCTCTTCCAGCACCTGACACTGCAGGCCGAACTCTGCCGCTGTGTTTTGGGCAGCTTCTGCCAGGGCTGTGGGTGTGACACTGTTTCCGGGACGGTTGCCCAGATCGCGTGCCCACGTCGTGGCCTTGGCGAAAATCTGTCCATCGCGAGCGCCTTCGGCTGTGGAAGCCTGGTTTTCGCCGTCGGTCACGAGTTGCACGTCTGTTACCTCGTTCGCTTCATCTGCAGGCGTTTCCTTGAACTCCGTAAAGCGGTAGAGACCGAGCAAGACACCCTCCGTAATGGCCTGGGCGATCTCTGCCGTTGCAGAATCGGGGAGGGGAAATGTGGCTGTGACGATGGCCAGGTCCGAGGCATTCAGCGTGCGGCATCGCTTTGCGGCGACGGCTACCGAACGGCGGACCTGCTCCAATGTCACCTTGTCCGCTTTTCCCAGACCAACCACCACGATTCGCCGGGCAGCCACTTCGTCGCGCGGGTAATAGACGCGCACCTGTTCGGCCTTGCCCCGCAAATCGCCACTTTCAACGAGCGCAGAAAGCGCGCCGTTCAGGGCTTTGTCCAAACCTGCATCGGGAGCGGCTCCTTCGACAATGCCCACCACCAAGGCCCCGGTCTTTACGGTGATGGGATCCGCAACAACGACTTCGAATTTTTTCATTTTTTTCTTCTTTCTGGAAACTATTTAAGGATTGACGGTTGATTAAACCCATTACGGTAAAATTGATGCGTGGAACAGGCTTTCGAGCCTGTCAGCAGCCTGGAAAGGCTAC
>CAYWAK010000352.1:0-2233 GCA_964455755.1 uncultured Ardenticatenales bacterium | reverse complement strand
GCCGCAGCCGCACCAGCCGAATTGCCCACCACCGGCAGCTCCCAGACCACCTGGCTCTACATAATTCTGGCCGGGTTCGCGATGCTGCTGTTGGGTGGTGTCAGCACCTTTGCCCTCCGAGATCGCAGCTAGCTGAACCTCCCTTAGCAACCTGGGGAGACGATACCATCGTCTCCCCAGGTCGTTTCACTCCGCCTCCACACACCTTGCGTCGCCATTTCGGTCTGCCATTATGCTTGCCCTATGGGCACCCACGCAATGCACCGCGGTTGACGTGTCCTCGGTTTTGCTATATAATGTTTGCAGAGGAGAGGGCACCCCCTGTCCCATGTGCCTGGCCCTTCCCTTCATCTCAAGGACGCCTAGACCATGAGCGGAATCTTCGGAATCTTCAACACAGACGGCGCACCGCTGGAGCCGGCCACGCTGGAAACGATGCGCGCGGCCATGGCCCATTGGGGTCCCGACGGCAGTGGCCTCTGGCACGATGGCCCGTGTGGCCTGGGCCAGTTGCTCCTCTACAACACGCCGGAAGCGTTGTACGAGCGGCTCCCCTGCGAGGTAGATGGCGGCCGGCTGGCTTTCACCGCCGAAGCGCGCATGGATAACCGCGACGAGTTGTGCGACCGGTTTGTCATCCCCCACTCGCAGCGACCGCAAACGCCCGACAGCGCGTTGATCCTGCGCGCGTACGATACGTGGGGCGAGGCGTGCCCCGACCACCTGATCGGCGATTGGTCCTTCGCTATCTGGAACCCGGCCGAACGCCGGCTCTTCATCGCTCGCGACCACCACGGCAACACGGCCCTCTATTACTATCGTGACGCCCACCGCTTCGCCTTTGCGTCCAGCCGGGATGCGCTTCTGGCCCTGGGCGTACCCCGCCGGCTCAACGAACTCTTCCTGGCCCAGGGGCTCATCTCCTGGATGGCGTACCACGGCCCTACCACAATTGACCTGGACATCTCCTGCCTCCCTCCGGCCCATGCCATGTCCGTCACCACCGAGCGGCTGGACACACAACGCTACTGGTTCCTGGAGCAGACGGCGGAGCTGCGCCTGCCCACTCCCGACGACTACGTGGAGGGGTTTCGGGAGGTGTACGCCGAGGCGGTGCGCTGCCGCTTGCGCAGCTACCGGCCGGTGGGCGTGACCCTGAGCGGTGGGCTGGATTCCGGCTCGGTGGCGGCGCTGGCCGCCCGTGAACTGCGGCAACAGGGCAAAACGTTGCCCGCCTTCACGTCCGTGCCCATCTGCGACGTGAGCGACACGGTGGGTCCCAACCGCTTCGGCGACGAGACGCCCTTCGCCCAGGCTACCGCCCGCCACGCCGGCAACATCGTCCTGCACCCCATCACGGCGGAGCATATCAGCCCCGTGGCCGGCACCCGCCGGGCATTGGAGGTGTTGGGCACGCCCAGCCACGCCCCTTCGAATGCCTTCTGGATCCAGGAGATACTGGAAACAGCGCAGCAGCAGGGGCTGGGCACGCTGCTGACCGGCCAGGGTGGCAACGCGACCATTTCCTGGACCGGAGCGCCGGAGTTCCAATCGCCGTGGGCCTTGATCCGGGAGCGGGGGTGGAAAGGGGTCGTCAAACGGGCAGCCCCGTCTCCGTTGCTGCGGGCGTACCGGCAGTGGCGAGTGGGGCAGCAATCGTGGCGGAATACGGCCATCGCCCCGGATTTCGCGCGGCGGCTGGGGCTGGCCCGCCGGCGCGCAGAGGCCGCCGGCCACGACATCACCCTGCCCGACTCGTGGCGCAGTCCGCAGGACAAACGCTTCGCCATCATCAAGCCGGGCCGCAGCCTGCTGGGCGGTCTGTGGGCTGCGAACGGCGCGGCGTACGGGCTGGAGGTGCGCGACCCGACGGTGGACAAACGGGTGCTGGCCTACACGCTGGCCGTGCCCGACCCTGTCTTTTCCGGCTCAAACGGCCTGGATCGCTGGCTGATCCGTGAGGCGATGGCCGGGCTGCTGCCGGATGAGGTGCGGCTGAACCGGCGGCGGGGGCGGCAGGCGGCCGACCTGGGCGAGCGGCTGTTGCGCACGGCTCCGGAAATGGATGAGGCCCTGGCCGGGCTGGCCGCTTGCCGGCGGGTGACGCGCTGCCTGGACGTCGAGCGTATGCGCGCCGCCTGGACCAACCTGCAAGCAGAGGTCAACATCGAAACCACGCACCGGGCCGTGACCATTTTACTGCGTGGGCTGATGGCCGGGATGTTCCTGGCCG
>CAYWAK010000351.1:0-2257 GCA_964455755.1 uncultured Ardenticatenales bacterium | reverse complement strand
TCCACCAACAGGGTGCGCCGGGTGTTCGAGGATGGCCTGAAGCTGGCCGGCATCGGGAAGCCGCTGGCGTCCCATGCGTTGCGACGCGCGCGCTGGAGGTGACGGAGGATCTGGCGGTGGTGCAGGATTTGCTGGGGCACGCATCGCCGGCGACGACGCGGGTGTACACGAAGGTGAGCTCGAAGCGGCTGCACGATGCGCATCGGGAGATCTTCGGGTATGCGGGACGGGGGGAGGAGGGGGAGTAGTGGCGGGGGTCATATCAAGTAAAACTCTGGTCGCACTGGTTCTATGCGCCGGCCCAGGCGCCGCATTTTTCGCATACAGGTTTCGCACAGGAAATAGAACCGAACGTCGTCCTCCTTGGGTTCGACGATCTTTTTGAGTCGGTTCCGCAGGCGACTGAATTGTTTGGGTGACAGGTCGCACTCGAAGACGCTGTATTGTACGTGGGACCCGAAGTCTTTCAGGGTTTTCATGACTTTCAGACGCCGCGTGTCATCTGGGATATCGTAGCTGACGACTACAAACATTGTTTAGTCTCCTGTTGCGGTGAACAGTGAACAGTGATCAGTGACCAGTGATCAGTCATCAGACTCTGATTACTGATCACCGATGGGTTGTGGCAGGGCCGGCTGTAGGGCTTCGTTGGCCAGGGCGTCGGCGAGTTGATTGCGCTCTCGCGGGATGTGGGTGTAGGTGACCAGGGGGATGCGGCGGGCCAACTGGCAGGCGCGGCGATGCCACCGGCGTAGATCGGGGCTGTTGACCTGAAATCGGCCTTGCATCTGGTAGACCACGACCTCACTGTCGGAGTAGACGTGGATGGCCCGGGGCTTTTCCTCGGCCAGGGTTTCCAGGGCCAGGCACAGGGCAGCGTATTCGGCTTCATTATTGGTCATGCCCTTCGCGCTTCGGCTGATCCAGCGAACGATTCGCCCATGGTCGTCTCGCACGAGCACACCCAGGCCGGCTCTGGAGCCACTGCCGGCGAGAGCGCCGTCGGATTGGACGATGAAGGTTCGGTTGTTGCGTCGTGGCCATCGCATGTCTTCTGTCTCCGAAACAGGTAGAAGGTTGGAAAGGAAAACGGCGGGTAGCAAACCAGCCCTACGGGTTCACCTGGTCAAGTGATTGTCATGGGGGTGTAGCGTTGGTCCTTTCCCTGAATGACACGAGCCAGCCGGCGGGCTTGCAGCTCAAAGCAGCGGCGATATGTCGTTTTCTGCTGGGCCAGGGGATGGTGGACCTGAGTATGGATGCGCTTTTCGTATTCCTGCACCACAACCTCACAGGCGGTATCTGAGAGCTGCAAGGGGCGCTTGCGGTTTCGGGTACGCTCGAAGTCGTTGTCGGTCAGCGTTCGTTGGTTGACGATATCCAACACCATGGGATCGACGATGATGGGCCGGAACTCCTCCATGATGTCCAGTGCCAGGGAGGGCCGGCGATCTTCGATGGCATGAAAGAACCCCAGGAACAGGTCGAGGCCGACGAGATGTACGCCGGCTGTGACGTCCTTGCGCAGCATGCCGTAGCTGAAGCTGAGCAAAGCATTAACGGGATCAGGTGGGGGGTAGTACTCCCGTCCTCGGAACCCCAGGTTTTGTTGTAGCAGCAGCTTGAAAGCGCCGAAGTAATAAGCGCCGGCCTTGCCCTCGTGGCCTCGCAGTGAGTCGATTGCGGTGGCTTGCCGGCCTGCACTGATCATCTGGCCGATCCCATCGATGGCGGACCGCACCTGTCTCTGCGCGGCTTTGCCGGTCACCGTAGCCATCTGGCGCTGGAGAAGCGCGCGCTGATTCGCCAGCTTGCCGATGACGATCTCTCGCGCGACATTCAGGCAGAAATCCTCTTGACTCATCTTTTGGTACTGAGTGAGTCGCAGGCGGGCGAGGCGGGAGCCGGTGCCGGTCAGGCGGAACCGGTATGTCCAATTGATGGTGAAGAACGCCACGTCCACGCCGGCGCCGATCAGCGAGGCGGCGGCCGGCGTTGTCACCTGGACGTTGCCGACTATGACGAGTTGGTCAACATGGATCATGGGGATATCCCGAAGGTCGTCACCGTTCTTGGTGACTACAATGCGCTCGCCTCGCTTGCGGACGACAGCGCCTTGTTCGCGGATGTATACTGTTGGCATTGAAATCCCTCCTTGTGTGTCAGCCTGGTAGGGCTGCGGTCAGGAGACCTTGCCCATCGTGCGGGCTGCGGTCAGGAGACCTTGCCCATCGTGCGGGCTGCGGTCAGGAGACCT
>CAYWAK010000350.1:0-2274 GCA_964455755.1 uncultured Ardenticatenales bacterium | reverse complement strand
AGTAGGGGCGCAGAATTCTGCGCCCCTACTGAATCAACCAAACAAGATACACTGCCGCGGTGGTTTCAGATTCGGCGTACTTGACAATTACCTTGAATCCGGCTACAATAATAGCTCATGGCGCATTCGTCTAGGGGTCTAGGACGCTGGCCTCTCAAGCCAGTAACAGGGGTTCGAATCCCCTATGCGCTACAGAGTCAATCGTGTGCGGTGTCGTGAGGGGGTACATACGGTCAAGTTAGCGGCAAGCTCATTCCGGGCTGCCGCTTTTATTTTCTAACAAGTCGGACGGGCGCAGTTTTCAATCCCGCAGAAAGGCAAAGAGTATGCACGGCGGCGGTGGTGGCGGATGGTGGTCATTCTTGCGATACAACGAAAAAAAGGATCAGCCCGAGGTCACGATGGATTTGATACGCCGCGTGGCCCAGTACGCGCGCCCGTACACCACCAAAATCATCTTGCTGCTGGGGACGATTGTCGGCGTATCGCTCTTGAGCCTCGTGCCCCCGCTCCTGTACCGCAGCCTCATAGATGACGCCCTTCCCAACCGGAACCTATCCCTGCTCAACCTCCTGGCGCTGGGTATGGTTGCGGTGCCCACGCTGAATGGCCTTTTGGGCGTCGTTCAGCGCTATTGGAGTGCACAAGTCGGCGAGGGCATCATCTACGATTTGCGCAGAAGCCTTTTTGCGCACCTGCAACGCATGTCCCTCCGCTTCTTCACCCATACCAAGACCGGGGAGCTGATGTCGCGCCTGAACAATGATGTGATCGGCGCACAGCAGGCAGTCACCGGCACGTTGGTCACGATTCTTTCCAACATCGTTGCCGTCGTCTCCACGCTGGTCGTGATGATGTCCTTGGAATGGCGACTGACCCTGCTTAGCATGAGTGTGCTCCCCTTCTTCGCCTTCGCTGTGCGGTACGTGGGCCGGCTTTTGCGGCAGCTACGACGCAAGTCGTTGGAATACAATGCCGAGATGAACGCCCAGATGCATGAGACGCTCAACATCGGAGGCGCATTGCTCGTAAAGCTTTTTGGCCGTCAAAGGCAAGAAGTGACCAAGTTTTCTGGTCACAGCGCGAACGTGCGCGATATTGGCATACAACAGGCCATCGTATTTCGATGGTTTTTCCTCGGGCTGGGACTGGTCAGCGCCGCCGGTACGGCTATCGTCTTCTGGCTGGGAGGGCGCTTCGTTCTCAACGGGACCTTCACGATCGGAACCATCGTGGCCTTCGGCACCTATTTGACGCAACTGTACGGACCGCTCATGTCGCTGATGAACGTGCGTGTGGAGTTCGTCACTTCCATGGTCAGCTTCGAGCGCGTATTCGAGGTGCTCGATCTGCCCGTAGAAATTGTGGACCGGCCGGGCGCAATAGAACTCGACCGTGTCGAGGGCCATGTCCGCTTTGAGAACGTGTCATTCAGCTATACGGAAGAGGTGGAGGGCATCGTCACCGGGCTCGAAGATGTCGAGCGCTATGATTGGGCCGCACGGTTCCGACTTCCTGCCAAGAAGAGTGGAAATAAGCAAGGGGAAGACGATGATAAGCCGATCGCGCCATCTCCCCCTCTGCCCCAGTGGGCCGTACACGAAGTCAGCTTCGAAATCTTACCGGGGCAGGTCGCGGCGCTGGTCGGGCCGAGCGGCGCCGGCAAGACGACCATCACCTACCTGCTCCCCCGTCTCTACGAACCCAACGCGGGCCGGATCACGCTCGATGGGCACGATTTACGGGACATCACGCTGGAATCTCTGGCGAACCAAATTGGCATGGTGACCCAGGAGACGTATCTGTTTCACGACACCATACGCGCCAATCTGCTCTACGCCAAAGCAAACGCAACGACCGCAGAACTCGAATCGGCGTGTCGCACGGCAAACATCTACGATTTCATCGTGGGCCTCCCGGATGGGTTCGAGACTCTGGTGGGCGAGCAAGGATACCGCTTGTCGGGTGGCGAGAAACAGCGCATCGCCATGGCCCGTGTGTTGCTCAAAAACCCCCGCATCTTGATTCTCGATGAGGCGACGTCGAGTCTCGACTCGCGCTCGGAGGCCTTGATTCAGTCTGCCCTGAAGCCTCTGATGGAGGGACGCACCAGCCTGGTCATTGCCCATCGCCTGTCGACGATTCTGGCGGCCGACCTGATCCTCGTGATAGACGCAGGCAAGGTCGTAGAACAAGGCACGCATAGCGAACTCTTGGCCCGTGGTGGGCTGTACGCTACGCTCTACAAAACCCAATTCGGCGCAGAACAGTCCG
>CAYWAK010000349.1:0-2282 GCA_964455755.1 uncultured Ardenticatenales bacterium | reverse complement strand
AATAGCGTAAGTCAGGTCCTTGTAGAGAAACCCCTGAACCACCGATTTCTCAGATGTCACGGATTATTGCCCTGCTACCATACGAACCTGTTTCCGTCGCCTGGTCGGTTGCTCGCTATCTGGGCAGGCTCCGCCCTTCCGGCACAAGGAAAGGTTGTCCAGGTGTTGAAAAGTTGGCTGAATTCCTGATTCGCAAATTTACGGAATAAAAACTACTCTTAAGAAAAAAACTGCCTGGAGAGAACTATGCTTTTTGTCTGCGCCAAAGATATCTGATTGGGAACATTCCGGCGTGGTCTGCTATGCCGGTCTATGTTACGAGTTGCCTCGCAGGCGAGTCCATACGCCCCGGAACCGGCCCTGTCCGGCGGAACGATGTTGGCCGTCACCCTGGCCGTTGTCTGAATAGTAGCCCGAGTGGTAGTAATAATAAGAATTCCCTTTTGTCCTGGCCACATTGTTGAGCACTGCGCCCAAAACCCGCGCCCGGCCCCGTATCAGGGTTTGTATTGCTTGTTGCGCAGCTTCCCGTCGTGTACTCCCGCTATCAATTACCAGAAGCGTTCCATCCACCAGATCGGCGAGGATAGAGGCATCGGCTGCAACCATCACCGGAGGACTGTCAAACAACAGCATGTCCGCTTCCTCCTTCAGCGTCTCTACCAGTTGTCTCATACGCTGCGAATCCAGCAATTCCGAAGGATTGGGCGGGAGGGGCCCACTGGTGATTACGCGCAGATTCTCTTGCGTAGTCTGTTGTATCAACGCATCCAGCGCCGTGTCCGTTTGTACTAACGCATTGGTTACCCCCTGATGATTAGCGACGCCAAACACATCGTGCAAGACCGGCTTCCGTAAGTCCGCTTCTATGAGGAGAACCTTCTTCCCGGCTTGGGCCATCACGATGGCCAAATTGGACACCGTCGTACTCTTGCCCTCGTTGGGGCTGGGGCTGGTTACCATCAGAGTTTGGATAGGTTTGTCCACGCCGCTAAATCGAATATTGGTCCGCAGGACACGGTATGGTTCTGCGAATGGCGATTTGGTGGAGGTGGTGGCCAGCAAACGGTCCTGGTGTGCTTCACCCTTGCCGTTCGGGGTGCGGGCGACGAGCGCAAGCGTAGCGATCCCCAGCGCGCCTTGCACGTCGTCCGCTGTCTTGAGCGTATCATCCAGATACTCCATAAGGAACACCACACCGGTCGCTAACATGGCTCCCACAACAGCGGCGAGCAGCACATTGAGTCGGGTGCGGGGGCGGACGGGTTTCTCGGGAACCTTGGCCGGGTCCACAACGATGACACTGCCGCCACTCTGTGTTTCTGCCAATTGTACTGCACCATAATTTTGGAGAAGGGTTGCATGATTAGAGCGGGCTTGTGCGAGATCGCTTTCCAAAATCAGCAGATCTGTGCTATCCGCTTGAGCCCCGGCAGCCTTTTTTTCGGCAATCGCTTGCTGTAGCTGCGTCATCTTGGCTTCGAGTTCATTCATCTGGCTGGTCAAGCTGCTCTTGAGTTGCGAATACTGCGATTCGCGTAACGCCTGATCTTGCGCGGCAAACGCCTTGGGAATCTCGTTGGCGATGGCCTGGGCCACGGCGGGGTCCGTATTTTCGACGCTAATCTCGATCAGGTCTGTAGACCGCACAGACTTGACTGTCACGGCTCCCCTCAGCCGGCGAGACGTCATATTCAAGCCGAGGTTGGCAATCACGCCATCCAGCACAGTGTCCTTGCTGAGCAACTGGGCGTAGGTCTCTACCACCCGCTGGCCGTAATTTAGCATGGCAACGTCTGTCTGTGCCGAACTGGATGGACTGCTGGCCCGCAGAGTCGTCGTGGTCCGGTACACCGGCGTCGTCTGGAGGCTTACTACGAGGGCCGTTCCTGCCGAAAGAAGAGACATGACAACAATGAGCCAGGCCCATTTTAGTAGCAGGGAGAAGTACGCCCTCAGATCAATCTCTGCTTCAGCGGGCAACATGAGGTCTTTTTCTAACACATTACCTCCCATGGGTCGTAGCGGAGCAACTCCGGTTAGCGCTTTGTGATTGAGGTGCCCTTACATGCAAAATGGCAGAGGATGATTCCAATCGGAAAGTCTTGGGCAAGGTTTCTCTGTACTCCTCAAGGTTCTCTTCAGTTCATTCGGCTCTCGGCGCGTGACACTGGCAAACAACCTCTTTCGCTGGTATTATAGCATAGAAAGAGACTGTGTGCAAACCTTTGGCCCGCCTTGAGTTTGCGCAAGGTTTGGTGTATGACTCCTGTGTAAATAGG
>CAYWAK010000348.1:0-2291 GCA_964455755.1 uncultured Ardenticatenales bacterium | reverse complement strand
GGATTCGCCGAGTCCGCAGAGTAGGGGCGTAGAATTCTGCGCCCTTACCTCTTTCTTCCTCCGCGTTCTCCGCGTCTCTGCGGTGAGCAAACGACCGGCCTGGTTGTGCGCGAAGTCAGGTTGGCGTTGTCCACATCAAGCGGAGAGGTCACCCGCAGCTCTGCCCCCAATGCGCGGCGATCTGCATGATGTCTGCCACGTCCACCCGCCCGTTGCCGTCCAGGTCGTGCGCCGGGGAAAAGGCCGGATTGTGCCAGTCGTTGGCGATGATCATCAAGTCGCTCAGGGTGATCTGCCGGTCACCATCGAAATCACCGGTTAGCGCGCAGTATTCGTAAGCGCCGATGTCCGGCGTGGCGTCGCGCAGGTGGCCGTCGAAATCAACGAGCGGTGCGCCCACGGACGTGCCGGCGTCAATCGCCGGGCTGCCGGCGGTCAGAGTCATGCCGTAGGTGGCGCCGGAGAGTGGCCCGGCCAGCAGCGGGTCTTGCAGCAGGTTGTTTGTGCTGGGGAAGGCCGGCGTCGCATAAGGTGCGCCGGTGTTCTTGACGTGGTAGGCCAGACTGTGATCGCTTGCCAGCGTGAGGCCGGAGCAGCTCTCTTGATAAAAGAGAAAGGTGATGTCTCCGGGGGAAAAGTAGTCATCATCGCCCAGAAACAGGTTGTTCCAACCGGTGAGCGTTTCTGTTCCGTTGCACTGGAAGCCTGCACGACTTCCGCCTCCTACCAGACCGTCCCCCTGTCCGTAGAGGGTGGAGTTGACGATCCGGCTCTGTTCCCCGCCCGTATAGATGACCTCCAGCGTGTTGCCAAGCGCCCGGCAGGGATCAACGTTGTAGGTGAAGGTCTGGCCATCGAAAAAGGCACAGTTCCCGACTAGCACGCTGTTGGTGATGGTTGTGCTGCCGGTGACTTTCACCTGGTTGCCGGCATTGCCCTCTGCGCGGACGCGATTCAAGGTGATTGTGCCGCCCAGCGTATGGTAGAGCAAATCGAGGCCATCGGAGGTGTTGTGCAGGAAGCGGCTATCCTCGATGATCCAGTTTCCGCCGGTGGCGCCGGTGCCCACGCCGTCACCATATCCGCCGGCACTTTGCGCCCAGCACCCGGCTGGCTGCCCGGCGGGATAGGTCTCGGCGCAGCCGTTCCATTCGACGATCCAGTGGCGGAAGGTCAGGGTGCCGGAATTCGAGTCTGTGCCGGCAATGTCGCCGTCCCATCCGGCAAAGCCATTGCCGGCGATGCGAACGTTCTCCACGGTCCAATTGGTAAGCCGGCCGGCGTGAACACCCGTGTCGGCCAAACCGTGGATGTTCACGTCCCGCAGGTGAACGTTTGCCGAGTCCGCGGCGAATAGTCCCACGGCGGCCCAGTCGCCGTAGGGATAGCTGTTGCGTTCGCAGGCCAGCCCGCCGGTGTGAAACTCCACGCAGCCGGCATGGTCGGTGATCTCCAGGCAGGCCAGCTCGATGTTGCTGGAACCGGTCAGGTCGAGTATCGCGGAAGCCCGCTCTGTGCCCCACAATTCGGGCGGGTTCGCGCAGCCGCTATCCCAGCCGGAGCCAAGGATTCGCGTGGGATGCGCGGCGTCGGGGCCTCCGGGAATCGGCGGCATGACGCAGCCCCAGGGATAGTCACGAGCGCAGGTGTCACCATCCTGATTGGCCTCGGGAGCGCCGTAGCCCATGCGGTAGCTGCCGGCGGCGATGATAAGGGTGTCGCCTCCGGCGATGCGTCGCGGCCCGGCGGGCGGTAGTGCGCGGAAGGGGTGGTCCCAGGCGCAGGGTTGGGCTGTGCCCGTGCCGGGGTAGGGCGCGTCGACCCGGCCGCTGCACTGTGTGGCCGAACCGCCATCGGGCCGCACGTAGTACGTGGCAGGCCCCTGTGCCCCGGCCGGCAACACGAACGAGACGCTCATCCCGATGCCGGCAGCCAGACCCATCCCGCAGAACGCCAGACGCAGGGCCACCCGGCGACGTACAGATTGGATAGGCCCGGAAAACGTGGCGTGAATGCTCATCTTGATTTCCTTACGTCTTCATTCTACTACATGCTCTGACAGACTACAAGGGGGCATTTGTACTATTTGCAAAGTGCCCGTCATTTTCCTTGCGTCCAAAGCTGCCTCGCTTGCTCAGGGCGGACGGCAATCCGCGTCTACAACCGGTGGATTGCCATTCGCCGGGCGCTTTCCAAATGCGTGTTCCTCCATGGGTTGACTTTTTCAGAATCCTGTTCTATAATTTGTTTGCCCGGCCACCACAGATTCACTCATCCGCAAAATAGCTGTA
>CAYWAK010000347.1:0-2313 GCA_964455755.1 uncultured Ardenticatenales bacterium | reverse complement strand
ACAGAGGCCGCTGGCAGGTCTTACCCGTTTTACCTTTTCCCCAAGAAATTATGCGGCCCCGGGGCCATGACCGATGTGCCAAAGTAGGTGAAGATGACGGCCACGAATCCGGCAACCAACACCCATGCGGCGCGCCGCCCGCGCCATCCCAAGCTATGTCGCAGAAAAAAGTACAACACATAAATGAACCAAGTCAGCAGCGCCAGATTCAGTTTTGGATCCAGCGTCCAGAATGTTCCCCAGGCCTGTTTCGCCCAGAGCGAGCCGGTGAGGATGGCCAGGGTCATCAGGGGAACGCCGATTGCGGCCAGACTGTGACTCAGATTGTCCATTTTGGCCAGCGGCGGCAGGCGATAGTACCAGGCCCCCGGTCGTTTCTGGCGCAGCCCGCGTTCTTGCAGCAAATAGACCACGGCCGCGGCGAATGCCAGGGCCATGAACGTGTACGCCAGGAAGAAGAGGCCCACGTGCACCCCTAACCAGGGACTGTGCAATTGCGGCTCTAGCTGGTCGATGTTTTTCGGTAGGGTAGCGGCCGCGAAGAAAAGCAGGAAAATCAGCGGGCTGACAAATGCGCCCACCACCTTGCGTCCGGAGTACCGTTCCACGACCAGATAGACAATCGCCAGCAGAAAGGCGTAGGTAGAAAGCGTTTCAAAGAGGTTGGAAAGGGGCAAGTGTCCCGATTCCCACCAGCGCAAGGAGAGCGCGGCCGCATGTATGCCGGCAGCCAGGATCAAGACGCGCGTACCCCATGTGCGAGCCCATGCCGTACGCAGCACCAGGTAAACCTCGTAAAAGGTTGTGCTAAGCAGGTACAAGGGGAGAGCCAGAGAGAAGAAGAACACGTTCACGATTCCTCCTCCCCGGCCAGACCGAACAATTCGCGGAGCGTAGCAGAATAGACAACGCCATTTCCGTTTGTCGCTTCAGCTTTCAGACGTACCGTGGGACGGTGGAGCAGTTTGTTGACGATTCCCTTGGAGAGGGACTCGACAATGTTGCGCTCCCGATTCGATAGGGTGCCCATGCGACGCAACGCCTTGTCCACTTCAGCCCGCCGGATTTCTTCCGCGCGATGGTGCAGATCGGCGATGGTAGGCGAGACCGCCAGGGTACTGAGCCAATGCATGAACTGTTGTGTCTCTTCCTCCACAGCCGTGGCTACTTTGCCCAGTTCCTTGCGACGCTGTTCAAGATTCGCCTCCATGACATCTTTCAGATTGTCTATGTCGAAGAGGAATACGTTCTCCAGCCTGCCGACCGCAGGGTCAACGTCACGAGGGACGGCAATATCAATGATAAAGAGGGGCCGGTGCTGGCGCGCCTTCATGGCGGCACGCACGAGATCCGCGCGCATGATCGGCTCGGGCGCAGCCGTCGAGGTGATCACAATGTCGGAATGTTTCAGGCTCTCTTCAAATTCATCAAACGAAAGGGCGCAGCCGTTGAAAGGCGCGGCCATTTCTTGCGCATGCTCCAGCGAGCGGTTGACCACGGTAAGGTCGTGCGCGCCTTGCTCCAGCAGGGTTTTGGCCGCCAGCCGGCTCATTTCGCCGGAGCCGACGAGGAGCACGTGCAACGGGGAGAGGTTGTCGAAGATTTTGCGTGCCAGTTCCACGGCCGCATGGCTGACGGAGACGGCATGTTGGCTGATAGCGGTCTCGGTGCGTGCCCGCTTGCCGGATCGCAGGGCCGCGCGACACAACGCGGAAAGGACGGGGCCGGCAGTGCCGATGTCATGTGCCGCCTCGAAGGCTTCTTTGACCTGGCCTTGAATCTGCGGCTCGCCGATGATGAGTGATTTTGTGCCGGCAGCCACGGCACAAAGGTGCGCCGCCGCGTCGTGCCCTTCCAGCGCGTACAGATGGGGCTTGATCCCCGTGGCCGCGACATCGTGAAAGTCGGCAAGGAAATGTACCAGGGATTCGTAACCCTGCTCAACATCGCGAGCCAGGACGTAGATTTCCACCCTGTTGCAGGTCGAAACAATCACGGCCTCTGCGAACATGCGGGTGCCATCCGTGCCGTTGTAGCCGGCCAACCGGCGCAGGGCCTGTTCCCGTTTTTCCGGCGGAAAAGCCAGGTTTTCCCGTAACTCGACCGGCGTGTTGTGGTGATCCAAACCAATGGCTATCAGGTGCATAGCATGTTTCCGTTTTGAAAATAAGTGTTGGGTGTCACGTGTTCCGTGCCTCGTGTTTCGCCTTCTTGGTCTCCTCTATCTCCACCCTCTACCCCCTGCCGTTCATCATTCATCCCATTACGGTAAAATTGACACGTGGAACAGGCTTTCGAGCCTGTCAGCAGCCT
>CAYWAK010000346.1:0-2315 GCA_964455755.1 uncultured Ardenticatenales bacterium | reverse complement strand
CCTGTGAAAATCTGTGTCCTACAGAAACACAGACAACTTCTTGTCGATGTTCGCATCGTAAGCGCCTACCGGATGTGACGGAGGACATTTTCTACAGAGAAACCGTATTTCCGCATGATCGTGCCGTACGGCGCGGACGCACCGAAGCCCTCAATGGAAATCACGCTGCCGGCGTCGCCCACGTATTTGTGCCACCCCTGCGCAACGCCCGCTTCGATGGCCAGCCGCGCGGTGACGGCCGGCGGGAGTACGGCATCGCGATAGGGTTGCGGTTGCGCGTCGAACAGCTCCCAACTGATCATGCTCACCACGCGAGCGGCCACGCCCTGCCTGGCCAGCGCATCGCGCGCTTCCAGCGCCAGGCTGACCTCGGAGCCGGACGCGAGCAGGATTACCTCCGGCTTGTCCCCCTTCGCATCGGCCAGCACATACCCGCCGCGAGCAGCCCCTTGGACAGCGTCCGCATCGAGGATGGGCAGGCCCTGACGGGTGAGGAGCAGCGCCGTCGGGCCGTCCATCCGCTCCAGCGCGATTTTCCAGGCCTGAACGGTCTCGTTCGCCTCGGCCGGCCGCACGACGGCCAGGTTCGGAATGGCACGCAACGCTGCCAGGTGCTCGACCGGCTGGTGCGTCGGGCCATCTTCGCCCAGCCCGATACTGTCGTGCGTGAAGACGTAAATAACCGGCAGGTGCATCAGCGCCGCCAGGCGAATGGACGGTCTCATGTAATCAGAGAAGACCAGGAAGGTGCCGCCGTAGGGTCGAAACCCACCATGCAGCGCCATGCCGTTGAGTACCGCGCCCATGCCATGCTCGCGGACGCCGAAGTGCAGGTTGCGTCCTTCGAAGGTGCCGGTATTGACATCGCCATACGCCTTGAGATAGGTGTTGTTCGAAACAGACAGATCGGCGGAGCCGCCGACGAGGGCCGGCAGGGCGGGCGCCACGGCGTTGAGCACGGCTTCCGAGGCCTTGCGGGTGGCCAGCGGCTTGCCGCCGGCGTCGAAGACCGGCAGGCTGTCTTCCCAACCGGCCGGCAGCTCGCCGGACATCGTCGCGTCCCACACCTCGGCCAGGTCGGGGAACGCCTGACGGTAGCGTGCGAACAAGGCCTCCCATTCTTGTTGATCCCGTGCCCCGCGCTCCAGCGCCAGCCGGAAGTGGTCCTGCACAGCGTCCGGCACCCAGAAGCGCGCGTCGCCCGGCCAGCCGATGGCTTCCTTGGTCAGGCGCACTTCCTCTTCGCCCAGTGGGGCGCCGTGTGCTGCTGCCAAATCTTGTTTGTGGGGGCTGCCATAGCCGATGTGTGTGCGGGCCACGATCAGCGAGGGACGCGCCGTCTCGGCCTGGGCCAGGCGAATGGCCTCAGTGATGGCCGGCTGGTCGTACCCGTCCACGTTTTGCACGTGCCAGTCGTAGGCCCGGAAGCGAGCTGCCACGTCCTCGGTGAAGGCCAGGTCGGTGCTGCCTTCGATGGTGATGTGGTTGTCATCGTAGAGATAGATCAGCTTTCCCAGCCCCAGGTGACCGGCCAGGGAAGCGGCCTCGCTGGCCACTCCTTCCATCAGGTCGCCGTCGCTGACGAGGGCATACGTGTAGTGGTCTACGATGGGGAAGCCGGGGCGGTTGAAGCGGGCAGCCAACATTGCTTCGGCCAGAGCCATGCCCACGCCGGTGCCAAACCCCTGTCCGAGTGGGCCGGTCGTCGCTTCCACGCCGGGGGTTAGGCCGTATTCAGGGTGGCCGGGGGTCCGGCTGCCCCATTGCCGGAAGTTCAACAACTCATCCAGCGGCAGGTCGTAGCCGGTCAGGTAGAGCAGCGCGTAGAGCATCGCCGAGCCGTGGCCGGCGGAGAGTACGAAGCGGTCGCGGTTGGGCCAGGCAGGATCGGCAGGGTTGTGGCGCAAAAAGCGGTCCCACATCACGTAGGCAATGTCTGCCGTGCCCAGCGGCAGGCCGGGATGGCCGGAGTTGGCCCGCTGCACGGCGTCAATGGCTAGCGCGCGGATAGCATTGGCACACCAGCGGTCGAGACCACCGTGGATTTCTACCGGCGCGGCCGGTTCGTTTGGCTGGTATTCGACGTTTGACATAGTAGTTTCTCCTTGCTATGTGTTCCTGGAACAACCCATGCTATTGTCCCGAGGGGGGCCAGACTCTTTTGGCTAAAGGTTTGCTACACCTGGACGCGATCGAACGTGCAATACTTACGATTGGAATGGTTCATCGCGAAAACTCAAGTTCGGGGGCACTGACGGTGTGCCTGCACAGTGTACCACAATCTTGTGGGAAGGGCAAACATGAGCGATTGCGAA
>CAYWAK010000345.1:0-2357 GCA_964455755.1 uncultured Ardenticatenales bacterium | reverse complement strand
GGGTGCGAGGGACGTTCCTCCCGTTCGACTGTCTGCGCCACCGGGGGCGATAAAGGTTTCTCTGCTGCGGATGCCTCAGGCAACGCCACCACGGTCTGCGTCTCCATGGAATCGTCTGCCGAGGCAGGGCGCTGGGCCGGCTCTTGCGCCATCTCCGACGGCTCCGCAGACGCTTTCGTTGCCGGCGGCGGGTGTGATCGGGCCTCTTCCGTCACGGCCTCCGGAGAAATCATCGTCGGCGCTTCGACTGCGTTGAAGTCCTCGTCTGGGGGCGGCGTTTGCCGAGGCAGGACAGGCTCAGGTTTTCGTCCGGGCGTTTCTGCCGTCTTGGCCTGGATCTCCGCGGCCGGCAAATCCGGCCCGCTCTCTACCACCGTCTCGGTCGCTTCCGGGGCGGGAATCTCTTCGACCGAGCCTCTCAAGGGGCGCGCCCTCGCGGTTGGCCGAAGCGATTCTCTCCGTTGCCGTGAACGGGGTACGGAAGCCGAAATGCGCTGAACCCCGGCGACGTCCGTTTCGCCAGACGAGGCGGCGCCCGTTGCCTCCTGGGGCTGCGACCGCGGCACACCACTCGCGGGCGATGGTGGCGCCGATTTGCCGGCCAGTTCCCGGCGGATACGCTGCAAAATCTGGCGCGGCTCGGACGGCTGCGTGGCACCGGCAAGGCCCGCTGCCTCACGCACGCGCGCCGGCCCGGTCAAACCGGTTCGGAATCGGGATGCGAACGGGGTCAACGCTTGCCACACCAGTGGCCGGTCCATGCTGTGGTACTTGAGCTGAACGGACCTGTGCAGCATGGCCCGCCAGATGGTTCTCGGTCTCAGCCGGCGACTGACGCGCTGCCCAAGCGTCTCCCGTGTGAGGCGGACTATGGGTTTGTATCTCTTAGCAATCGGCACAAACAATGGCTGCTTCTCCGCTACTGAAAATCAACCTCCGCAAAGGCCAGTTCCAATGTCTCAATGGCGATGGTGTTTTCCGATGATTTGAAAGTCGGTCCGGTCCACTTGACCGGGTAGGCCTTCGAGAAATTCCAGCGCATCACTTCGCTATACGTGGAATCGTACATCACCACCGATACGTTCTTCTCCGCATCCTTTACCTTGCCGTTGGCCACATCCCGGTACCACTTCAGCAATTCGTTCGACTGGGCGAGGCCCCGCTTGAGTGTGATTTTGCCGGGCTTCACCGGCCCGGGCAATTGATGCACGCCGGTGTTGTACCCGCCTTCCTTCTGCTGGAGGACATCTACTTCCAACGGTGGCAAGGTACATTCGCTGAACACCGCCTCGTCAATGCCACTGATCTGCACAGCAAAACGAAACGAGGCGTGAGCCTCACTTCTCTGCCCTGTCGGGGCCATACGAATCCTCCCTCTCTACCTCTACCTCCAGCCCCCTTGTCGTTCCCGCCCCAGTCGCCAATCTTGGCAGAAGAGACGGTACACGTGATCGGCCACCTCTTCCGCCGAAGGGTGAGATGTCTCCCGCTCGCCTGCCTGGCCTGGCGCCGGCGCAGGCAGGGAGGTTGTTTCCTCATCGCTTGACAAGCGCGAAATGACCGGCGCACGGCGCAACAAAGGCAACCCGCCGGCAAGCACCGCCGCAGACGTTGCCGGCACCTCGTCGGACCGCAAAGCCGCCATGCGCTGCCGGGCAAACTCACGCGCGCGGCGGCCGGAAGACCCGATGCGGGCGCTCACGTCCCCTCCTCGGCCATGCGGTTCAGCCGTGTGTTAATGGCTGCGATTTCGTCCACCCACCGCTGGCGTTCCCGATGGTCCATCTTCATGACCTCGTGGTATGGCCAGTGGAAATGATAGGCGATGTAGGCCATCTCATTGTACAGGCGATCGAGCGGGTAGACCGTCACCCCCCCTGGGGCACAATCTCCCATTCAAAACGGTGTTGGCATTCCGGACAGACGATCTCCACCTGGGCATAGCCATCCTCATTGATCATGCGGTAGAAATCTTGCAAATAGGCGAGATCGGCCGAGAACAATTTCTCGATGACCCCCGGATTGATGTGCCGCAGCGTGCCCAGGCTGGTGATCACCCGCGAGAGCAGGATGATCGTCAGATAAGCTTCATTGACCTTCACCCGCGGATCGCGCATGGGGGCAATCTCGTCAAGGGCTGTGGCCAGACGCATGACCCCGTCGCGGTGTACGTTGCCCTCGGAGTCTACGTACCCTTTGGGCAATGTGAACTCAAACTCTGTTTGTAGCATAGGCGACTCTCCGCATTTTGGATTTTAGATTTGCGATTTTGGGTTGGCGCAGTACGCATAGCCGAAACGTTTGGAACGTTGAAACGTCCGAACGTTTGAACCCATTACGGTAAAATTGACACGTGG
>CAYWAK010000344.1:0-2380 GCA_964455755.1 uncultured Ardenticatenales bacterium | reverse complement strand
AAGATATTTTCTTATAGCTTGACCGGGCTTGTTCAACTACCGGATAAGATCGTGGTTCGCTTTGCTCACACGATCTATCCTTGTTCGTTATGTGTTTTAATTCATTTTCTTCGGCTCTCATACTCCCACACTGCGGGTATTCACAGTGTGGGGATATCTGCGGAGGATCAGGCCAGGTCGAATCGATCGGCATTCATTACTTTCGTCCATGCCGCGACGAAGTCCCGCACGAACTTCTCCTTGTTGTCATCCTGCGCATAGACTTCGGCATAGGCACGCAGAATTGAGTTGGAGCCGAATACGAGATCCACGCGCGTTGCCGTCCACTTGACCTTGTCTGTCTTGCGGTCGCGGATTTTATACAGGTTATTACCGGCAGGCTTCCACGTATAGTTCATGTCCGTCAGGTTCACAAAGAAGTCATTGCTCAGGACGCCCTCGCGATCGGTGAACACACCGTGCTTCGTGCCGCCATGATTGGTGCCAAGCACACGCATGCCGCCCACCAGCGCGGTCATCTCGTGAGCGGTCAGACCCATCAGTTGCGTGCGGTCGAGCATCAGCTCTTCCGCGCTGACCACATAGTCCTTCTTGAGCCAGTTACGGTAGCCATCATGGACAGGTTCCAGCACGTCGAAGGCCTCCGCATCGGTCATCTCTTCCGTCGCATCGCCGCGACCGGGCGAGAAAGGTACGGGTATGTCAAAACCGGCGGCCCTGGCAGCTTGCTCGACGCCGACGTTACCTGCGAGCACGATCACGTCCGCCACGCTGGCGCCACTATCGACAGCAATCGGTTCAAGCACGGCCAGCACCTTTTTCAGGCACCCGGGTTCGTTGCCTTCCCAGTCCTTCTGCGGGGCCAGGCGGAGACGGGCGCCATTGGCGCCGCCGCGCATATCGGAACCACGGAAAGTGCGCGCACTGTCCCACGCCGTCGTGACCAACTCGCTAATGCTCAAGCCACTCTTGGCAATCGCCGCTTTCACTGCCTGTACATCGTAGCTGGTCTTGCCAACAGGCACCGGGTCCTGCCAGATCAGGTCTTCTTTCGGCACGTCGGGACCGATGTAGCGCGCCTTCGGCCCCATATCACGATGCGTCAGTTTGAACCATGCGCGGGCGAAGACTTCGGAGAAGTACTCCGGATCCTTGTAGAACCGCTCGGAGATTTTCCGATACTCCGGGTCCACCTTCATGGCCATGTCGGCATCGGTCATCATCGGGTTGCAGCGGATCGATGGATCCTCAACGTCAACCGGCATGTCTTCTTCCTTGATATTGATCGGCTCCCACTGCCGGGCGCCCGCGGGGCTCGATGTGATTTCCCAGTCGTAATTGAGCAGCAGGTGGAAATAGCCGTTGTCCCACTTTGTCGGATGGGTGGTCCAGGCGCCTTCAAGGCCACTGGAGACGGTGTCGCGGCCGATGCCTCGCTTGTTCTTGATCATCCAGCCCAGACCCTGATCTTCAAGTTCCGCCGCCGCGGGATTGGGGCCAACGTCCGCCACATTGCCATTGCCATGAGTTTTACCAACGGTATGGCCACCGGCGGTCAGGGCGACGGTCTCCTCGTCGTTCATCGCCATGCGGGCAAAGGTCACGCGCACGGCTTGAGCCGTCTTCATCGGATCGGGTTTGCCGTCGACGCCTTCCGGGTTGACATAGATCAGGCCCATCTGCACGGCAGCGAGCGGGTTCTCGAGCGAGGCCTCGTCGTTGGCGTCGGTATAGCGCTCCTTGGCGAGCCACTCCTTTTCAGAACCCCAGTAAGTGTCCTTTTCCGGATGCCAGATATCCTCGCGGCCGAAACCAAAGCCGAAGGTCTTCAGGCCCATGGACTCATAGGCGATGGTGCCGGCATAGGCAATCAGGTCAGCCCAGCTTAGCTGGTTGCCGTATTTCTTCTTGATCGGCCAAAGCAGGCGGCGCGCCTTGTCCAGGTTGACGTTGTCCGGCCAGGAATTGATCGGTGCGAAACGCTGGTTACCGGTACCGGCACCGCCCCGGCCATCAGCAGTACGATAGGTCCCGGCCGCGTGCCAAGACATGCGGATCATCAGAGCGCCATAGTGACCCCAGTCCGCCGGCCACCAGGGCTGGCTGTCCGTCATCAGCGCGGTCAGGTCTTTCTTGAGCGCCGCAAAATCGAGTTTCATGACCTCTTCCCGATAGTTGAAGCTCTTTCCCATCGGATTGGTCTTGGTATCGTGTTGATGTAAAATGTCGAGGTTCAGTGACTTGGGCCACCATTCCATGTTCGACATGCTGCTCTCCGTGGCACCGCCGTGCATCACCGGGCATTTTCCGCCTGCGTTTCCCTTGCTTTCAGTCATCTCAATATCCTCCTGTGGGTTGACATGTGTGTGCATTTTTTTGT
>CAYWAK010000343.1:0-2393 GCA_964455755.1 uncultured Ardenticatenales bacterium | reverse complement strand
CCTGGCGATGTCGGTACTCACTCGCCTCATCTCCTGGTTCGGCGCACCGACGCTGGCCGCGTGGGTGATCGTTCAGCGGATCTTTAGTTTTACCATGATTCCGAGCGCGGGGCTGTCGGGCGTTACACCGGCCATGGTGGGTCAGAACCTGGGTGCAGTGCAACCGGAACGCGCCGAGCGTTCCGTCAGCCTCATCGCCCGCGCCGTGGCATTGGTGGGCGGCTGCGCTCTCGGCTTGCTGGTGCTCTTCGCTCCGCAGGTCATGGCGCTATTCAGCCACGATGCGGAGACGATCTCAGTCGGCATACACGTGATCCGAGCGCTCAGCATCGGCTACCTGGGATTCACATTGAATACCGTGTTTGACGCGGCCCAGTCGGGGGCTGGCGATACCCTGTCGCCCATGATCATCAACCTCATCTCATTGTGGCTCATCCAGGTCCCCCTGGCATACACACTCTCACGGTCGGCTGGCCTCGGAGCCGATGGGATCTGGCTCGGGCTGGCTCTGGGCTGGATCTTGCAAGCCACCTTGATGGGCCTGCGCTACCGGCAAGGGCGTTGGAAACTGAAGACGGTGTAAACCGACTACCCATTGAGGACAATTGTCAACCAGGTTTCTCTGTTTTTGCCAAACTCCAGTCACCAGAACAGCATCCCCATGCCCCAGATCATGAAGAAAACGCCTCCCATTCGCCCCAAGCGTTCCCCCGCTGGCGCTGCTTTTTCCATCAACACAAACGCAGTAGCCAAAGCAATGACGGCGGCGAGGCCGGCGATGACGATGCTGCGGTCGCGTTTAATGACAGCAGGGGTGATATCGGTTGTCATTTCACATCGCGGACTTTCGTTTGATCTCGGCCAAGGTCTCTGCCTCCGGCCGCCTCTTGTAGAACTCGTCCAACGGATAACAACCTGACACCAGGCCAGCACGGGGAGCGTTCGTACAGTCGCTGAAGGTACGGCAGATGCGGTTGCGCTGCAGCGGCCGGCCAGCCAGCACGTCGGCGACCAGGTCTGGATAGGCCAGAACCATGCGCCCCAGGCCGACAAAATCGGTCTGCCCAGTGCGCACGACGTGCTGCGCCACGTTGGGCAGCCACTCCTGCAAGTAGGAATAGGCCGAACCGACAAAAGCGAGGTCGGGTCGGTATTGCTTCAAGCTGGCCGTAACGAGGATCTGCCGTGCCACTCCGGTCAGTGGGTCTTCCGGCGGCTGGTAGCCGTCCGAGGGCGGGAAAAGTGCCGGCCGCTGGATATGCGGGTTGTAGTATGGGCTCCCGGCCGTTATGCACACCAACTCGATGTCCAGCGCGGCCAACGTGTCGAGGAATGCGCGGGGTTCGTCCAAATCGATGCCCAAGCCCGTGCAGTCACCGCCAAAGGCATAGCGATAGAGCGTATCGCCGTGGTACTCCTCGTCCCCACGGAACACCGGCTCCCCACGACCATCCGGCCCGGGGCGGAACGGGACAAAGTCGAAAGCACTCAGGCGCACGGCAATCTCCAGATCGGGCGCCTCCGCCCGAATGCCGGCTACGACGTCGCGCAAGAAACGCGTCCGGTTCTCGAAGCTCCCGCCATACCGTCCTGGCCGATCGACGGCGCTGAGGAATTCGTGCCCCAGGTAGCCGTGGCAATGTTTGATGTCCGCAAAAGCAAAGCCAGCGTGCTGAGCCAGGCAGGATGCCCGGACAAAGTCTTCTACCAGGTGAGCGATCTCGTCATCGCTCATCACGGGTGTGTCGGGCGTGAGGCCAAACCTGGCATCGAGTATCGGGTGGTGGTAGAGGATTTTGGGCACTAACCCCATCTTCTCATAGGGGCGTGCAAAGCGGCCGGAGTGCGTCAGTTGCAGCCCCACCAGCAGATCGTCGGTGCGACCAAAGTGGGTCTCGTGGGTGGCCACCAGCGTCTCCCGTAGCGCTGCCAGTTCACCGACGGTCTTCTCATCAATCACCAACTGATTGGGATTGGCGCGGCCGTCTGGCCGCACGGCCACTGCCTCGCCACCCCAGATCAGCTTGGCGCCGCTAAGGCCAAAACGCTGCCAGCGGCGGATCGTCAGCCCGGTCGGGCGACCATCGGTTGTCCCATCCCAGCCTTCCATGGGTAGGGTGCAGAAACGGTTGCCCACCGTGAAACCGTTCTTCAGACGATAGGGCTGGGCCAGAGGCGCTTCCGAACCTGTCCTCATCTCTACGTCGAAAGGCAGGTCCACCTCTATCTGAGCCAGATACCCGCGAAAAGCATCGGCAGTTTTCAAAGATGCTACACGGCGGTATTGCATTGTTCCCTGACCTCCCTGACACAGTCTCCGTATAGTTGTAGACTATGGCACAGACTAAGGGACGTGGAAGAAATAAAATATCCCAACTTCGGACGTGTCATTC
>CAYWAK010000342.1:0-2446 GCA_964455755.1 uncultured Ardenticatenales bacterium | reverse complement strand
GATCATATACCATCATACCATGCTTCGACTGCAAATTCAGGTGTCAAGTGTACCCTTTTTTGGGGGACATTTGTCAACGGGGAACATGTCGAGTGTCAAGTTTCATGTGTCACGCAGCACGTTGGTGGTTAATTATTTGCCGGAGGGTACATTGCCCCGCAAAACTTTTCCGGACACCCGGAGAGACAAATCCGATTCGACAATCGGGGGGAAAGCAGGTATACTACGGAGCGTCAGCAGTCAGGCGACGAACGAAAGTAAATCCGTACCGCGCGATTCGCAGGAACCGGCCAAGAGCCTTCATCCACAGATTACGTGGTACGCCATACAGAAAATGCACGTTCTTGTTACCGGCGGCGCCGGATACATTGGAAGTATTACCGCGACAGAATTGCTCCGTGCCGGTTATCGTGTTACGATCTATGATAACCTTCGTCACGGACATCGGCTGGCGGTACCCGAAGAAGCACAATTTGTTTTGGGCGATCTATCCCAGCCGCGCAAACTACGCCAGCTATTCAAATCGAACGACATAAACGCGGTTATGCACTTCGCGGCGCTGAGCCTGGTAGGCCAGTCCATGCAGGTGCCGGAACGCTATTTTCGGAATAACGTGGTGGGCAGCCTGAACTTGTTGGAAGCGACCTTGGCTGCCGGCGTGAAACGCTTTGTCCTCTCCTCCACGGCTGCCGTCTACGGCGATCCCGAGAAAATTCCCATCCACGAAGGGGACCGGTTGTCGCCCGTCAATCCGTATGGCGAGACGAAGTTGGCGGTGGAACACATGTTGCATTGGTTCGACCAGGTCCACGGGCTGCGCTTTGCCAGCTTGCGCTATTTCAACGCCGCGGGAGCTACGCCCGAACGGGGCGAGGACCACAGTCCGGAAGCGCATCTCATTCCGCTGGTGTTGCAAGTCGCCCACCGGCAGCGCGACCACCTGGAAATCTACGGCACCGACTACGCTACCCCCGACGGCACGTGTGTTCGCGATTATATCCACGTCTTGGACCTGGCCTCGGCCCATATCCTGGCCTTGGAGGCGCTGGACAAAGGCAGCCGCATCTACAACCTGGGGAACGGGCAAGGCTTCAGCGTGCGCCAGGTGCTTCACGTGGCCCGCGACGTCACCGGACACCCTATCCCGGCCCGCGAGGCGCCGCGACGCTTGGGCGATCCTCCGATCCTGGTAGCCAGCGCGGCATCCATTCAACGCGAATTGGGGTGGCGGCCCCGCATTCCCGATCTGCGTGACATTATTCAGAGTGCGTGGGACTGGTACCAAAAGCACCCCCACGGCTATTGAACCGATGCGCGTTGCCCTAAACGCTTTTTTCTGGGGCCAGGAGCATGTCGGGAGTGGCCAGTATCTCCATCATCTGACAGCCCACCTGCGACCCGCTGTGGATGTAGAACTCCTGCGTCCTCCTGCGTGGGCGAGGCGCAGCCATCTGGGGAAGCTCTTTTTCGAGCAGGGGCACGTGGCCCATCGTGCCCAGGCCGGCGGTGCTGCGGTGCTGCATGTTCCCTATTGGGCGCCTCCTCTATATTGCCGTGTGCCGGTTGTGGTGACCGTTCATGACCTTATCCCTCTCCTGCTGCCCGAATACCGTCGCTCGCCTCTCGCGCGCGCCTACACCGCGCTGGTGTGTGCGGCAACGCAGCGGGCAGCACACGTGGTTGCCGATTCGCAAGCTACCCGGCGTGACCTGATCACTCACCTGAACCTGCCGCCGGAACGGGTCACCGTGGTCTATTTGGGCGTGGGCAGCCAGTACCGTCCAGAAAGCGAACCAGAGGACGAAATCCGCGTGCGCAATCGCCTTGCTCTGCCGGACCGGTATTTCCTCTATCTGGGCGGATTTGATGCGCGCAAGAACGTGCCGCTGTTGTTGCGCAGCTTCGCCCGGCTGCGCAAAGAGGACGTGCGCTGCCCCTCGCTGGTGATCGCCGGCCGGTTGCCACCCGGCGCCGGGCTGCCCCGCTTGGCCAACACGCTCGGGGTGGAAGACGCGGTTCGTTTCACCGGCTGGGTTTCCGAGGAAGACAAGCCGGTCCTCTATCGTTCTGCCGACCTGTTCGTTTTCCCCTCGCGGTACGAAGGGTTCGGCCTGCCGGTGGTGGAAGCGATGGCTTGTGGCACGCCGGTCGTGGCCTTTCGCACATCCTCCCTGCCGGAACTGGTGGGCGAGGGGGGCGTGCTCGTCTCGACGCAAGATGATTCCGGGCTGGCCGGTGTGCTGGCCGAATTGCTTTCAGATGAAGACCGTCTTCGAGGCCTGGGGGAAAGCGCGGTCAAGCAAGCGAGCCATTTTCGATGGGCCGCCGCGGCGCAGCAAACGCGCCGGGTGTATGAAGCCGTTTTGGGGTAAAGCAGGCCTATCAGGCTGTCGGAGAGGCCTGTTTTTTCCTTATAGAACACAGATGTTCACAGAGAAACACAGAT
>CAYWAK010000341.1:0-2461 GCA_964455755.1 uncultured Ardenticatenales bacterium | reverse complement strand
GAAGACCATGAATCTAAACAAATTTACCGAGAAAGCACAAGAGGCCATTCTGGCTGCCCAGAGCCTTGCTCAGGAAGGCAATCATAATCAGGTCGAACCGGAACATTTGCTGGCCGCACTCTTGCAGCAACGCGAGGGGGTGGTGCCGGAAGTGCTGCAACAGGTCGGCGCCAGCCCGGCGGCCCTGCGCCGGCAGGCGGAAAGCGAGCTGGACAAGTTGCCCAAGGTCTACGGCGGCGCAGCGCAGGTCTACATTTCGCCACGCTTGAGTCGCGTGTTGGATCGGGCGCAAAAAGAAATCGGTACCTTTCGGGATGAGTACGTCAGCACGGAACACCTGCTGCTTGGGCTGATTCAGGCTGCCGGCGGGGCGACCGACCGTATCCTGCAAGGGGCCGGCGTCACCCGCGACGCGGCGCTGCAAGCCCTGCGCACGATCCGCGGCAGCCAGCGCGTCACCACGCCCACGCCCGAAACGACCTATCAGGCCCTGGAAAAATACGGGCGTGACCTGACCAAGCTGGCCCAGCAAGGCAAACTAGACCCGGTCATCGGGCGGGACGAAGAGATTCGTCGCGTCATCCAGGTACTTTCGCGCCGCACGAAGAACAACCCCGTGCTCATCGGCGACCCGGGCGTCGGCAAGACGGCCATCGTCGAGGGTCTGGCCCAGCGCATGGTGCGCGGCGACGTGCCGCAGGGACTCAAGGACAAGCAGCTCGTCCAACTGGATCTCGGCTCGCTCATCGCCGGCGCCAAATACCGGGGCGAGTTCGAGGAGCGGCTCAAGGCTGTGCTCAAAGAGATCACCGATTCCGAGGGGCGCGTTGTCCTCTTCATTGATGAGCTGCACACCGTCGTGGGGGCCGGCGCAGCGGAGGGGGCCATGGACGCCAGCAACATGCTCAAGCCCATGTTGGCGCGTGGCGAACTGCACACCATCGGGGCCACCACGCTGGACGAATATCGCCAATACATCGAGAAGGACGCCGCGCTGGAGCGCCGGTTCCAGCCGGTGTTGGTGGACGAGCCGACCGTCGAGGACACGATCAGCATTTTGCGCGGCCTCAAGGAGCGATACGAGGTGCACCACGGCGTGCGCATTACCGACGCTGCGGTCATCGCCGCCGCTACCCTCTCCGACCGCTACATCTCCGACCGTTTCCTGCCCGACAAGGCGATTGACCTCATCGACGAGGCAGCCAGTCGCCTGCGCATGGAGATCGATTCCAAGCCGGCCGCACTGGACGAAATTGACCGCCGCATTATGCAGATGGAGATCGAGCGGGAGGCTTTGAAGCGGGAGACGGACGAAGCGTCTCGCGACCGACTGGATAAGCTGGAAAAAGAGTTGGCCGAGTTGCGCGAAGAATCGAGCCGCTTGAAGGCACACTGGGAGACCGAAAAACAGGCCATCGCCGATCTGCACCACACCAAAGAGCAGATCGAGACGACCAAAGTGCGCATTGAACAGGCGGAACGGGACGCAAACTTGGAAGAAGCCGCCCGCCTGCGCTACGGCACGATGCGCGAGCTGGAGAGCCGGCTGCACGAGCAAGGAGAACGGCTCAAAGACCTGCAACAAGATTTCCGGCTGCTCAAGGAAGAGGTGGGCAGCGAAGACATCGCCGAGGTGGTCAGCAAGTGGGCCGGGATTCCGGTTTCCCGACTGCTGGAAGGGGAGGTGGAGAAGCTGTTGCGCATGGAGATGCGGCTGCACCGGCGTGTGGTCGGCCAGGACGAAGCGATTGTGGCCGTGTCCAACGCGGTGCGTCGCAGCCGTGCCGGCCTGCAAGACCCGAACCGGCCGATCGGCAGCTTCATCTTCCTCGGCCCTACGGGGGTGGGCAAGACGGAGCTGGCCCGCTCGCTGGCCGAATTTCTCTTCGACGACGAGGAGGCGATGGTGCGCCTGGACATGAGCGAGTATCAAGAACGGCACACCGTTGCGCGCATGATCGGCGCGCCGCCCGGCTATGTCGGCTATGAGGAGGGCGGCCAGCTCACCGAGGCGGTGCGGCGCAAGCCTTACAGCGTGGTACTCTTCGACGAGATCGAGAAGGCGCACCCCGAGGTGTTCAACCTGTTGCTGCAAATCCTGGACGATGGACGGCTGACGGACGGGCACGGGCGCGTCGTCAACTTCAAGAACACGGTGATCATCATGACCAGCAACGTGGGCAGCGGGGCGTTAAGCGCGGAGCGTGGAGCGCAGAGCGAAGAGGACATCCGGCGTGCGGTGCTGGACGCGTTACGGGCCACGTTCCGTCCCGAATTCCTGAATCGTGTGGACGAGACCATTATCTTCCACAGCCTGACCCGCGCCGACCTGACACAGATCGTGGACATCCAGTTGCGCCGGTTGGAGCGGTTGCTGGCCGACCGCAAGATTGAGATCGAGCTGACGCCGGCGGCGAAGGAGCAATTGGCCGACGAAGGGTACGATCCGGTCTACGGGGCG
>CAYWAK010000340.1:0-2468 GCA_964455755.1 uncultured Ardenticatenales bacterium | reverse complement strand
CCCTCTCTACAATTTCAACCACAAGGGATACACTACCATGCGACGGGGTGATGTTTGCGCTATCCTGAAGTTGTTTGGCTTGCAGAATTCCAACTGGTAAAGTATAATATCAAAAGCGTGAACAACAGTTCCATAAGGAGCATGGATGGCGAAGGCCGCAAACAAAAAGAAAGGCAAATCGGGCCTTTCCCTGGATACGCGCATTGATATTGTCGGCGTGACCCTTGTCGCCATGGGGTTGCTGACGGGCATAAGCCTGTTGCCGGCCAATCACAATGCCGCTATCGCATTTTGGCTGGACTTGTTGCGCTGGACGTTCGGTGTGGGCACCATTGCCCTACCGGCAGCGCTCATCGCCCTGGGTGTCTGGCTGCTGATCCGGCGCTTCGAGGTTGACCCCAACGTTCATTGGATGCGCTTCTTCGGCCTGTTCGTCCTCTTCGTTACGTTGCTGACGGCCCTCGCCACAGTTGCCGGCCAGGATGTACTCACCGAAACCTCCACCGGCCCCGGCGGCATCGTTGGCGTGGCCATCTCTGAAGCATTGACGACGTTGCTCGGCGGTTGGGGCACATTTGTGATCCTCGTTGCGTTCACCATCATCGGGCTAATTCTTCTCCTAGACCTTTCTCTGGTGGAAATGCGCCAACTCATTACTGAATGGCAGCAGTCCTGGCGAGGGTTTGGGTTACCGGACCGTCCGGACATCCGCATTCGTGGCAGCGCCCCTCCACAATCGGATTCCGCAAACGGGGGGATAAGACTTGGCACACCCAAACCACTGCGCCGTCTTTTCGAACGAGCGCGCGGAATTGAAGTGCCCATACCCGGAAAAGGGACGCTTGAAGCGCTTCCCGCGGGCACATCTTCGTCCGTTTTGGAGCCGCGCATTCTGGGCGATCAAAAGAAGTGGAAGCTGCCCCCTTGGGAGACGATGCTTGATGATGGGGTCGAACAGGCACTTGATGCGGAAGAGATTCGTCGAAAAGCAATGACGATTGAGGAAACATTGGGATATTTCGGGGTGCCGGCCCGCGTTGTTGAGGTTAGTCAAGGGCCGGCCATTACGCAATTTGGAGTTGAGCCCGGCTTCAAGGAGAAGCGGACTCAGGGCACTTTGCAGCAAGTCAAGGTGAAGGTAAGCAAAATCAGCAATTTGGCCAACGACCTTGCTCTCGCGCTGGCCGCGCCATCAATTCGCATTGAAGCCCCGGTTCCGGGACGGTCTGTCGTGGGCATCGAAGTCCCCAACCTCCGGACCAATATTGTATCGCTCAAGGGGGTCATGAATTCTCCGGAGTTTCGGGCGATATCGTCCCCTTTGACCATCGCTTTGGGACGCGATGTGGCCGGCCAACCCATCCCGGCTGACCTGGGCGCCATGCCCCATTTGCTGATTGCCGGCGCTACGGGATCGGGCAAGTCGGTCTGTATCAACAGTATCATTGCTTGTCTGCTATGCCGTGGCACCCCAGAGCAGATAAAGATGCTGATGATCGATCCCAAAATGGTTGAACTGACAAACTACAACGGGATTCCCCATCTCATTTCTCCCGTCGTTGTGGAAATGGAGCATGTCGTGGGCATACTTCGTTGGGCCACACGCGAAATGGAACGGCGCTACCGACTCTTTTCCGATTCGGGTGCGCGGAATCTGCAGTCCTACAACGAAAAAGCGGAAGAACGGGGCGAGCAAAAGCTATCTTACCTGGTAATCTTCATTGATGAACTGGCCGACTTGATGATGGCTGCTCCCGACGAGGTAGAAAAAACGATCTGCCGCATTGCCCAGATGGCCCGGGCCACGGGAATCCATCTGGTCATTGCCACGCAACGACCCAGCGTAGATGTTGTCACCGGCTTGATCAAGGCCAACTTTCCGGCACGGGTCAGTTTTGCCGTCAGCAGCCAGGTCGATTCCCGCGTCATCCTGGATACGCCCGGCGCGGAGCGGCTGCTGGGCAGAGGGGATATGCTGTTCATGTCCCCGGATGCGTCCCAACCGGTGCGGTTGCAGGGCTGTTATGTATCTGATCGCGAGCTGGACCAATTGATCGGTTTCTGGCGAATGAACCACGGCGACACAGCACTTTCCGATCATGCGCCAACGCTGCCCAAAGATGTGGTACAACGTCCGCTGTGGAGTGATCTCGTGGCCCAGCAGAAAACGCGCGAATCGGGAGACGAACTGTATGATCAGGCGGTAGAGGTCGTTCTGCAACAGCAACGAGCGTCGGCCTCTCTCTTGCAGCGCAAGCTGCGCATTGGCTATTCGCGTGCGGCGCGGCTCATCGATCTGATGGAAGAGCGTGGTATCATCGGCCCGGCAACCGCCGGCGGCCGAGCCCGGCAGGTGTTGGCCGGACACGATGATGAATAGGCGCCGGCATATCGTCACGCTGTGTGATGTGCGCGGGCCTGCGCGGAGACTGCTTCGCGTTTGCATTTCAAGCCGGGCATGCTATAAT
>CAYWAK010000339.1:0-2505 GCA_964455755.1 uncultured Ardenticatenales bacterium | reverse complement strand
GATAAACACAGATTTAGTTCTTTATCCGTTTTTGTGATCGCTCGACAGACGTTGAAGCAACCGGGCGTATTGACAGATGCCATCCCGACCCAGAGACTTGTCGAGCTTGTGATGAAGACTGGATGCTTGGACTGGTTGGACAATGAGAAGAGGGCGTCTATACAGATGAGAAAGGAAAAAACATGCGTGTGTTGATAACCAATCCGCCCTGGCCCGGACCGGGCTACGGCGCCCGCTCCGATGTGCGCTGGCCGCACAAGCGGAGTGACAAATACCTGGAATACCCGATCTACCTGGCTTATGCCGCTTCCGTGTTGCGGGACGACGGCTTCGATGTCCGCTTCCTCGATGGAATCGTGCACGAGCTGGACATTCCGGCCTTTGCCGAACGCGTGGCTGAGATCAAACCGGATTTGGTGGCCATTGAGTGCTCCACGCCTTCGATCAACTTCGACCTGGCCACAGCCGCCGCCGTCAAGGAAGCGTTGCCCGGCGTGCGCACCGCCATGCTCGGCTCGCACGTCACCTACTTTCACCGCGAGGTGCTGACCGAGCATCCCGAGGTGGACTTCATTCCGCGCGGCGAGTTCGAGTACACGCTGCGCGACCTGGCGCGTGTGCTGGCCGACGGCGGCGATCCGGCAACGGTGGCCGGCCTCGCCTATCGTCAAAATGGCGAAGCCCGCACCACGGCGGACCGTCCCTTGCAGATGGACCTGGACCAGATTCCGTTTCCAGACCGCACGATTGTGCCGAACAGCGATTATCGCTCCGCGGTCTTCGAGGGGGGCACGCCGACGACGATGGTCAGCTCGCGGGGCTGCCCGGCCTATTGCACCTTTTGCCTGTGGCCCGACACCCTCTACGGACACCGCTTCCGCGCCCGTTCGGCGGCCAACGTGGTGGATGAAATCGAGCAGGCTGTGACCGATTACGGCGTGGACGAAATCTACTTCGACGACGATACGTTTACCTTTGGACGCAAACGGCTGATGGAAATGATGCGCCTGATCCGCGAGCGGGGTCTGCACAATCGCGTGCAGTGGCGCTGCCAGAGCCGCGTAGATACCGTAGACCGCGAATCGCTCATCGCCATGCGCGATGCCGGCTGCAATTACATCTACTTCGGCGTCGAGTCCGGTTCGCAGGAAATGCTGGACCGGATGCGCAAGGGAATCTCGGTGGAGAAAGCACGCGAATCGTTTGCCCTGGCCAAGGAGGTAGGAATCAAGCGGCAGGCGTTCTTCCTCTTCGGCATGCCTGGGGAAACGCAGGAGACCATCCAGCAGACGATTGACCTGGCCAAAGAACTGGCCCCGGATAGCGTACAGTTTGCCGTGGCCATCGCCCATCCGGGTACACGTCTCTACGAAGAGGCGAAGGCGAACGGCTGGCTGCGGGCCGAGAAGTGGGAAGATTTCGCTGCCGAGCAGGCCATGATCGAAACGCCGGAACTGTCGCTGGCCGCGGTGGAACAAGCCCGAATCAACGCCTACCGCCAGTTCTATTTCCGCCCTGCGTTCATGCTGCGCACGTTGCTGCGCGCTCGCGGGCTGAAGGACTTGCGGCGCATTTATCACAGCGGAAATTCGATCCGCAGCCGGGTCAAGTTCTTTGAGAAACACAGCGGGGTTCAGGCACGATCGAGCATGGGTGAAGCGCAACAGGCGTGATGGGGCTATCTGCTTTGCCCCGCCCGCTGGCACGGTGGGCGTTGCCCCGGCTGCGCTATCTGAACCTGATGCGTGCCGTGGAAGGGGCGTTTTTCGATGCCTGTGTGCCGGACGCGCGCGGGCTGCGCGTGCTCGATGCCGGCTGCGGGCACGGCTACTATTTCATGGGCCTGGCGTTGCAGGGCGCGCATGTGGTGGGCATTGACCTGTCGCCGGCAGACGTTCGCAAGGGCGCGCGACTGGCGCACGGTCTGGGCCTGTCGAATGGCGCGGATGAGGCGGTCGGCGCAACGGCCCGCTACCTGGCCGGTTCGCTTACCGAATTGCCCTTTGCGGACGGGGCCTTCGACGTGGTGGTCTGCAACTCGGTGTTGGAGCACATCCCGCAGGACGGCCAGGCGCTTGCCGAAATGCGTCGCGTGCTGCGGCCCGGCGGCCGGCTGGTGCTCACCGTGGATTGCGACGAACGTCCGCTGGCGCTGGGGGCGCTGCAACAGGTACCGCCGGCGTGGAAACGACGTCTGCTCAAGCCGGCGGTGCTGGGTGACGAGAATCTGGAACAGGGGTTGCGCCGCTATCTTGCGAGTACCTATCATGTCGTACATCGCTACGACCACGAGCGACTGGTCGGGCAAATCGCCACACACGGCTTCACGCTGCTGGCCGGCCAATACTACCTGACCCGGCTTGGGGCAACCCTTTACGAGGCCTTCAACTTATTTCGTGGCCTGGACATGACACGCGGAGTTGGGCGCGGACTCTATGTGCTGAGTTCGTTGCTCCTCTACCCGTTGGTACGCTGGAGCGACGGGAAGGGCAAGCAAGCCGGCTA
>CAYWAK010000338.1:0-2508 GCA_964455755.1 uncultured Ardenticatenales bacterium | reverse complement strand
AGCCGCCCCAATCGCTCGGCCAGGATGCGCAGGGCCACCGACTTGCCGGTGCCGCTGTCCCCGGTGATCAGGGCGAAGCCGCCGTCACTGACCAGGTTCTCGAGACGCCAGGCGAAGTCTTCGATCCGCGGCGTGGCCAGTAGCGCTTCGGCCGGCAGCTCCGGCGTGAAGGGATTCCATTTGAGCCCGTAGAGGGCCAGCAGCTTCTTGTTGTTCATGGGTGTTCCTCGTCTTGGGGTTTTTGAGGCAGATAGGCGGGCGGAATGCCCGTGGCCGCATACTCGGTCATCAGCTTGCGCAACAGTGGCGCCACCTCGCCCGTCGGCGGGGCCGGCGGCGCCGTCGTCAACAGGTCTGGTTCCAGCACGCGGCGCTGGGCGTCGGCGTTGCGTGCTTTGTCGATGGGGTAGATCGGTCCTAGCAATGTGTCCGTACGCGGGTCGACCAGGTGCACGCAGCCCAGGTTCCAGCGGGCGTAGCGCACGGTCAGCGTACGCAGGTGCCGGAAGCGGTTGGGGATCTCGAAGCGAATCCCCTCCAGGCTGACCGTGCCGTCACTGCGTCGTTGGGTGCGCTGCACGTCCCGGCGGAAGGCCAGACGCAGTGCCTCGCTCGACGGGCACGGCCGCCCGACGTCCGGGCCGTCGAAATACCGATCCACCGGTTTGCGGCGGGTCTCGGCATGCACGGTGCGGTTGTACTCCTGCTCGATCCAGGCGCAGGTGGCTTCGTTGAGCAGGCCCGGCGTGAGGGTCTCGACGCCGTCCAGCATGGCCAGGAGGCGTCCTTCGACGGGGGCCCAGAAGGTTTCCTGTTTGCCGTTTTGATAAGGGCTATAGGCCAGTGTGGGCTGGTGGAGAATGCCCAATCGTCCCAGGCCCTCCAGGAACTCCGCGGCCTGCATGGCCGAACCGTTGTCGGTCATCAACGCTCGGGGCAGTCCCCACTTGCAGAAGGCCTGACTCAGGCCGTGCACCAGGTCCTCCGCCGTCTCGGTCGAGTACCACTGGGTATGGCAGGCCAGACGCGAGCGGTCGTCCAGCACGCCGAGCAAAATTGGTTTGCCCCAACGACCTTGGGGCGTGAGTACCGCACGGGAGCCGTCGTGGAAGTCGAGGTGCCAGAGCCCGTTGACGTACTCGGCCTCGTAGCTGCGCACCTCGCAATGCGTGAGGCGGGCCTCGGCGCGGGCCAAGCCCGGACGGTTCTTTGCGTTGCGGCGGCGCTTCTTGTGCAGACCCCGGGCCCGCATGAACCGCACGACCGTCGAGTAGCCCGGCATGGGGCCCAGACGCGGGTCGTCGTCTACCTGCACCCGCAGGTTGTCGACGTGCAGCTTGACGCTCCAGTGTGGGTGCTGCTGGTACTGCTCGATCAACCGCTCCACGAACGCAGTCCCGAGGGCCGTCTGGTGCCCGGCGTCCTTGCGGACCGCTTTGCGCAGCGCCCCGACCGGATCGCGACGTGCGCTGCGGGCCTTGTAGTACCAGCGCTCGATGGTCTTGGCGGAGAAGCGCACCGGCTCGCCCGTGACCGGGTCTCGCCACGTCTTGTCGGCCAGCGCGTCGATGGCCGCCTTGAGCGCACCCCGCGCCGGCGGCGCGCTGAGCAGCGGCCCCACGACCGAGAATCGCAGGTGCGCCCAGGCGAGATGAGGCGAAGGATTCGAATCTCCGGCCACCGCAGCACCTCCTTCGACCTTCGATGCGTTCGATTCGAAGGTGCTGCGAGTGTAGGGGTCGCCAGCGACGATCCAACGAGCATCTTCTGCGGATCGCCGACGGCTTCAGCAAGCCCTCGGCCATCCCGAGAGGAACTTGAGCATGCCTGCGATTCGATCGCGCTGCGTGTCGGCCGAGAATCGACCGACCAGAGACCCGGGAAGCTCGTGTTCCGTCACGGGCGGCATGAACCGCGCCTTGACCCGCTGCCAGAACGCGCTGACCGGGAAGATCGCCTGCCACCAATGGCGCCATCGCGCCAGCGTCCGCCGGTCGGCCCCGAAGGTCCCCCGCAGCTCACGGAGATCCCGAGGCGTCGGTCCTTGCCGCATGGCCGTGAGCAGCACGACCATCACGCTCAGGTAGACCTTCGGGCCCAGGAACCGAACCGACGGCGGCAGATGCCGGCGGCGGCATCCGTCGACGGCGCAGCAGAAACTGAAGCGAATTACAAACGCCGGGCCGGGGTCGATCCCGTCCGGCAGCCCGCGCGGCTTGCGGGCGTAGCAGGCGCTGTGCAACCGCCCGCCGCAAAACCGGCACGTCGACCGCCGCGCCGTATCGGCCAGGTCCCGGTCCACCTGCAAGAGAAATGCGTACAGCCTGGCATCCTGGAGAAGCGCAAGATACATTGGGGTTCCTCCTTCCAGTTCGTACCTGCAAGGAGGTAACCCCCTTCATGCGGCGCGGTCAAAGCCACGCTGGGTGAGGGGGAATTCTTTGCTCCCCCCAGCGAGCGCGAGCAGAAACGCCGCCTTTCCCCGCAAAGAGCGCGAGCACTCACAGC
>CAYWAK010000337.1:1204-2553 GCA_964455755.1 uncultured Ardenticatenales bacterium | reverse complement strand
TACTTTTCATGCAACGCATGCTCAAATCTGAATTTCAACCAAACAAGATACACGAGCAACGCAAATTGGGTGTTGACAAACCACGCAAATTGGTGTATACTGATTTGCAAACCGACCAGTCGGTCTGTTAAGAAGAGGTCATAGCCAGGTATGGAATTCCTAATAACCCTGTTCCAAACCGCCTTCCGCTTCGTCGGGTTTCCGACGGAGACGGGGTTGCGCGTGTTTGGGAATCCGGGGCCGAATGCACCGGTCTTCGTAACCGGCAACTTCGACTTGACCGTACGACGCGTTTCGCGCGTGTTGCGCGACATGGACTGCTACCTGCTCGTGGCCCCGTCGAAAGGGATCAACGTCTGGTGCGCGGCCGCCGACAAAATCTTCAGCGAGCATTCCGTCATTTCCGTGCTCAAGACCAGCGGGATCGGTGAGAAGGTACGCCACCGCACGCTGATCCTCCCGCAATTCGCCGCGCCGGGGGTGGACATTGAGCGGGTGAAGAAAGAGACCGGGTGGCATTGCAAGTTTGGGCCGGCGTATGCGAAAGATATTCCGGCCTACATCGCCAACCGCTTCACGAAGACGGCGGAGATGAGCCGCGCCCGTTTCCCGCTGCCGGCGCGCTGGGAGATGGCAACGATGTGGGCCGCGCCCCTCTCCCTCATCGTGGTGGCAGTGCTGTTCTTCGTCAACCGTCAGGCGATACCGGGTGCGTTCGTTCTGGTCTGGGCGATGGCACTGAGCTTCTTCGCGTTTTTCGAGCCACTGCTGCGCCACGTACCCGGCCCGACCGGTCTGCACAAAACCGTCTTGCTCGGTTCGGTGATTGGCGGCGGGTTGGCCGCATACGGATTTGCGGTGGGCAGTTGGAGCATGACGGCCATCGCCGGCTGGGGACTGGGAGCCGTGCTCATCGCCGTGCTGCTCGGCTTCGACCTCGAAGGGCAGAGCCCGCTGTACGCCGGCTCCACGGTCACATACTGGGGGGCGCGTTGGCCTTGGGTGCTAACGATGTGGGAGAAGATGGGCTTCGCCATGGAGACCGCCTTCACCGTACACGTGGACGAGGCCAAATGCCTCGGTGACGGCCAGTGTACGCAAGTCTGCCCGAAGGGGGTGTATGCGCTCTTCCCCAGGCCGGCGAGCAAGAAGAAAGTGTCGCGCATTGTAGACCTGGACGCCTGTGAAATGTGCACCGCTTGCGTCACGCAATGCCCGAGCGGCGCGATTTGGACGGAGGCGAGAACGTGAAGCGTGGGATTCAGTTTGAAACAAATGTCATCAAAAACCTGCCGGAAGGAAGCAGGTTGATCGCCCGGCAACGCACCTGGGTGCGTTTTGGGTGGCAG
>CAYWAK010000337.1:0-1104 GCA_964455755.1 uncultured Ardenticatenales bacterium | reverse complement strand
CTGACCGACGACTGATTACTGACAATCGGAGTCACCATGACCAACGCGATTATCGAGACTCACGACCTGACCCGTACGTTCAAACAGGTCGTAGCTGTGAACAAAATGAACATTTCCGTACAGCCGGGGGACATATTCGGCTTCATCGGGCCGGATGGCGCCGGCAAGACCACGCTGCTCCGTCTGCTGGCCGCAGTCATGCTGCCGTCCGGCGGTACGGCGACCGTGGCCGGGTTCGATACGGTGAAGAAGGCCGAGGCGATCAAGGAGCACCTTGGCTACATGCCGCAGCGCTTCAGCCTCTACGGCGACCTTTCTGTGCAGGAGAACATGGACTTCTTCGCCGACGTCTTTGAGGTGCGCGGGAAAGAGCGCAAGGAGCGCTTGCAACGGCTGCTGGAATTCGCGCGACTCACCGAATTCCGTAACCGGCGGGCCGCAAAACTCTCCGGCGGTATGCAGAAGAAGCTGGCCCTGGCGACCACGCTGATCCACCAGCCGCGGATTATCTTGCTGGACGAGCCGACCACCGGCGTAGACCCGGTCTCCCGCCGCGAGTTCTGGGACATTCTGACCGATCTGCACCTGCAAGGTGTGACCATCGTCGTCAGCACGCCCTACATGGACGAGGCGGAACGGTGCTCGCGCGTGGCCATGATGTTTCGAGGCGAGCTGGTCGTCTGTGACGAACCGGCCGCGATCAAGGGCATGGTGGAGGGTGAGCTGCTGGAATTGCGCCCCACGAATTTGCGCCGCGCGGAGCCGATTGTCGCAGCCCTGCCGGGCGTGCTAGAGGTGCAAACATACGGAGACCAGTTGCATGTCTTCGTAGACGACGCCGGCCAACGCACGCCGGAGGTTCAACAGGCGTTGGAGCACGCGGACATCGGCTACGCCGGCTTGCGTCATGCCAAACCGCGCATGGAGGAGGCCTTCATCTCGTTGATCCGCCAAAGGCGCCACGAGAGTGACGCTGATTCTTCATGAGCTTAGGAACGGGACGCAAACAAGTTGCCCTACTTTGCTCAGCCGGATTGTCAAATCCAGCGGGAGAAAGTGGGCAAGTTGTTTAATTCTCATTCCTTAGAGATACTTGTTTACCGC
>CAYWAK010000336.1:0-2567 GCA_964455755.1 uncultured Ardenticatenales bacterium | reverse complement strand
GGTCAAGGAAAAACTTGTCAAACTACAAATTTGATTTTCGCCAGACTCCAGTAAGGAAGAAACAGACCTCTCCGACAGCCTGCCGGGGGGAAGGGATCAGACATGCAATCACACAACGATGAAGAGCGACGGCAGCCGGCTACCTGCCCGCTGTGCGAACACTTGCGCAATCCGGCGGAGATGAGGACCTGCCGGACGTGCGGGGAGTCGTATTGCAAACGGTGTAGCGGGCTGCGCCGGGCCGAAGAGCAAGACTACTGGTCGGAGAAGTGGCATCATGTGCCGGCGGCATGGGAAGGGATTTGCAAGAACTGTTTCGATCGCTGGGCCGAGCCGGCGGTGGTATGTGCTTCTTGCGGCAAGGAGGTGGCATCCGCGGAAATCTTCTGGGGCGGGCCGTGCGAGAAGTGCCAGGATTACACCTGCTACGATTGCGCCCGCGCCAAACAGCGCGCCGGCGGCGGCTGGGAAGCGCCCGGCGGTGTGTGGGACTACCGGTGCCGCAAGCACGTGGGCCGCTTCGCCCGAGGCTGGCATACACCCGAACGCCCCCCATGAGTCAAGACAACACGTCGGAAATGAGGTGGCCGGAAAAGGGCGCAACGCTCCTCGCTTTTGGGCTGCTGGCCCTGTTTCTGATCGCCTTTTTCTACCGTTGCTGGGCCGTTATTACCTTCCCCTACACGATTGAGTACGGCGAGGGGCCGGTGCTCGATTGGGCGCGCCAGTTCGCGCAAGGGGGCTGGCCTTACAAAGCAATTGACGGCTTTCCCTACACGTTTTCGGTTTATACCCCGCTCTATCTCTGGCTTTCTGCGCAATTCCTGCGATTTGGCGGGCCGGCGCTGTGGGGTGGGCGACTGATCTCGGCTGGCAGCATCTTGTTCAGCGCCGGGGCGATCTATGCCCTGGCCCGTCGCGAACAGGCGTCGCAAAGATGGGCGGCGATGGGCGCGTTGCTCTTCCTCGCCTCTCCCTTCGCCTATCGCTGGGCTACGTTTTACCGCCCCGACGCGCTGGCCCTGGCCTTCAGCCTGGCGGGAATGTGCCTGGCTTATCCCGATAGGTCGGGGATGGTGGCGCTACGTCGAATCGTTCTGGCCGGCCTGCTCTTCTTGCTGGCCTTCTATACAAAGCAATCGTTTGTTGCTGCGCCCCTGGCGTTCGGCCTCGTGCTGCTATCGCACGATAGGCGGCGGGGGCTGCTCTGGTTTGCGGGCATGGCCCTGGCCGGCGGGCTTGTTTTCGCCATCCTGAACCTGGCCACCGGGGGAACGTTCTTCACGGACGTGGTGGTCGGCAACGCCAACCCCTACAACCTGGGGGCGTACCTGCGGTTTACCGGCGGATTTCTCTCCATCGTGGCGGTGATTTCCATATCGGCGGTGGGGGCATTGTTGATGGCATGGCGCGAGCAGCAGCTCTCCCCGGCCGGCGTGTATTTCCTGTGCGCGGCATTGGTAACGCTCTCCGCCGGCAAGGCGGGAGCCTGGGAGAACTATTACCTGGAAACGCTTGCCCTGATGTGCCTGCTCGCCGCGATGGCCTGGCAGCGTCTGGTCGCCCGGCACAACGGATGGGGGCCGGCCGTGCTTGTGGCCCTGCTGGTGATTGCGCAACTGGGCCTCTACCTGCCGGGATTCGAACGGCTGGGGCCGGTTGCCGAGGCGGCCTGGCTACAGCACACGGCCCGCGTTGATGGGCAACTCTCCGCACAATTGTCGGAGGTGGCCGATCCCATCCTGGCGGAGGACGTGGGCATCCTGGCCGTCAATGGCCGGCCCGTTCCCATCCATTCCTTTGTCTATACCCAGTTGGCCGCTCAGGGGGCATGGGACGCTGCGCCTTTCCTACGGGACCTGGCCGGGCATCGTTTCCCCCTTCTCGTACTGCGTCGAGGGGCGCAAGCCGACCGTGAGGGCTTTCATCGCTTCAGCCGGGACATGCTGTCTGTCATCGCGCGGTACTATGCCTGCACCGGCCGCGTGGAAGGCTACGAATTGTGTACGCCGGCACGCCCTTTGCACACATACGCCGGCGACCTGGCCCACACGATTCGCCTGCTGGGGTACGACATTGCCTCGCCGGGCCCCGCTGGGGACATGATCCAACCTGGGCAACCGCTCACCGTCACCCTGCTGTGGCAGGCGGAAGCAGTACCGGCTGCCGATTACACGGTCTTCGTCCACTTGGTCGATGTGCAGGGAAAGCGTTGGGCGCAACACGATGGGCCTCCACGCGAGGGGACGTTTCGTACGCGGCGGTGGCAGGCCGGCGATGTGATCCGCGATATCCACGAGCTGACCGTCCCGGAGGATGTGCCGCCGGGGCCATACCATCTTCTGGTTGGTATGTACCGGCCGGATACGGGGGAGCGTTTGCCGGTTGTAGCGGGTCAGGCCCAGGAGAACGCCTTGGTCATTCCGTGGACAAAAAACGAGTAGGGGTAGGTTTCAATCCTGCCCCCACCACCTTTCTTTGATCTGCATCAAAGACACGAGGAACTTTTCGTGGTATACTGCATACACGATAATCAGTACCTGAGAATTTGTCTCGTGGAACAGCCT
>CAYWAK010000335.1:0-2578 GCA_964455755.1 uncultured Ardenticatenales bacterium | reverse complement strand
CTGGAAAGGCTGTTCTACGCCAACAGCCTGGAAAGGCTGTTCTACCGGGCAAATAGAGGAGGAGACAACATGAAACTGACAACTTTTAGCAACGACGGACAGACCCGGCTGGGAGCTATCGTGGGCGACCGGGTCGTTGATTTGCACGCCTCGCGTCCGTTAATTCCAGATAACATGCGTGCTTTCCTGGATGCGGGATCGCCTGCCTGGGATGCGGCGCGCGAGCTTGACCAATTGGCAGCCCAAGGAAATCTGGGCGGCTTGGAAACCTACCCGGCCGATGCCGTTCGCTACCACACCCCCATCCCCAATCCGTCGAAAGTTATCGCCGTGGGGCTCAACTATCGGGATCACTGCCGCGAGCAGGGGGTTGAGCCGCCACCCCATCCGATCCTCTTCGCCAAGTTTCCCACGGCCGTCACCGGGCCAAATGAGGTGATCCACTGGTCGCCATCACTCACCAGCCAGGTAGATTATGAAGCGGAGTTGGCCTTTGTGGTGGGCAAGCGGGCCTATCGCGTGCCGGTAGAAGAGGCGTGGGACTATGTCTTCGGCTATACGGCAGCCAACGACATCAGCGCCCGCGATCTGCAATTCGGCGACAAGCAGTGGGTGCGCGGAAAATCGCTGGATACGTTCTGCCCGCTGGGCCCCGTGCTGGTCTCGCGTGACGAAATCACGGACCCCCACGCGCTGGCCATCCGCGCCATCCTAAACGGCGAGACGATGCAAGATTCCAGCACCGCCGAGATGATCTTCAGCGTGGCCGACCTGCTCTCCTTCATCAGCCAGGCCATGACCCTCAACCCGGGCGATGTCGTGCTGACCGGAACGCCACCGGGCGTGGGCGTTTTCCGCGAGCCGCAACGGTTCCTGCGCAATGGCGATGAGATTTCCATCGAGATCGAGGGGATCGGCCGGCTCACGAACCGCTGCGCAGAAATGTGAGCGCGGGAGGGGAAGCCACACCGCCGCACGCTATCCGAATCGGGCCTGCAAAATGTCTTCCAGGTCTGGCTTGCCGATCTCCTGCAGCTCGTAGCGCACGCGCAAGGCCGGTTTGTCGAACGCAATCAGGTGGCGCAGGTCAATGGGCGTGGCTACGATGACCAGGTCGCATGGCGTAGCGCGCACCGTCGCTTGTAGCTCCTCGATCTGTGCCGGGCTATAGCCCACCGCCGGCAGGAGTGCACCTGTCTGCGGGTAGCGGCGGAACGTTTCGGCGATGGAGCCGACCGCGTAGGGATGCGGATCCACAATCTCAGCGGCACCGAAGCGCCGGGCTGCAATGATGCCCGCTCCGTAGGCCATACCGCCGTGGGTCAGCGTTGGCCCGTCCTCGATGACCAAAACACGCTGTCCGCGAATCTGTTCCCCGTCGGGCACGAAGAGGGGAGAGGCCGCTTCGATGATGGTGGCTGCCGGATTCACTTCGCGGGTGAGGCGGCGCACCGTAGCAATGCCCTCCGGAGGCGCAACATCCACCTTGTTGATGATTACCGTGTCGGCCAGACGCAGGTTCACCTCGCCGGGGTGATAGCGGACGCCGTGGTCCGGGCGCAGCGGATCGGTAACTACGATGAACAGATCGGGGCGGAAGAAGGGCAGGTCGTTGTTGCCGCCGTCCCAGATGATGATGCTGGCCTCCTGCTCAGCCTGCGCCAGGATTGCGGCGTAGTCTACGCCGGCATACACAATACGGCCCTGGGCGAGGTGCGGCTCGTATTCTTCGCGCTCTTCGATCGTACAGTCGTAGCGGTCCAGATCGGCCATCGTCGCAAAGCGCTGGCAGACCTGCCGGGTCAAGTCGCCGTAGGGCATGGGGTGGCGCACAACGACCGGCCGGCGGCCCATCGCTTCCAGTATCTGGGCGACGCGACGGGAAGTTTGGCTCTTGCCGCAGCCGGTGCGCACGGCCCCCACCGCTACCACCGGCATCTGGGCAGTCAGCATGGTACGCCGAGGCCCCAGCAAGCGAAAGTCGCCGCCCGCGGCCAAAACATGCGAGGCGCGATGCATCACGTATTCGTGGGAGACATCGCTGTACGAGAAGGCGACCTCGACTTTTGGATTTTGCCGGATCAGGTTTTCCAATTCGTCTTCCGGCAGGATGGGGATTCCGTCTGGATATAGTGCGCCGGCCAATTCCGCGGGATAGCGACGGCCCTCGATGTTGGGAATCTGTGTCGCGGTAAAGGCCAGCACGCGATAGGCTGGATTGTCGCGGTAGCAGACGTTGAAATTGTGGAAGTCTCGCCCGGCAGCTCCCATGATTACGACAGGTTGGCGGTCCATCAGTTCACTCCTTTCCACTTTACCACACACCATGTGGGTAAATGACCGAAAACTGTGGGATTTCCGAGGGTTTTTTGGCAACAAACTTGAACAGGTGTTCTAAAATGTTGTCACTCATCGTACCAATTTTATCCCCGGCGGGTGTCGTCTCAAAAAAGCGGGGGAAAGGCCGCGTTGTCTGCGTCACCCGGAGCGATAGCGAAGGGTATAACGCGTGACGTGGACAAACGGTATCATCTCAATAACTTGGGGAACGCCCCCCGGCCCCCAATTCTGGGGGAGC
>CAYWAK010000334.1:0-2589 GCA_964455755.1 uncultured Ardenticatenales bacterium | reverse complement strand
CGCCAACAGCCTGGAAAGGCTGTTCTACGCCAGCAGCGCTGAGAGCAAAACGCGAACATGGATTTGCTCCTGAGGTAAGAGCATGATATAATACAGGCATGGGCATCATCTCTCACAAAGTCCTAAGGGGATCGCTTGAGGGCTTTGCATTCAAGCGGAAGTGCTGATACGGCCATGCGAATGCAGGCGAGTGGCGTGAGAGGGTACACGTTGGTTTGACCGCGTGGCAGCGAAATTGTAGCGTTGAAGCATTTCTGTTTGTCCGTCAATCATGAGGGGCGATGCGCAGACGTTGTGAGGCTGTAACGCATCGCGCAAATTGTGCTTTTGTGTTTTGTGGGTAAAGGAGCGTGAACATGGCTAGTTTGGGGCCTATGGAACTGATCATCATTCTGGTAATCGTGATCATCGTGTTTGGTGTGGGGCGCTTGCCCGAAATAGGTGGCGCCTTGGGGAAGGGTATTCGTGAGTTCCGGCAGGCTTCTGAAGGAACGAACGATGAATCGAAATCATCGCCGGCTCCAGGCACCGGCAACGATAGCAAAGGGGCGTAAGAAATAGCCGGTCAGGCGTCGGAATTCAGACGTCAGACGACAGCGCCGTTAAACGTTCGGACGTTCTGGCAGTCGCCGGGAATAGGTTTTCCGGTCACGTTTCAAGCGACACGCTTGATGCTCGGTACACCCTGTCGCCTGATTGCGGTTTCTCCGGAAAAACAGGACCAATAGGATTCGCGGCCCAGCTTTACACTCGATGAGACAACTCTGTATTCACGGACATTTTTATCAGCCACCCCGGGTGGATCCATTTACCGGCCGCGTGCCAAAAGAACCGGGGGCGGCACCTTTCCATGACTGGAACGAACGAATTCTTGCGGAGTGCTATGCTCCCAATGCGCGATTGGGAAACTTTCGCGGCATAAGCTTCGATGTTGGACCTACGTTGATGTCCTGGCTGCAACAACATGCCCCTGGGACATATCACCGAATCCTGTTCGATGATCGGATCAACATTGAACGCTACGGGGTTGGGAACGCCATAGCGCAGCCCTACAACCATACCATCCTGCCCCTGGCCAGTGCAAACGATAAAGAGCTTCAAATCTCCTGGGGCATTGCCGAATTTCGACATCGTTTTGGACGGCCCCCGCAAGGGATGTGGCTGCCCGAAACCGCCGTTGACGTAGATACGCTGGAAGCTCTTGCAGATAACGGAATTACCTTCACAATCCTCGCACCGTGGCAGGCAGCGGGCCATGACCTGGACGTAACGGTCCCCTATCGCGCCCTACTCCCGTCAGAACGTGCGATTGTCATTTTCTTTTATCAGGGCGATCTGTCCGGCAGCATCTCCTTCGATCCGGCCACGACGGCCAATGCCGATGCCTTTGTGACCGAAACGCTTTTACCCCGCTACCCCGAAGACCCTGGCTACGACCCGCTCATCCTGGTAGCAAGCGATGGCGAATTGTACGGGCACCACCAGGAGTGGCGCGACAAGTTTCTCGCGTACCTGCTGAACGGAAGCTCGGCAAAAGCCGGCATCTCCATGACCTACCCCGCTCGCTATTTGCTGCACCACCCTGTTCAGGACGAAGTGCGTGTATTGGAGCAAACTTCCTGGAGCTGCCATCACGGCGTGGAGCGCTGGCGAGGAGATTGCGATTGTTGCGCTGGAGATGGCAACTGGAAGAACTACTTGCGTGCCGGCCTGGATGATTTGGCGACCGCCTTTGACGAATTGTTTGATGATTATTGGCAAGCGAAAGGCCTCTCCCCCAAAAAGGTGCGCCTCAATTACATTGAAGTGCTTCTGGGGAAGCAATCTGTTGACACGTTTGTCCAGAATCTGCTGCAGCGCACGCTCAATTGGGCAGAAGCACGTCGCGCGCGTCTCTTGCTGGAGGCTCTCTACAACCGGCAACGGATGTACACCAGTTGTGGCTTCTTCTTTGACGATCCGGCCGGCCTGGAAACGCGCTACAATATCGCCTCCGCCGCACGAGCCGTTGACCTTGTGGACCAGGCCCTGGGAATCTCCCTGGAGCGTCATCTCTTGCCTCCCCTCAGACGCGTGCATAGCCAGAAGACAGGCGAGACAGGGGAAGACGTCTACATTGATATTCTCGTGGCCCACCACCGCCGCTAGCAGTTTGGTAAAAAAGCAAAACCTGACAGGTTTTAGAAACCTGTCAGGTTTGAGGTTTGAAGGTTACGGGCTTCCGGCAAGCGAGACCTGGACGAATTGCAAGTATATGGTTCCGTGCCCATCCAGGTAAATGTCCATTCGAGCGTCCAGCCCCTCTGGGTAGACCGCATACCATCCCGCTTTGAAGGGCGCGAATTCTGCAGCATACTCGCCCAACTCTGGCTTCGTCCCGGTGCGCCCCGTGATGTGGAAGGTGCTGTCTTGAATGGGTAAGGCCCACACGGTCACCGGCCAATCCTTGTGACCGGGCATGGTCACGCGAATGACAGAATAGGGCTCCCGCGTAGCTACGGTGCCGTTCGTATTGCTGATTACACTACCTTGCCACGCTGTGGTGACCACCGGCGGCTGGTTATCCGTAGGGGGTACCTCGGGCGCGCA
>CAYWAK010000333.1:0-2609 GCA_964455755.1 uncultured Ardenticatenales bacterium | reverse complement strand
GCCTCGCAACACGGTTGGGTACACGCAATGTCACCGAGTCAATGACAAGGGGAGCAGTAACATGCAATGCGCTTGCACCTTATCTGCTGGCACGGCCCTGCGCAAATGCGCCGGATGTTTCTCTCACCGCAGAAGCGCAGAGCACACCGAGTTATGTGCAGGTTTCTCTGCGGAAAATCTCAACGAGCCTGCCGCTGAGGGCTTTCCGCCGTCATATACGAGCTCGTTGCCATCACGCGCTCGGCCGAAATGGGCAATTCGTCGAACCAGACGCCCGTCGCATCGTGGAGCGCCGCGACCAGGGCCGGTGCCAGTGGCAGGAAAGGCATCTCGCCCATCCCGCGTGCGCCCCATGGCCCAATTGGGTCCGCATATTCCAGGATCAGCGACTCGACGCGATCCGGCACATCCAGGACGGTGGGAATGAGGTAGGTGCTGAGGTGGGGCGTCTCCACCTTGCCGTCGCGCATGATGAAGTTTTCGAGCGTAGCCCACCCTTGCGCCTGCACAACACCCCCTTCGATTTGACCCTGGACCAGTTGCGGATTGACGGCCCGTCCCACATCGTTCGCGGAGATCACCCGCAGCAAATGAAGTTGCCCGGTCTCCGTGTCTACCGCCACCTGCACCGCCTGGGCCACGTATCCGTAGGCAAAGTTCGGTTCACTCTTGCCGGTTTTCGGGTCATACGGTGTGGTGCGGGGCGGACGGAATTGATACGTACCGGTGGCCGGGCGCACTCCGTCATGCCAGGCCTCCAGGGCCACCCTGGCGGCACCCCGAATGGCGTTGCCGGCCATGAACGTCATCCGCGAGGCAGAAGCGCTGCCCGAATCGCCGCTGGTCGCTGTGTCCGAAACGACCAGACGCACCTTCTCCGGCGGCACGCCCACCGCTTCGGCTGTCATCTGGGCCAAGACGGTGTGCAAGCCTTGCCCCACCTCCGCGCCGGCATGGTACAGCACCACCTCCTCGATCTCGGACGTGCCGCGCAGTTCAATTGTCGCCATGCACTGCTCCGGCGCACCGAAGCTGAAACCGACGTTCTTGAAACCGCACGAAAACCCCCAACCCGTAACCCACGGAGGGGACGAGAAACGGGCCGGCGGAGGCGTCTGGGCCACCTCGGCGAGGCGTTGCGCACAGGTATCAACCACCTGGGTGATGGTCACGCCTTTGGGCAGGGGCGTGCCGACCGACAGAAGGTCTCCTTCGCCGAGCAGGTTGCGCCGGCGCAGTTCAATCGGGTCCATGTCCAGGGATTCGGCCAGCTTGCTCATCTGCATCTCGGCGGCGAACAGGCCCTGTGGGCCGCCGAACCCGCGGAACGCGCCGGCGGGAATGTTGTTGGTGTAGACGGCATAGCTGTCCACGTGTACGTGGGGAATGTGGTAGGGCCCCGTACACATCAGCGTGGTGTTGCCCAGCACTTTGGTGCTGGTGTAGGCATACGCGCCGGCATCGGCGATCACTTCGACCTGGGCGGCAACGAGCCGGCCTTCGCGGGTCGCGCCCCAACGCGTCTTGAAGAACATGGCGTGGCGTTTGTGGTGCCCGATGATCGATTCTTCGCGCGACCAGACGATCTTAACCGGGCGGCGCAGCTTCCAGGCGGCGAGGGCCAGAACGATTTGCACGGACATGTCCTCGCGTCCGCCAAATGCGCCGCCGATGGCCGCGTAGCGCACGCGCACCCGGTCAAGCGGCAGGGCGAGGGCATGGGCGATTTGCTCCTGGTCTTCGTGCGTCCACTGGCCAGCGACTTCGACCGTCACGCGGCCTGCGTCATCCAGGTAGGCCAAGCCGGCCTCCGGCTGCAAGTAGGCATGTTCCTGTTGCGGCGTGTGATAGGTGCTCTCGACGATCACGTCGGCCTGCGCGAAGGCCGCGTCCACGTCCCCTTTGCGAATGCGGTAATGGACGAGTGTGTTATTCGGATACTCAGCGTGGAGTTGCGGTGTGCCGGGCCGCATGGCCTCGCGGGGGTCGGTGAGGGCCGGCAGGTCTTCGTATTCCACGTGGATCAGGTCGCGGGCGGCCGCTGCGGCCGCCTCGGTTTCGGCGACGACCAGCGCCACCTGGTCACCGACGAAGCGCACCCTGTCGTCTACGCCGCACAGCACCGGCTGGTCGGGGACGATCAGGCCATATTCGTTGATCGGCACGTCGTCGGCCGTGAACAGGGCAACGACACCGGGGTAGGTGGCGGCCTCGGATGTTTCGATGGCACGGATACGGGCATGAGGGTGGCCCGCGAAGAGGATTTTCATCTGCAGCATGTCAGGGCGGACCAGGTCACCGGGGTAAAGCGCCTCACCGGTGACCTTTGCGTGCGCATCCACGCGAGGGATGGACTGACCGACAACGGCTGATGACATTGGGAAATACTCCTCAGCGCGCCCGGCAGGACTCGAACCTGCAACCTACTGATTCGAAGTCAGGTACTCTATCCATTGAGCTACGGGCGCATGATACAGGGTGAGCGATGGGATTCGAACCCACGATCTCCTGGGCCACAACCAGGTGCCTTAACCTCTCGGCTACGCTCACCACGTGCTTACATTGTATCATGTTTTTCGCTACAAGGCAAGTTTCCGCCGTTAGGGAAA
>CAYWAK010000332.1:0-2621 GCA_964455755.1 uncultured Ardenticatenales bacterium | reverse complement strand
AAACAGAGGAGGTTTCGCCAAATGGCAAACGTAACCTTTCATAACGTGACCAAGCAATGGGGTAATGTGATAGCGGTCAACAATTTGAACCTGGCAATTCACGACAAGGAATTCCTGGTACTTGTCGGCCCCTCCGGATGTGGAAAATCAACAACGTTGCGCCTTCTGGCCGGCCTGGAAGAAATCAGCAGGGGCGAAATCTATATCGGCGACCGCGTGGTCAACGATGTACAACCGAAAGACAGAGACATCGCCATGGTTTTCCAGAGCTATGCCCTGTACCCTCACATGACCGTGTTCGACAATATGGCCTTCGCGCTAAAGTTGCGCAAGACACCCAAAGCCGATGTTGAAGAACGCGTGCAAAGAGCTGCCCAAATCCTCGGAATCGATTCCTTGCTAGACCGCAAACCGAAGGCGCTGTCCGGCGGGCAACGACAACGAGTCGCCTTGGGCCGAGCCATCGTGCGAGACCCAAAAGTGTTCCTGCTGGACGAACCACTATCCAACCTGGATGCAAAACTGCGTGTGCAAACCCGCGCCGAGCTGAGCAAGCTCCACAAACAACTTGGAACCACATTTGTCTATGTGACCCATGATCAAACCGAAGCCATGACCATGGCGGATCGCATTGCCGTACTGAAAGATGGAATTCTGCAACAGGTGAACACCCCACAGAACCTGTACAATCATCCGGACAATATCTTCGTTGCCGGTTTCATCGGCAGTCCGTCGATGAATTTCTTCGAGGCTACCCTCGTACAAGAAGACCAAAAACTTTGGGTAGATACCGGCGCATTTCGCCTGCTAGTCCCTCCTGAAAAGGCCGCCACTTTCCGGCCATTCAGTGGCCGGCAGGTAACCTTTGGCATTCGTCCAGAAGACATCCACGATCCCGACTTCGTGCCGCAAGAAGTCCGCGGAACTTCCATTGATGCAAAAGTAGACGTGACGGAACTGATGGGTAATGAAATATTCCTTTATCTCTTGGCCGGTGATTATCCCTTTGTTGCTCGTGTCGATCCCAGAAGTACAGCGCAACACGGAGACAACGTCAAAGTGACTTTCAACATGAACAACGTCCACCTTTTCGACCTGGAAAGCGGCCGGAATCTGCTTCAAAATTCGGCCGACAACGGCCAGGGCTGAGTCACGCCATATGAACAGAAAGAACGCCCGGTGAGTGACCAACGGACTGTGAACGAGCTGACAATCGAAGAACTCGAACGCATCCTATACACAAAACGGCGCGAAAACCGTTTGGCTCGTGTACGTCACCAGAAAACGCGAAGCAACCGGTTGACCGAGAGGCCACAAGAAGCCCCTGCGCCACCGCCGGCTTCCGCCAGCGATGTAGCCCCCCCTTCGTCACGCCAGAATTCGGCGTTTGCGCCGGTACAGGTGGCCCGCACAGAGAGTCCCCTCGAGAGCGCTGTTACCGGCTCCCTCACGAGGGGAGCAAAGGTCTGGCATCATATCGGAGACCGGGTCTTGCTGCTCGTTGAATTGCTCGCCCTGATCGGCCTGGTGGCCGTTGTGACCACCTTCCTTGGCGACATTCAAACACTGAACCGTGAGGCTACCCGTGCACAGGCAAATACCCTGGCCATAGGCCCAACAGCGACGGCACAACCGGCATTCCTGCCGGGAGGAAGCAGCCCGCCGTCTCAGAACGCCGAAATCCCTGACCCCTTCCGCGATTTGGTGCAGGCCGGCCCAGCCGTCGCCATCCCCACACCGGGACCACAGGCAGCCACACGCCTTGTGATTCCAGCAATCGAAGCAGACGCTCCCATTGTGGAAGGGGATGGCTGGGAAGAACTGAAACTCGGTGTTGGCCACCATATTGGCTCGGCCAATCCGGGTGAACGAGGAAACGTCGTCCTTTCCGGACACAATGATGTATTTGGAGAAGTCTTCCGCCACCTGACAGAGTTGGCTACAGGTGATGAAGTGCAAGTCTATGACTCGGCCGGCCACGAATACCGCTACAGAGTAACCACCCAGCGGATTGTCCCGCCGACTGAGGTTAGCGTGATGGGCACCGCAACCGCTCCGATCCTGACCCTCATCACGTGCTATCCCTATCTGGTAGATTCGCAACGACTGATTGTAATCGCAGAACTTATCGAATGAAGTGGAGGTCTTAACCCAAATGGCAAAGAAATCAAGGAAGAAACGAAAGCGCAAAGGAAATGCCAAAGCACAGCGTCCCGCATCAGTTGCGAAACGCTCAGCGCCACCGGCTGGCCCACCCGCTTCCGGCGGCGCAGCGGCGAAGAAGACAGGGTCCGGCAAGGCTGCGGCCTATTCGGTCAATGCCCTGCAACGCACAGCGCCTCAACCGAAGCCGGCCGCGGCACGCACGTCTACGCCCGACTATGCGGCTGAATATGCTTACGTGTACCAGGATTTGCGTCGAATCGCCCTGCTTGCCGGGAGCTTCCTGGTCGTAATGATTGCACTTACCTTCGTGCTGCACTAGATTCATGGCCGGCGCCACGCAACAACGGATCACGCTGGGGTACTTGCTTGCTGCGTGATTTATTCACGACCAAGGCATCTTCTCAATAACTTGGGGGACGCTCCCTGCCCCCCAAGTCTGGGGGAGCATATTCTCC
>CAYWAK010000331.1:0-2630 GCA_964455755.1 uncultured Ardenticatenales bacterium | reverse complement strand
CGCCATGGCAGGACAATAGCAGCCCGAATTTGATTGGACACTCCCCATGTTTGGCTCCTTTGCGCGGGCTACCGCTGCCCACCGCGAACGATTAGTGGACGGTGATAGGCAAGTAGCTCACATTTTGCACCAGCAGCCCGGATGCGTACACATAAATCCACTTCTGGCTGAACCAGGCATTGGTTACAGATAGATACTGGCCGGCTTTCAGCACAAAATAGGGCGATGTAAAGTGCAACGCCTGCATAGCATTGTCCGTATTGCGGAGCCTCATGAACTGGTCTGCCGGGTTCGCGGATGCGAGATCCGCGCTGACTACAGCAGAGGCATCTGAACCGCCATCTGGGACCAAAATGACGTCCGTGACCAGCAGATAGTAGCCACTTGGCACACGCTCGTCGCTGTTGGTGAACAGGGTACCATCTGCAGCATGGCACTTAAGCGTCCTGGTAGCGGATTGGGCAACGGTTGAGGTCGTCCTGCAGTGGACCGGGATTCCCGTGTTGCCCAACGAGGCGCGTGCCGAAGACGTCCATTGCCAGGCAAGCCCCAGCAGAAGCAAAACGGCAACACCCCATAGTACTGCTCTTGCTCGCGAAATGTGAATCATGGTGTAACCTCCTTTATTTGCATAGTTTGACATCGATATCGTAAACGATAGGTCTCCTGCTGCCAAAAAACGAGCCTTGCAAGCGAGCTGTGCGGACGCCGTGCTACCGGTTACGATAGCGAGTGCGTTGCCAGATCACGACAGTCACAAGGCCCACAAAGAAAGCGCTTGCCAGAAGCCAGGGCAGCATCCCGCCTCCGCTTTCGGTTAAGCGCGTCAGCAACGGCGCCGGGGTTGGGGTGGACGTTGCGGTCGGCGTTGGCGTGACCGTGGGTGTCGCCGACGGGGTGGCCGTGGGCAAGGGGGTGGGCGTCGCCGTGTCCGTGGGTGTCGCTGATGGCGTCATGGTCGGGGTGGCCGTGGGGGTGGCCGACGGGCTGGCCGTTGCTGTCGCCGTCGGCGGGATCGGCGTCCAGGTCGGCGTCGGCGGGATGGGAGTGGCGGTCGCCGGCGCGGGGTCGGCAACCTTGATCAGGGTGACGCCGTCCAGAAACACCTGGTCGCGCCCGTGCGTGACGGGGTTGTGTACGCGCACAAACACGGTCACGGTGCCCGCCTGGGCGACCGCTTGCACGCGCAAGTCTTTGTCTGTGAGGCGCTTGAAGCGCCACAGGCCGGGACTCCACACGATGTTTGGCGAACGGGGGTCCGTGCCGCCGGCCGGGTCTATGCCGACCTTGCGCTCGATGCTGTCGTCCCCGTCCGAGCTGTAGGGTGCCCAGTAGAGCACTGCTTCGTACGTCGCACCGGGGAGGACTCCCGGCACGGTTTGGTAGAGGCCGGCGGTGAAACCGACTCCGTCCGACCAAATGCGTTGCGCCGGCGGGGAGGCGCTGTCCTGACTCTGGTCAATCACCGGGCTGCCCGCCTCCACAAAGGGCCACCAGCCGGTGGGCACCACCCAAGGCCGGCCGGGCACCGCGTTGAAAGTGTTGAAGTCGCAGTTGAAGGTTACGTTGGCGGCATCATCGCAGCCATCTGCATGGGCAGCAGGCACCCATAGAGTCGCTCCTGCGAGTATAAGAAAGAGGAGCAAGAGCGTGTCGAATCGTGTATATCTCTTGATCTGCAAAACAGCTTCCTCCAAGGACAGATGTCAATCGCCGGTAATCAGACGTCAGATGGCAGACGGCATATATTCACGCAACACGCAGTACGTTTTACGCTACCCAACAATCCAAAATCGAGAGACCGCCCGGCCCAATTCGTTCCTACGACGATGCCGGCACAAAGTACACGTCGGTTGGCTTGAACTTGGAGAGCCGTCGGAAGCGGGGCGTCACCTCCATGCCGATCCAGTCCAGGGTAGCCGCGTTCGGATCCACGCCCACCAGCCGGGTGAGGAAGAGCGTATCGGCCCCTTCAAAGGCGATCAGGGCGAGCACGAATGGCGTCTCCGGCAAGAACTCCTCAGAACCGAAGTGGCAGACGGTGAAGGCGTGGATGGTCGCCTTGCGTTCCGTGAGGTCAACCCAGTCCGTTTCGTGACCGGTGGCCATGTCGTGACCGCGCGGAGTGCCGTAGGTGTAACCGCTCTGCGGGTCGCGCGTGCCGAGCAAACGTTTGTTGGCCAGTCCGGCGAAGAAGGGGCTGTCCTGCCCCAGCGCGTAGATGTATTCAATCTGGTAAGGCTGTTTGAGAACGATTGGAGCCAGTTTCTTGACACTTTGCAGGTCTTCGGGATCGGCAGGGAAGGGCACATTGAAAATCGTCCGCCCGTCCTCCGTCTCCGGGATACGTTTGGGAAACTCCTGGTCCGACATAGTTCGAAATCCTTTCCGGTTTGTTACTGCTCTTTTCACCCTTCCGCGTTCATCGTTTTGCCGTCGCTTTCCAGGATGCTGACGGTGACGTAGGTACCGGTGCCGGCATGGCTGTGAATGGCGCCGCGTCTGGCGTCGGCTACTTGCAGCGCCTCGTCACCGAAATGTTGGCCGATTGTGCCTTGCAATTGCCACAGAGCGAAGACGGCTTGCATGAGGCCCGTCGCGCCGACCGGATGGCCGCAGGCAATCAACCC
>CAYWAK010000330.1:0-2632 GCA_964455755.1 uncultured Ardenticatenales bacterium | reverse complement strand
GCCTGGTCGCCCGCACAAAGGCCCGATACTGCTCATTGGTCACCGGGTACTTGCCAATCCAGTATTCTTCCAGGTGTACGCTGTGCTGTGGCTTCTCGTCATCCCACGCTTCTTCCAGGTGTACGCTGTGCTGTGGCTTCTCGTCATCCCACGCTTCTTTGTCCTCGTCGCTGCTACCCATCAGGAACGCGTCGGCGGGGACGCGCACCAGTTCGAGCGTGACGCCGGGAGCGAGGAGGATTGTGGATTGCTGATTTCGGATTTCGGGTTGTGGATCGCGGATTGCGGGGGGGAGGGGGGCGGTCAGGCGGCCGAGGGCCAGCGCCCAGGATTCTACCGCCCAGCGGGCGGCTTCCTCTGTCAAGGCCAGGTTATCGTGCAGCCGCCTGGTGAGCCGGGCCAGCAGTAACTCGGGCGGCACGTTATCCGACGACTCCAGCAGGTCGGCCGCCACCCGCTCCCTTTGCGCCAGGACCAGCACGTTGATTTCGCGTTTGTACTGGCCGCAGAGGTCGCGCAGCAAGCCTCCCAGCCGCAGTGTATCCTGGGCCAGGTCTGGCCCGTACTGTTGGATCAATTTCGCCAGGGTCTGGCGGGCGTGGTTGTTCATAGCCGGATTTCGCCCTCTGCCTGGCCGAAGTTGATCTTTGTGCCGGCCGCCAGGGTGAGGCTGCGGCCCGGCGGGACGTCCTTGATCGTGCCGTCGGCGGCGGTGATGACCCATTTTTCGCCGGAAAGGTTCTTCAGGCCCCAGATGCGCGGATCCTTCGGGTGTTGGGTCACGGCGGCGACCGACTGCGAGAAGTCGTACAGCTTGCGGGCGTCCACGTGGTGGGGGAAAAGCCGGGTGTCGTGGTTGAGCATGACGACGTGCCTGCCGATGCGCATGCGCGCCGGCAACTGGATTTCTTGCTGGCACGACCAGCAGGCGCCGGGGGCGCCGCCGGAGGCTTTCAGGGCAGCGGCGTCGTAGAAGTTTTCCGCGCCGCAATGGGCACAATACACGATCGAGTCGCGCAGGCGTACCATGGCCGCGCGCCATTCGCTCTCGCGGACCCGGCCATGCTCCGGGTCACGAATGCCGCCGGTGAAGGCCTTTGTGAAGTGGTCGCGCAGAAATTGGGGGTAGAGCGGCCAGAAGACGAGGGCGTTGTCGTGGTAGCCCGGCACCGGCCGGTTGGAAGCGTCCTGCGGGTCAAAGATAAAGACCGGATGGGTGCCGTACAGTCGGGTCATGGCGGGCAGGTCCAGGCATTTGATGGCCGCTTCCTTTTTGCCTTCCAGCGGGTGGTGCAGCATGAACATGTAGAACAACAGCACGGCCAGCGAAAACAAATCCGTTTGCGTGCCTGGCAGGGCCTCCCCGCACACGATTTCCGGGGCCATGAAGCGCGGGGTGCCCAGCACGCCGCCCACGGCCTCGCCATCCACGGCCACGTTGTCGTTGTCGCAGATCAGCACGTCGCCAGTGTCAGGGTCAAAGAAGACGTTGCCAAAGGAAATGTCGCGGTAGCACAGGCCCCGGGTGTGCAGTTGCAGGAAGCTGTGGGCCAGGTCGAGGCCGGCCGTCGCCAGGGCGCAGAAGGTCGGTTCGGTGCGCCGTTTCATCAGGTCCATGATGCTCTTGTAGCGCGGTTTGCGCAGCGGCATGACGTAGCCGAACCCCGGCACGTCCGCCGCCGAGGCCAGCGCCACCGGCCAGAGGAAGCGGTCGTTGGGCGGGCCTTTCTTGACCAGCGTTTCCAGAGCAGCGCGCTGCTCGGGGGTGGCCGCTGCCGGGAAATACCATTTCAGCGCCACCGGCTTACCGCTCAGACTGGCGCGATAGACCTCCCCCTGGCCGCCGCCGCCGAGAAATTGCTCGACTGTGCAGTTCGTGCCGGAGGTTTCGGTGCGGACGGTTTGTCGGGGTTTCAGGATTTGATTCATGTTCTCTCCTTAAGCTCCAGGGTCACGCTATGGCCCGGTGGGGGCGTCCCGCCCCGGGGCGTGGGGCCCGGGGGGCGGGACAAGTTCGATATTTGCCCGGGATTGGCCAGTCAGGTGCAACGCACTTCCAGAGTGCGTTGCACCTTCTGAGCGGGCCGATCCGCGGCCAGGGCGCCGACCGCGCCATCTTTTGAGCCTCGGCGGCGCAGCCGGAGCCGCGCCGCATTTCCGGCGAACTGAAAAGGTGTGGGACGCGCAGGCACGAAACCCGTTGTTGTCGTTCCTGTTGTTCGGGTTGTTCCTGTTGCGGGCCGCACAGCGGACGTTCTTACGATTGTTGTTGAACGACCCGCCCCGCAGCACACGCGCGGCCATCGGTCGGGCCCTTCACGGCGGGCCAGTCGGCCCGGGCGTGACAGTTTTGAGCCACCCACCCAGCAGCCGGCCGATCTCGGCTACCATAGCGGAGGCATGGCGGTACTGGCCGTGGGTGAGCCACTTCCAGCGTTCGCACAGCCGTAAGTATAACCGAACTTTGATCAATTCGGCGTCGGCGGCGCGCAGTTTTCCGGCGCGGGCGTGTCCGCGGTAATTGTCCCAGGTGCACAGTTGTGAATACAATTCATCGTGTGTTTTCATCTTGTACGTCTATGCGAAACCCGATTTCCGCCACGCGCGACCGCGCTTCGCGCGGATTTAACGG
>CAYWAK010000329.1:0-2657 GCA_964455755.1 uncultured Ardenticatenales bacterium | reverse complement strand
TGGACGACCACCTGCACAGCACGGCGATGGCCACCTTCATGGACGGCGGGAAGCAATCGGAGAAGCGCTACGAGGCCTGGGGGGAGGAGCGCTACTCCTGGGCCTGGGGCGGCGGCTCGATGCCCACGACCTACCGCTTTACAGGCCAGCGACGCCCGGCTCGGCGTATTGACACATGCTGCAATCCATGCTAGAATCAGTCCCGTTGCGATTGATATCACAGTTTCTGGAACGTTATGTCCACCCTGCTACTTCGTGATGCCAAAATTCTAGTTACGCAAGACGAGAACCGGCGGCGGATTCCGGACAGCGGCCTCTTCGCGCGCGATGGCGTCATCGAGCAGGTCGGGCCGACCGCCGAGTTGCCGAAATCGGCAGACCGCATCCTGCACGGACGGGATATGGTGGTCCTTCCCGGCCTGGTCAACACACACCATCATCTATATCAGACCCTTACCCGCGCTCTGCCCGCGACGCAGAATGCCACACTCTTCGCGTGGTTGCAGGCCCTTTACCCCATTTGGGGCGAGCTGACGGATGAGGCCGTTTACGTCAGTGCGCTGATTGGCCTGGCCGAGTTGCTCCTTTCCGGCTGTACCACGACGACCGATCACTTGTATCTCCTTCCAAATGACTCGACACTCGACGCCGAGATTCGGGCAGCGACCGAGCTGGGCATCCGCTTCCACCCCACGCGGGGCAGCATGTCGTTGGGCCAATCGCGTGGCGGCTTGCCCCCGGACCGGGTCGTCCAGGACGAAGACACGATCCTGTCCGATTGCGAGCGTGTCATTCACCGCTACCACGACCCGGATCGCTACGCCATGTTACGCGTCGGCCTGGCGCCCTGCTCCCCCTTTTCCGTTACGCCCACCCTGATGCGTCGTTCGGCTGAGCTGGCTCGCCGTCATGCAGGAGTGACTTTGCATACCCATGTGGCCGAGACGTTGGACGAAGAGCGATTCTGCCTCGAGAAATTTGGGCGCCGGCCCATTGATTACATGGAAGACCTGGGATGGGTCGGCCCCGATGTCTGGTACGCTCACGTCGTGCACGCGAACGATGCCGAGATTCGCCGCCTCGCCGAAGCAGGAACGGGTGTGGCCCACTGCCCCACCTCGAACATGCGGCTCGGTTCAGGAATTGCACCGGTGCGGGCGATGCGCGCGCACGGGGTGCATGTGGGGCTGGCGGTGGATGGCAGCGCCAGCAACGACTCGTCGAATCTGCTGGCGGAGGCGAGACAAGCGTTGCTCTTGCAACGTGTACTCGGCGGCGCGGATGCCATCACGGTGGCCGAGACGCTGGACCTGGCCACGCTCGGCGGAGCGGCCGTGTTGGGACGTGATGACATCGGCTCACTTGCGCCAGGCCAGGCCGCGGATTTCATTGCCCTGGATCTCAACCGGCTGGGCTACGCCGGCGGCGCAGTCCACGACCCCGTCGGCGCGTTGCTGCTTTGTGCGCCGGCCCCGGTCGCCTGGTCGGTGATCAATGGGCGCGTCGTTGTCGAAGATGGGCAGATTCCTGGCCTGGACATGCCGTCGCTCATCGCGCGCCACAACGCGATTGCCCGACAGATGGCCGGTGCGCACGAAACAACGTCCGGAAAATAACGCAGCGTGACAATAACGTAAGACAAAGAGGAGAAAACTATTGAACGCAAAATTGATAGATGGAAAAGCTATTGCAGCAGATGTGCGTAGGGAAGTTGCGGAACAAGTGAAGGCCATGCAGGAAAAATACGGTCACGTGCCGGGACTGGCCGCCGTGTTGGTGGGAGAAGACCCCGCGTCGCAGACGTACGTGCGCATGAAGGGACGGGCCTGCGAGGAAGTCGGCATGCGCTCCATCCGTAAGGTGCTGCCGTTCGATTCGACTCAAAGCGAGGTAGAAGCGCTGGTACGCGATCTCAATGACGACCCCGAAATCCATGGCCTGTTGGTTCAACTTCCGTTGCCGGACCACCTGGATGAGGAAGCCATTCTGAGCACCATTGACCTGGCCAAAGATGTAGATGGGTTTCACCCGGTCAACATCGGTCGGCTGGCCATGAAGGGGCGTGAACCCTTGTTCATCCCCTGCACACCCCATGGCATTCTGGAATTGCTCGACCGCACCGGTGTGCAGATTGAGGGAGCCCGTGCGGTCGTCGTCGGGCGCAGCAACATCGTCGGGCTGCCCGTGGCTCTTCTCCTGATGCATCGCAATGCTACGGTGACGATCTGCCATTCCCGTTCGCGTCCGCTCTCCGCGTTCACGAAGCAAGCCGACATTCTGGTGGCCGCCATCGGCCGGCCGGAGATGATCACCGCCGGCATGGTAAAACCGGGCGCCGTGGTCATTGATGTCGGCGTCAATCGCGTTGACGACCCAACCCGCGCGCGCGGCTACCGGCTCGTGGGAGACGTCGCTTTTGAAGAAGTCAAGGAAGTTGCCTCGGCGATCACGCCGGTGCCATTCGGCGTTGGCCCCATGACGATTACCATGTTGCTGAAGAACACGCTTATTTCGGCGCTGCGTAATTTTCCGCTGTAACAACGGGGCATATCTGTGTCACCTTGAGCGATAGCGAAGGGTCTCGTTCCCCGAAAACGAGAGTCTTCGCTCTGCTCAGAATGACAAATCCCGACATCCCCCCGGAATATTGAGAAGAC
>CAYWAK010000328.1:0-2660 GCA_964455755.1 uncultured Ardenticatenales bacterium | reverse complement strand
TACCTGGTGCGCGTCGGCGAGCAGGAGGAGGCCGGCATGGCCGCCGCAGCGGATGACCGAGACGCCGGCGCGGACGAGAAGAAGCGCTGGGGCACCGGCGAGGCCGAAATCGTCAGCGTCCGACTGCGACGCCCCGATCCTGCCAGGAGACCCGACCAGGATCGGGCCGGAGATGGGCGGCCACGCCATCTGTTCGATCCCGAAGATGGCGTGATCATCGACATCGAGTATCACGCGCGGCGTTCTATCGGCGAGGCTGTGTTTGGCATTGGCCTGTTCCGCGACGATGGCACGCACTGCTACGGCACCAACACGGACATCGACGATCATGTGCTGCAACTTGAACCTGGCCACGGTCGTGTTCAGGTCGTCATCGACCGGCTGGCGCTCCTGCCTGGCACGTACACGTTGGACGTGGCCGTTCACGCGCCCAACGGCCACCCCTACGACTACTGGCGCGAGGCGTGCGCCTTCAGCGTTCGCTCGGCGCGCAGTGACAGCGGTGTCTATCGACCGCGTCACCGCTGGATCATCAACGGCGTTTCTGCAGACGAACAATGGCGCGACGAAGCGGTCGAGTTGTGGCCGGCTGGCGCCGGGAGGCGTGATGCGTGATGCGTGACTTGCCGATTACGCATCCCGTATCACGTATCACGTATCCCGACTGACAAATCGTATCTTCTGGCAAGATCGCTGATGCAAAACAATTCTGGGGATAGGAACCAGGTCGATGTCGCCGACGCACTTCGCGAGTTAAAGGACGAAGTCCGCCGGCAGCGCCACGAACTGCGTGGAGAAGGCGCTCTCGGCGCAGCCGACGCGCTGGGCCCGGTCAGTCTCGACGCCGTTCAGAGTTCAGCCCGGGTCAACCCACATCTTCCCATTGCCTGGCCCGAATGGCCGCCGGGCATCATCCCGAAACTCGTGGCCCTTTTGCAGAAGGTGACGCGCCGGCTGCTCCGCTGGTACATCAACCCCATCGTCGCCCAGCAGAACGAGTTCAACACAGCGACCGCCCAGGCCCTGACCGAACTGGCGGTCGAGATGCGGGCCGGCGATGCCCGAATCCAGCGTGAGTTTCGCGAACTTCAGCAAGCCAACAAGCGCCAAGGCGAGATTCTGGCCCAGCGACTATGGCGTCTTGAGCAGCGCGGTACGGCCTCTGAGCAAAAGACACTAACTCAGAAGGAGCCAACAGTCGAGGAGATAGAACGATTGCCGGCCGACCACCCATTTTTCGACTACTACCATTTCGAACTTCGCCACCGAGGTAGCCCCGAGGACATCGCGGCGCGCCAAGAACCGTACCTGCAGTACTTTCAGGGATGCCGGCACGTGTTGGACATCGGTTGTGGTCGTGGCGAATTCATCACGCTCCTGCGGGAACATGGCATTGATGCCCGTGGCGTTGAAATCGACCCAGAGATGGTTGCTCACTGCCAGGCCGAGGGGCTGCCTGTCGAGCACGCCGATGGGCTGAGCCACCTAGTTGCCTTACGGGACGAGTCCCTTGACGGCGTGTTCATGGCTCAAGTGGTAGAGCACCTGACGCCGGCCGACCTCGTCCGTCTGCTGCAGCTATGCCGACAAAAACTGGCACCGAACGGAATCCTGGTCGCTGAAACCATCAACCCCACTTGTGTATACGCCTTCGTGCATGCCTACTTGCTGGACCCGTCCCACGTGCAGCCGCTGCACCCCGCGACCCTGCGTTTCATGTTGGAGGATGCCGGCTTCTGGCAGGTTGAGATCAAGTATCTGTCACCGGTGCCCGAAGATCAGCGCCTATCTCTTATTCCAGCCGTTGGCCTGGACGAGAACCTGGTGGTCATCCTGAACCGCAACGTCGAACGACTGAACGCGCTTCTCTTCGGCTATCAGGACTACGCGGCTATTGCCCGCCGGCCTCCAGAGGATCTGCCCAACGATGTCTCGGCGTAAACGTATCGCTATATGCACAGCTCAGGTGCCTTTCGTCCGGGGTGGCGCCGAGACCCTCGTCGAATCTCTGACCCGAGAGTTGAGTGCCCGCAACTTCAATGTGGACGTGGTTCGCCTGCCCATCAGGGAGTACCCACGCGCTCAGTTGCTACAGAGTTGCCTGATGTGGCGCCTCATCGATCTCACTGAGGCCGCCCACCAGCCCATCGATCTAGTCATCGCCACGAAGTTTCCTTCCTATGTGGTGCGCCACCCGAACAAAGTGACATGGTTGGTTCACCAGCACCGGGCTGCATACGAGCTTATGGGTACCGAATACAGTGACTTCATGAACTCCCCCAAGGACCGCCATCTTCGAGCGTGCATTCGACGCATCGACAACGAGTCACTGGGTGAGTCGCGGCGCGTTTTTGCTATTGCTCAGAACGTGGCCTCGCGGCTGGCACGCTACAACGGTCTCCTGGCCGAGTCGCTGTACCACCCACCGAAGCATGATGGTCGCTATCGAAATGATGGGTACAGTGATTACGTTTTCGCCATTTCTCGGCTGGATCGCATCAAGCGACTAGACGGCCTGGTGCATGCCATGGCCCACACGCGGTCCAACACACGCTGTTGCATCGCCGGCACAGGGCCGGTGGAACCGGAACTGCGCCGATTGGCCGCCCGCCTGGGCGTTGACGACCGCGTCGAGTTCGTAGGTTTCGTGGATGATGATC
>CAYWAK010000327.1:0-2682 GCA_964455755.1 uncultured Ardenticatenales bacterium | reverse complement strand
CCTTTTCCGCAATGCGAAAGGGGTGCGCGTATGGCGAAGCCACGCCATAAACCGAACCTGAGAATTTGTCTCGTCGTAGAACAGCCTTTCCAGGCTGTTGGCGACCGCTGGCAGGCTAGAAAGCCTGCCCTACAGAGCAGTTTTCTCAAGTACTGATACGATGGAAAAGAACACGGATAACACGGTCGTTGGCAATCGCGGACGGCCGCTGAGGTGAGAGGTATGGAACGCAACGAAATCCGGGCTTTGCTCTTGAACTGTCTGCACGAGGAGGCCGGCCGGGTGAGCGCGGCCGATCTCCGGCAGTTGTCGGCCGCCGATTGGCGGACATTGCGCGTGCTGGCCATAAAAAAACGCGTTGGGCCACTCCTCTACGCCCGACTGACGGAGCGGGGGTTGGATCATGCCGTCGCGCCAGACGTCATGGAGCGGTTGCACAAACAATACGAGCATATTTCGCTCCAGACCTTGAGGCTATACGCCGAGATCAACAAGTTGGCGCGCATGGTGCACGATGACGACGTTCCGATCATCCTTCTGAAGGGTGCGTACCTGGCCGCGGAAGTCTACGGCAATATCGCCTTGCGGGAAATGAACGATCTGGACATTCTCGTGCGCCGGCGCGATCTGGCAAAGGTTGGCGACGCCCTGGTGGCCCTGGGGTACACGCCGCAACGGTCGTACAGACTGTCCGAACTGTCCGTCGGATTGCATTTGCCGCGCTACGTGAATCCGGGTACCGCAGTATTCGAAGTCCACTGGAACATAACGCCGTCCGATCTGCACTACAGCATTGACACAAAGGATTTGTGGGAGCGGGCCGTGCCGGCCACGATCGCCGGCGTCGCTGTGTTGGGCCTGTCGCCCGAAGACCTGCTTCTGCACGTGGTCATGCACACCACGTACCAACACTTTTTTGTCATGGGGCTGAGACCCTTTTGTGATGTTGCGGCGGTGGTTCGTCGCTTTGGGGACGCGATTGAATGGGGAGCGGTGCGCCAACGTGCGGAGCAGTGGGGATGGCGCAGAGGCACCTATCTCGCCCTCCGGCTGGCGAAAGAATTGGTAGGTGCGGCCGTGCCGGAGGCGATTCTGCATGACCTGCGGCCGGCGGATTTCGACGAAGCGATTCTCGCAATTGCCAGAGAACAGGCCTTTACCGATTCGGTCATATCCGAGGCGATATCTCCCGGTCTGGCCCAACTGAGGGTAGACAGCGGTTCGCTGGAGAAGGCAATCCAACTTGTGAAAATGGTTTTTCCTTCCCCCCAGATGATGGCCCACATGTATGGCACTCCGCCTGACTCTGTGCGGACCTACCTGTATTATCCCGTCCGGCTGAAGGACGTGCTGATGAAGCGCAGTCGCTCAGCATGGCGTTTGATGCGCGGCGACCAAAAAACCGTTCTCGCCGCCGATCGCAATCGTGCCTTGTGGAATTGGCTATCGGAGTGAGGGGGTACATCCTGCCAGGTGCCGGCGTTCTTCCCTTGCCACAAAGATACCAGGCACCCAAGCGTTACAACGACCAACCTGTCTTCTTCGTACCTTGGCGGCTCATTTGAGCCTGGGGGACACGCGAGACAAATGCCGCCGGCGAGGCGGTGTATCAGAATGAGGTGAAGATGACGACGATTACACGAGATACGACCTTTGTGCGGTCCGATGATTTCCTGGCGTCCACCGTGGAAAACGAGCTGGTCATGATCAGCCTGGAGCGAGGCCATTACTACGCGCTCGACGACATTGGCAGCCATATCTGGGAGATTTTGGCGAAACCAACCACGGTGGCCGAGCTTTGCACGCAAATGCAAAGCCGCTTCGCGGTCGCGCCGGCGGAATGCGAGGCCGACGTGCACGCGTTTCTGGCCGAACTGTTGGAAGAGGGGATGGTGCACGTTGTCGACGGCGGCACTGCAGAAACTCCGTAGCCTGGGTTGGGCCGACCGGGGCCTGCTGCTGGAAACGTTGCTGTGGCTGGGTCTGGCCCGGCTGGCCCTGCTCACCGTGCCGTTCAAGTGGATCGCGCCCTTGCTAGGCCGCCAGATGGCCGAGACCGGTCCGGATCTCGGTTCCTGTCCGGAGGAAGCCGTCCTGCGCGTTGGCTGGGCTGTGCGCGGTGTCGCGCGCCGCACGCCCTGGGAGAGTGCCTGCCTGGCCCAGGCCATCGCCGCCGGCCGCATGCTCCAGCGCCGTGGAATCCCCAACACCCTCTACCTGGGCATGGCCAAGGGCGAGACCGGTGAATGGCAAGCCCATGCCTGGCTGCGCTGCGGGCCGCACATTCTCACCGGCGGGCCGGGCCACGAGCGGTTCGCCGTCGTGTCCACGTTTGCGAGCACGCGTAGACCAAGAGGCGCAGAGTCTTGGCGGAGAAGTCGCCGGTCTGTGGGAGGCTGTAAACGAGGCTCACCGCCGGGAAGCCGGACAATTCCGACGCAAAACACACATTGACTCCACTCCGTCGTAGGATCCCCAAGCTGGACCAGGCCCTGACCCAATTGCCATACGTCCCCAAAGCGTTGGGGCTGGTCTGGGAGAGTGCCCGCCGCTGGACGATTGCCTGGGCAGTGTTGCTGCTCCTGCAAGGTGTCTTGCCCGTCGCCACCGTCTATCTGACCAAAGCGGTTGTGGACAGCCTGGTCGGCGCGCTGGGCGGAGGCCCCGATTGGGCCGCCATCC
>CAYWAK010000326.1:0-2697 GCA_964455755.1 uncultured Ardenticatenales bacterium | reverse complement strand
TTGTAGGAGAAAGACTCGACCAGCAGTGCGCGCAAGCTGTCTTCATCCTCCACGACCAAGATACGCCGGCCGGAAGTCGTCTCCGGCGCGGGATCAGGTTCGTCTTGACTCGCCGCCGGGGCTTTCGTGGTCCGATCCTTCCATGTTTCCAAAACGGGCATCTCGATATAAAAGGTAGGGCCTTCGCCGGGAGGCGATTCCACCCAGATGTCGCCTTTGTGCTCCTGGATGATTCCGTAGGAAATAGACAGGCCGAGGCCGGTCCCTTTGCCCACCTCTTTCGTTGTAAAGAAGGGATCGAAGATGCGTCCGGCTACAGAAGAAGGGATGGGCGGCCCATCATCATAAAAGGAGATGCGCACCCGCCGCCCTTTCGCCGTCTCCAAGGCTTCCGTCCGCACCACGATCTTCTCGCCCTGATGGGCCTCGACCATGGCCTGGTGCGCATTGTTGATCAGGTTCAAGAAGACTTGCTGAAGTTGGTAAGGGTCGGCCAGGAGCGTGGGGAGGCCGGAAGAGAGATCCGTAACAAACTCGATGTTTTCCGTGCGCAGTTCGTACGATTTCAAGGCGATTGTGCGCAAAAGTATATCGTTTATCTCCACCGGTTCCTGCCTCGGTTCGTGCTGGCGAGCAAAGGTGAGCAGGTTTTGAATGATCCGTGCGGAGCGTTGGGCTTGCTGCTCAATGCGTTTCAGATCCGTTTTTGTACCCTCGTCGACGTCTCGTGATTGCAACAATTGCGAGTATCCCAAAATTGCCGTGAGGGGATTGTTTAGTTCGTGGGCCACGCCGGAGACCAGCTCGCCGATTGCCGAAAGTTTTTCCATCTGCATCATCTGCGCTTGAATGCGCTTCTCATCGGTCAGGTCACGGATAATGTGCACCCCGGCTACCGGCCGTTGTTCACCGTCCATCACCGGATAGGTCTTTAGGCTGAACACGCCTCCCAGGACAGCCTCTTCAATCTCCAGTGCAGCCGGGTTTGACGAATCCAGGGTGGTCACCAAGGGGCAACCAGGAACGGGTGCGTCACAATGGTGAAACAGTTGGTAGCAAGTCTGTCCAATCAGCTCTTCCCGTGGAACGCCGAGCAGATCGGCCACGGCCTGGTTAGCCTGCACGATGCGAAAGTTCCGATCATGGATGGAGATGCCATCGTCAATGGCGTCAAAGACGGCCTCCCACTGCTCTTTGATCACCCGATTTTGTTGGAACAGTTCCGCGTTGCGTATGGCCACGGCAGCGCTATCGGCAAAGGCCGTAACCACGGCCAGATCTTCATCGGAGAAAGCATACTTCTGGTTGCTTCCCAGGCCGATCACTCCCAGGCAGCGTTGGCCGTCAAGTATCGGCACTTGAAGGCACGAAGCGGAACGCTTCAGGGCACGGAAATAGCGTACCCGTTCGTCGGTCTCCGTATCGCCGGACAGCATGGCCTGTTTGTGGCGCGCGGCCCATCCAGGGTGACGTTCCATTGACCTCCCGGCGATCTCAATGGCCTCTTCATCGGTGAAACCTTTCCAGGCCAATGGCTCGAGGCGTTCCGGCGCGGTATGATAGCGATAGAACAGGCCTTGATCGAAGTCAACCACCTGTTGCAAGTCTGCCCAAAGATGTTGAATGAGCTGGTCGGGATCGGTGATCGCCACCAGCCCGCGCATCACGTCACCCAGGGCGGCAATACGCTCCGTCCGGCGACTCGCGGAGCGCATCAAGAGTGCCGCTTCCAGGCGTGTGCCAATTTGATGGCCCAGGGCGCGGAACATTGGCTTCTCTTCGGCAGCGATTTCCTCCTGCAGGCAAAGGGTCAACACACCAATAGGACGACCATTGGAAACAAGGGGCACAGCTACCCAAGAACAGGGCCGGGGTTCGTGGTCCTGATTGCCGGGGAGCGCATTCAGAAATACAGGCTCTTTTGAACGGAAAGCCTCTTCTTCCAAAGAAAGATCGGCGGTTTTTGGCAGATACGCATCGCGCAGGCAACAACCCATCTGAGAGACGAGAATTAGTTGGTGGCCTCGCTCGCTCCAGTGGAAGTATCTTCCTCCCTGCGCGGATAGTGCCTTCACAACAGTTTGTAACGCGCTCGCCAGCACAGATTCTTCGTCCTGCTCCTTCGCCATGACCATGCCAACGTCACCGAGAACAGAAAGTTCACGGTTGCGGAGACGCAACTGAGCTTCGGCCCGGCTCCTTTGTTGCGAAGAAGTGTGCAGCCGGGACAGGACAACCCAGAGAACGATGCAGAGAAAAACAAAGAATAGCGCCTCTACGATGTTTTTTGCTTCGACGGTAGATACAGGTTGCCCCTCGATGATGAAGATTTCCAGAGCCTCATAGCCTACCGTAACCAGTAAGAAGAGGGCCGGCAGAATCCAGCGCAGTTTTCTCAGTTCCCAGAAGGTATGCTTTGGTCGTTCCATGAACAAACAATCTCCATTGATCCGGATTGGTGCAGGGAGAAGCAAGAGGCGACCCACGTCGCCATTGAGGAGGTATTATACTATAAGTTCTGCGAAACGGCAAAACAATCCCGGCGCCGACACTGTTTCAATTTAGTAGGTGGTACTTGTTTACCCCTCTCAGATACACCGCAGAGACGCGGAGAACGCGGAGGAAGTCATGGAGATCATCATCTCACAAAGGCCATCATTGGTGCGGCAATATGGGTTTGAAAGAGGTAGGGGCGCA
>CAYWAK010000325.1:0-2706 GCA_964455755.1 uncultured Ardenticatenales bacterium | reverse complement strand
CACCCGCCCGGTCTGGTTGACATATTTCAGGTGCTGGAGTATACTTAGAGTCCATCAAGAAAATACGATGTGCCAGTCAGTGCGACGCACTCTCCCATAATACCCGGATACGCGCATAAAACTCGAACAAGGGTCGGTGAGACCATCCGACAGAAACAGGGGGTGAGATGAAAACAAAACTAATGGATTTTCTCTCTCAAACCGAATTGTTTAGTGGATTACAAGACAGGCAGCAGGCGAAGGTGGCCGGCCTCATTCAGGTTACAGAATGGAAAGCCAGGGACATCATCTTTCCCGAAGGGGAGCCGTGCGATTTCTTGTACATCGTGTGGCAAGGCCTCGTTGAAATTGTTGTGGATACGGCGGTCCCTGTCCCTGACGAGGACCAGACCCTGCAAATGCGCACCATCGTCAGTCTGGGGCGCGGGCAAGTTTTCGGAGAAGTGGCCATGGTGGATGGGGGCGCACGCACGGCTACCGCGCGTTGTGCAGAAGATGGGACACGCCTCCTGTCCATTGACGGGGCCACACTGATGCGTCTCTGCAAGACAGATACGAGCATCGGCTTTCCGATCATGCGCAACATCGCCGCCGATCTGGCATTCAAGATTCGCCATTCCGATCTGGCGCTGAAGGACTGAACAAGATGATCTACAAATTAAGCTACGTGGTGAAAGGCAGCTCTCATCCTGGCGCTATCGTGAATGCCGACAAATACCCGATCGTCGGTGACATCGTATCGCTGGGTAAGCACAAGTTCCGCATTGCCGAGGTAGAAGACTTGATCCCGCCACGGGACAACTTTGCCTTTATCCATGTCTTGTGCGTGCCCTTGAAAGACTGACCGCCTTGCTGCCAGCACCTGTTCAAGTCATCGTAGCAAACCTCCATCGCGACCACGAGTCGGGCGCCCGATCGTTGAGCAACATGGCCGTAGAAGCCTTTCGCCTGCTGGTCACCACGGAGACCCCAGAGCGCACGGATTTGCCGGCCCAACTGAAAACCTTGTGCCACCATTTGGTGGCGGCACAGCCCAGCATGGCTCCCATCCACGCACTCACCTGGCGCTGCCGGGCACTCTGCAACGAGACGCCGCCACCCGACCTCCGCCAAGCGGTGATCGCCGCGCTCGACGAGTTCCAAGCCCAGATGCTCGCCAGCGTCGAACGCATTGCCGAATTCGCCATCGAGGTCGTGCCAGACGGCGGGCGGGTGCTCACCATCTCATCCAGCTCGACAGTGCTCCACGCTTTGCAGGCGGCATGGGTCGCCGGCCGCAGATTCCAGGTGACCTGCGCAGAATCGCGCCCGCAAAACGAGGGCCTGACCCTGGCCCGTGCCCTGGCCGAGAGTGGCATCCCCACCACGCTAATTCTGGATGCCGCCATCGGGGAGATGGTCCCCAATTCCGTTGTGATGGTTGGCGCCGACGCCTGTCTGCCCTCCGGTATCGTCAACAAGGTGGGCACCCGTACGCTGGCCACGCTCGCCAATATCCACAACGTCCCCTGCTACGCGCTATGCGGTCAGGAAAAATTCCTGCCGGAGAAGTGGGCCGCCGGCTTTCGCATTGTCAACCAGGCCCCGGAAGAAATCCTTCCCGAAGAGATTCCCGGCGTAACGGTCGTCAACCGGTACTTCGACATCACCCCCTTGTACTGGTTCGACCGGATCGTGACCGATTTGGGCCTGCGTTCGCCCGCGGAAATGCTCCGCCAACTCAACGAATGGCAATTTGCCACCTCGTTTGAAACCTGAGAAGATACCCGGAGAAAACGAAAAGCCTATGTTTCACTCGATTGAACTGATTGCCGTGGGCAATGAACTGCTGGAAGGCGATGTCCAAGATACAAACACCCACTGGTTATGTCAACAACTGACCGGCTTGGGGGGGCGCGTATCCCGCGCCGTAATGATCGAGGACGACAACGAAGCCATCGCCCGTGAAATACGGGGGGCCATCGAGCGGCGCGCCGCCCTGATCATCACCACAGGCGGCCTGGGCCCCACCGCCGACGATCATACCCTGCAGGGGGTTGCCTTCGCTTTGGGGCGCGAGACGGAGGAGAACCCACAAGCCCTGGCGATGTTGCGCACGCGCTACGAAGCGCTCCATCGCGCGGCACACGTGGGCGATACCGGCCTGACGCCCGCCCGTCGCAAAATGGCGTGCCTGCCGGCCGGCAGCGAAGCGGTCGCCAACCCGGTCGGCACAGCGCCGGCCGCCCTGATTCGACTGCCGCACACAGTCATCGTCTCCCTGCCGGGTGTGCCGGTGGAGATGAAAGCGATTTTTCAGAAAAGCCTCGCGCCGCTCTGGAAGGAACTATTTAAGAATGGCGCATACCACCAGCGAATCATGGTCACCGAATGCCGGGAAGAAGCGCTGCTGGCCCCCTTCATCGAGCGCGTGGCGCAGCGGCACGAACGGGTGTACGTCAAGTCGCGCGCACGGGAATTCGGATCGGGCATCCGCATCTACGTGACGCTTTCCGCGCGGGGCAAGGACCGCGACGAAGCGGAGCATCTGGTCCAGGGCGCGTGGAACGACCTGGCCAGCGAACTGGCATCTATCGGCATCGCCGTGTCGGAAACGACCGGCCGCGCCTAGCAGGCTGCCGGAGAGATCTGATTGTAACCATTCATCTTCTGGCGCCGGCAGTGTATCCCTTGTGGTTGAAATTGTAGAGAGGGATGAATCAGTAC
>CAYWAK010000324.1:0-2712 GCA_964455755.1 uncultured Ardenticatenales bacterium | reverse complement strand
AAACGAACTTGCCTTTTTCGGGCAATTGCGATATACTATCAATTAATACATCTCGGGGCGTAGCTCAGCCAGGATAGAGCACAGCGTTTGGGACGCTGGGGTCGGAGGTTCAAATCCTCTCGCCCCGACCTGGGGATGGTGTTCGCGCGGGCGTAGCTCAGGGGTAGAGCCTCGGCCTTCCAAGCCGTTGGTCGCGCGTTCGAATCGCGTCGCCCGCTCTTTTGTCTACCATCCCGTATCTCCTGGTAGCCATAGCCGTTTGTCGCTCTATGAGGAAGCGGCAGGCGGCTATGGCTTTCTTTGCGCTTGTCGTTTCCGGTGGATTGTAGTACAATGGGGCCGGAAGAGTCTAGGCGGCAAACCAGGGAAGGGCGAATCACAACCTTCCCCAGGGTGAACGAATTATGGTTGGCAGCCCATGATTGCGAGAATGACCCGGTGACGGGAGAAACAGTAATCAGCAGTGCGATTCGGGAAAAGCGAAACGTGGCGATTGGCTCTGCCCTGGCCACGATATTGCTCACTGCCATAAAACTGATTGTCGGCTTGCTCACCGGGAGCCTGGGCGTCTTGGCCGGAGCAGCCGACTCTGGAATCGATCTGGTGGCCTCGCTGATTACCCTGAGTGCTGTTTACATTTCCGACCGGCCGGCGGATGAAGACCATCCGTACGGACATGGCAAAGTAGAGAATCTTTCTGCCCTCACAGAAACCGCTTTGCTTCTGATCATCAGCGGTTGGATCATCTACCAGTCCATCCAGCGAATCTTCTTCAAGCCTGTTCTCGTAGAAAGCACCTTTTGGGCCTTTGCGGTGATGGCCGTTTCGATTGTTGTAGATGCCGTCCGCTCACGCATCATGTTTCAAACGGCCAGGGAAATGAAAAGCCAGGCATTAGAAGCCGACGCCCTCAATTTCCGAATGGATATGCTCACTTCCGCTGTCGTAATCTTGGGCCTGGTACTGGTCAGCTTGGGCGATTTTCTGGGCCATCGAGAGATTCTCGCCCGTGCTGATGCTGTGGCTGCACTGGGGGTTGCCGGTTTCATCGCCTGGGCCGGTTTGGGTATGGCTCGGAAGGCCATTGATGTGCTCATGGACCATGCGCCTGCCGGCCTGGCCGGCGATCTCAGGGTGGCGGCTGCCGAAGTGCCCGGCGTGATGACCTGTGGGCCGGTGCGTACCCGGCAGGTGGGACCGAGAGTCTTTGTGGACCTCTCTATCGCCGTCTCTCGCTCGGCCTCATTTGAAGAGGCCCACGCCATTGCCTCTGCTGTCGAGATCGAACTGTGCAAACTTGTCCCCGATGCCGACGTTGTGGTCCACGTTGACCCTGCGGTTGACCCTGCAGAAACCGTTGTGCATGACATTCGCGCACTTGCACAACGACAAGGGCTGTTAGTCCATCACATTTCTGTGCAGGAAGTTGACCACAAGCTGCACGCGCAACTCCACGTGGAAGTTGGTCACCACCTGACGCTACGTGAGGCGCACCGTATTGCTTCTGATCTCGAATCAGAAATCAGGGCCGCACTGCCGTTGCTCGCGGCGGTGAATACGCACATCGAACCGGCCATGCTGAACATTAGCCGGGGTGCAGACGTCACCGATGAATACCCCGATTTGGTTGAGAAGATAAAAGCGACCGTTGCAGAAAATCTCGATTCGGAGCAGGCCCCGGTGATTACCCTTCAACAAGGAGAGCTGGGCCTCATTGCTGCCCTCAAATGTCGGTTTCCGGGAGAGCGCAGTGTTGAAAGCGTACACATTGACATGAGTGACCTCGAGCGCGCCGTGCGTCGCAAGTTTCCGGCCCTGGACCAGGTGTTCATTGATCCTGAAGTTTACCTGGATGAATCGTCATGACCGTGATATGCCGGTCGTTTCTCCCAAAAAGAAGTTTGATGACCATCGTTGTCTCGCCATGCAAGGAGGGATCATGAGTCAAGACGAACCCCTTTATCACCTTCAAGATATAGACATCGAGATTATAGGCCGGAAAAAGCAATTGGCCGAGGTTCGGTCCCAACTGGGTGAGAGTGAGGAACTGAGAGAGGCAAGAGACAATCTCCAACGCATCAAAGAAGAGAGCCACACATGGCGTAAGCGCCTGAAAGAGTCCGAAATTGCCCTGCAAGACATTTCAGGCAAGATCGCTCAAAACGAACAGCGACTCTATAGTGGCAAGGTTCGAAATCCCAAAGAATTGCAGGGGTTGCAACAGGAAACCACCCACCTGAAACAGCGATGCGGCGCGCAAGAGGAAGATGTCCTGGAGGCGATGGTACACGTAGACGAACTGGCCAGGGACTATGAAAAAGCCCGTCAGCATCTCCAGGCAGTAGATTCTGCCTGGAAAGAGGCCCAGGCTGAGCTGGTGGCGGAAGAAGAATCGCTGGTGAGCCGTCTGAGCGCATTGCAAGCGCGTCGCCAGCAAATTGTCGCTGCCCTGCCCAATCAGACAGTTGCAATCTATGAACACACCAAGAAATGGAAGACCGGTCGCGCCGTGGTTTTGCTGAAAGATGGGGTATGTCAGGGTTGCCTGGTATCTGTATCGGCGAACAAAGTGCGGGAAGTGCGAGAAAGCGCCTCTGTGGTTACGTGTGGAAACTGCGACCGAATATTGGTCAGCAAGGTATCGTAACATCTAAAAACATCTTCCCGTGCAACATGCCCATCTGACATTGGCAGTCGTACTCGCCCGGCTCG
>CAYWAK010000323.1:0-2747 GCA_964455755.1 uncultured Ardenticatenales bacterium | reverse complement strand
CAGATGGCGTGGTGACGGACAGCCTCCGGCCGGTCTCCGGATCGTACAGACCGACCACCAGAGAAATCGGCCCGGCCGAAAACTCGTCGGGGAGGATCAGCGCCAGCCGGTCGGTGATTTCCTGTGCGGGTGTCCAGTCTGTGGTGGGCAGCGTGCCGTTCCGTGGCTCGCTATCCCGTTGGGCGATGAGCTGCCCCGTGCCATCGATCAGATGGGCGAACACCTTGAGCCTTTGGGGGATGGGGCGGTCGGCCCGCCACGTGAGCGTTAGCCGCAGTGTGCCCCCCGGACGAACGTCATCCGGATTCAGGCTGTAGCCGGTCAGATGAATGTCGGGGCCAAACTGTGTGGCAATCGGGGCCGATCGGCCCAACCGAATCGGGCCGGTAGCGTACACAATCAGGTGTAGATTGCCGTACCAGCGATCGTATGCGCGGTAGGCAATGCGGTCCAACCACGCCTCGGTAGCGGCGGCAGCATTGTCGCGCTGCACCAGAATCAGTCGCTTCTGCTTGCCGTACAGATCATCAACCACCAGATATGACAAATCCGCATCTTGCGGGAGGGCCACCGGGGCGAGGTCCGCGGCTCCGAGCTGCCCCAGCACGTTCAAGTCGGGCATGGGGCTGACGAGCAAGGCGTCGCCATCGCGCCACAGACCGGCCAGGTCTTGCAGCAACGATTGGTAATACCCCACGTCAACGTTTGGGCGATCTACAGCCCGTTCATAAAGATAAACATTTTCGCCATCCGGCATCGTGTAGCGGTGATTCAGCCGGAAGATGCGGTGGAAGAGGTCATCGGGGCCGGCGAGGATGCGACGAATCGTCTGCTGGCTTTCCTTTGCTACATTGCGCGGGTGCGGGCGATCCTCCAGCAGGACCAGATCGGCCTCGAAAAGTTGCGGATAGGCCGGCCTGCCGGACCAGTTGCGGGCCAGTTCGCGCAGGTGAACCGGCCGGTGGCTCACATAAATCTGGTAGAGAAAATGCTTCTCGTGGACCTGGGCATCGTTGATGATGATCGCCAACTCGGCCTGCTCCAGCCCACGTTCGCGACGCCACGCATCCGTGCGGTCCAGAACATCGGGAACGATCCAGTAGCCGGGGTCGGTAGGCCCGCTGGCCGGGAGCTGGTTTTGGAAATCGTTGGCAAACCAGTTGATCGAACGTCCGTCGGGCAGAATGACGAGTGCTCCCTGCCGCAAAGTCTCCAGCCCATCGAAGGTCAGCGCGGCAAATTGGGTCAGCGATACGATGATGACCAGCAGCGTGATCCAGCGGCGCATCCGTTGCGCGGGTATGGTCAGCAAGCCGGCGGCAATGACCAGACCGATGGCCGGCATCATCGGCAAGATGTAGCGGGCATGGATCGTGCTGGCCTGCCAGGAGAAGATCACGTAGGGCACGACCAGCCACAGGAGCAACAACCCCGGCTCGTCCCGTTCGCGCCACCATCGCCAGGCCTGGCTGCGGTGAGTTGCCACATGGCGGGCCAAAAAGAGGAGCGCAAAAACAAAGAGCAGAACGAAGATGGGGGATAGCTCCTCCGTCCAAAGATACCGCGCATAGCGGCCAAAGCCCCAGGCCCGCCCGGTCGGTTTGCCGTAGGCAACAACGAGCGCGGTCTGAATGAAATCGAGCTTGGTGAAATACCATAGCCCGCCGACCACAAGACCGGTCGCGCCGGCCCCCAGCGCATTCCAGCCGGGATCGTTCGGGCCGGTGAGAAAGAAAAAGAGCAGGGCAAAAAGCAGGGCGAACAAGGGCACCAGCAACCAGCCCAGCATCAGAGTCTGGACGCGGGCCGCATTGGGCAAGAGCCACAGGCCGGAAAGTATCGCTCCGCCCAGCAAGGTCCAGGCAAACCGTCGCCACTGGGCCGGCGTCGCGCGGAGGGCGCGCAGCACCGCCCGCCAAACGCCGCCGCGCCACACGATCCAGAGCACGGGGGCCGCCACAAACGCGACAAACGTCCATTTCGTGAGCAGCCCCAGCCCCAGGCTCAGGCCGAACAGCCAGGACAGGCGACGGCGGCGGAATCGTTCCGTATACAGCAGAAGCGCGGTACTCGCCGCTACCCAGCCGGTCAAGGCAAAATCGAGGTAAAGGTAGCGTGAGAAGGCAAAGATCATCGGGAAGAAAGAAACGAGCAATGCCGCCAGCAAGCCGGTTGCCTCCCCTCCCAACCGTCGTCCAATCGCATAAACGCCGAGCAGAAGAAGAATCAGGTACAGGACATTGGTCATGGCCGCCACGTCGGTAGCTATGCCGAAGAACTTGTAAGCACCGACAACAACCAGGTGCACGAGTGGGGGGTAGTAGTCGCTCCAGGTCAGTGCTTTGAAGAGGGAAGCCGGCGTAACCTGTGCCAGGATGTTGTTGTAGGAGAGCGTCCGCACCAGATGGTCGGTGCGGTCCCACCCGATGGTGACCACGTTGGTTGACAGCCAGTGTAGATTGTTGATTACGTGAAACAGGGCGATCAGCGCCAGCGCAACGAGGGATATTGCCCGCGCGGCAATTGAGGATACGCCGCGGCCTTCTGGCTGCCGGCCAGGCTCCCCTCCCTGCGACGGAATCATTCGTTCAGACATGATGCCTTCACCGGAACACCCCGTCACGTTCGAGGAGCGCGTAGTCTGCGCCGGCGGGCACGTCCTGGCCTCGCGCGGGCAGCCGCGTGCCGCTCCCCGGATCGTACAGACCGACGCGCAAGCGGTACGTTCCGGCCGGCACGTCCGCCGG
>CAYWAK010000322.1:0-2747 GCA_964455755.1 uncultured Ardenticatenales bacterium | reverse complement strand
ACAGACTTCTTCGACAGCCCGCTAGCCGGAAATTGCTTCGGCGCTGACGCGCCTTGCCCTGGCGGCTCCCTGGAAGCCGCGCAGCCGCAGGCTATTCGTGACAACGAATACGGAGCTGAAGGCCATGGCGCCGGCGGCCAGGATCGGGTTCAACAGCAGCCCGAAGAAGGGATAGAGAACGCCGGCGGCAATCGGAATGCCCAGCGTGTTGTAGCCGAAGGCCCACACCAGGTTCCAGCGAATGGTCCGAATTGTGGCGTGGCTCAAACGTATCGCCGTGACCACGCCCTGCAGGTCGCCGCGCATCAGCGTGATGTCGGCCGCTTCCATGGCCACGTCGGTCCCCGTGCCGATGGCGATACCCACGTCGGCCTGGGCCAGCGCCGGGGCATCGTTGATGCCGTCGCCGACCATGCCCACGCGCTTGCCTTCCGCCTGGAGAGCCTTGACCTGGGCCGCTTTCTGCTGGGGCAGCACTTCCGCCATCACACGATCTATGCCAAGTTGTTTGGCGATGGCTTGCGCTGTACGGGCGTTGTCGCCGGTAATCATCGTCACCTCAAGGCCCAGGTCGCGCATGGCATTCACGGCCGCCGCAGCACCCGGCTTGACGGTGTCGGCCACGGCAATGAGCCCGGCCGCCTCGCCATCCACAGCCACGTACATGGGGGTTTTGCCCTCCTCGGACAGACGCTCTGCTTCCGTTTCCAGGCCGTTCAGAGGGATGCCGTCGTCCACAAGCATCCGGCGATTGCCGATCGCCAGGTCGTGCCCTTCCACTTGTGCGCGGATCCCAAAGCCAGGCAATGCCTCGAACTGCCTCGGTTCCAACATGTCCAACGATTGCGCTTTGCCGCCAGCGACGATGGCCTCGCCAAGCGGATGTTCGGAACCTCGCTCGGCGCTGGCCGCCAGGCGCAGCAGTTCGCTTTCGCTCAGGCCACGACCATTGGCCACCAAAACGTCCGTCAGCGCCGGCTGGCCCATGGTGAGCGTTCCGGTCTTGTCCAGGACAATCGAGTTGAGCTGATGGGCGATCTCCAGGGCTTCTCCGCTGCGAATCAGCACGCCGTTTTCGGCCCCCTTGCCCGTGCCGACCATGATGGCCGTCGGCGTGGCCAGGCCCATGGCGCACGGACAGGCAATAATCAAGACGGCCACAAAATTGACCAGCGCAAAGACGAAGGTCGGAGGCGGCCCAAACACAAACCACACGCCAAACGTAGCCAGGGCAAGACCGATGACAATCGGCACGAACACGCCGGCGATCTGGTCGGCCAGGCGCTGGATCGGGGCCTTGGAACCCTGCGCTTCTTCGACAAGCTGGATGATTTGGGCCAAGACGGTATCCTTGCCAACGCGGGTGGCCCGAAATTTGAACGTGCCGGTCTTGTTGATTGCCGCACCGATTACGTCGCTGCCGGCGCTCTTTTCGACCGGGATAGACTCACCGGTGATCATCGATTCATCCACCGTGGAGAGCCCCTCGAGAACCGTGCCATCCACCGGCACTTTCTCGCCGGGGCGGACCACGACGACGTCGCCAACGCGCACCATTTCCACCGGAATGTCTACTTCTTGCCCGTCGCGAATGACGCGGGCGGTCTTGGCGCGCAAGTCCATCAACCGGCGAATGGCTTCACTGGTTTGCCCCTTGGCCCGCGCTTCCAGGAACTTGCCCAGGGTGATGAGAGCAATGATCATCGCCGAGGTGTCGTAGTACACATGTGCGGTACCTGCCGGGAACAGGCCGGTGGCAAATGTCGCAAAGACGCTGTAGAAGAAGGCCGCATTCGTTCCCACCGAGACAAGCACGTTCATGTCCGCACTGCCGTGACGGAGCGCCCCCCACGCCGCACGGTGATAGCGCCAACCGGCCCAAAACTGCACCGGCGTCGCCAGCAGGAAGAGGCCGATCCAGAGAACCTGTCGCGGCAGGGGGATGAAGGCTGCTCCCATACTCAAGGCGAGAATGAGCGCACCGATTCCGAGGCTGAAGAGCAATTTGTTTCGCAAGTCCTGAATCTCCGCTTCGCGGGCGGCGCGCTCCCGATCTTGCACTTCCCCTTCGCCGGTGGTTTCGCGGACTTCATAGCCGATGTCCGTGATGAGCTGCTTGATTTCGGCAAGGGAAATTTGCGTGGGAAGATAGGTGACGGTGGCCCGTTCGGTGGCCAGATTCACTTCTGCTTTCAGCACGCCACCCAACTTGCCGAGGTTTCGTTCGATGGTTCGCACACAGCTCGCGCAGGTCATGCCGCCGACGGAGATGGTCACGCTTTCCTCTGGCACGTCGTAGCCGATGTCTTCCACCAGCGCAACCATCTGGTTGGGCGCCACGCGCTCCGGGTCAAACGCGACGGTAGCCCGCTCGGTGGCCAGGTTGACGTTGGCCTCCAAAACGCCATCAAGGCGCAACAAATTTCGTTCAATGGTTCGCACACAACTGGCACAGGTCATGCCGCGAACGGGCATGGTTACCTGCTTCGATTCTGCCATCCTATTCGGCTCCTTTCTCTTTGCGCTGAAAATAGCGCGGCCCGTGTCACCCTGAGCGGAGCGAAGGGCCTTTCTACCCCTCCCCCTGGGGGGTGGGGTAGAATAAGTATAGCACACTCGATGAACGGAGTCAAATCACGGACGCGGGTTCTCTCTACAGCAACGATTGAAAGAAGTTCTGCAACTCTGCTTGGGGGGCGATGCCCACTTCTTCGCGCAGTGCCCGTTCCAGGGTACGGTAGAGCCGG
>CAYWAK010000321.1:0-2749 GCA_964455755.1 uncultured Ardenticatenales bacterium | reverse complement strand
CTCTTGCGTGTATGGGCGGATTGTGTTCTCCGCGTTCCGAACCCTACGCTTTTGCCGGCGCGCGCGCAGATGCTACGAACGGACTGGCCACAGTGCGGCGCTGCCATCGAACATCTACCTCAGGAAGTACATGGATGGCCCCTTTCTTCAGCGAAACTTGTTCCTGTTTTCCGACAGCCAATCCCAAACGTTCGAATACCGGATGCGGAAGCAAGATTTCCAGGTGATAGCCCCTTTCATCAGGCATGTCGTCAATGCGAAAGAAAAGCAGATGCTCCGTCCCCCGCGAAATCTCTCCTGCCACCTGTCCCGCGAAGACGTTTTCCTGCAGACCACGGCGTGGCGGGCGGTCGCGTCGGATGAACATTACCTCCTCCGGCCGGATTCCGAAGGTGACCTGCTCTCCCACTTCGCGGGGCTGCGGTGGAGCCTGGATTACGCGCTCGTTCCAGCGGATGTACAGGCTCTCTTTGTCCGATGAGACCACCTTGCCGTCGAACAGGTTGCGCATGCCCATGAACTGCGCCACCGAGGGGCTGCGCGGCTTGCGCAGTACCTCCTCGCGGTTGCCTCCCTGGAGCACTTCCCCGTCGTTCAGCACAATGATTTGGTGCCCCATCGCGTAGGCTTCGGCAAGGTCGTGCGTCACCAGCAGAATGGGGATGCCCAAGTGGGCCTGTAACACCAGCAACTCCCGCTGCAGGGGGCTGCGAATGCCGCTATCCAGCGCCGAGAAGGGCTCGTCCAGCAGCAGAATGTCGGGGCGTGTGACGAGCGCGCGGGCCAGGGCCACGCGCTGCTGTTGCCCGCCCGAAAGCTCGCGGGGGTAACACGACGCTTGGGGCGAGAGGCGCATCAGGGTGAGCATCTTCTCCACTTCATCCCGCCGGCGCTGTGCGGGAAGATGGTGCAGCCCATAGGCCACGTTCCTGGCCACAGTGATGTGGGGAAACAAGGCATATTGTTGCGGAACATAGCCGACCCGCCTTGATTGTACCGGCAAGTCAGTGCCCGCAGCCGAATCGAACAGCGTGCGATCGTTTAGGACGATGCGCCCTTCATCGGGGTGCGTCAGCCCGGCGATGGCCCGCAGCGTCTGGCTCTTGCCGGCCCCCGATGGCCCGAAGATCACGACCATCTCCGAGCCGGTCGTGAACGTCACGTTCAGGGAGAACGAGCGGAACCGTTTGCGGACGGAAACTTGCAACATGACGGCATCACCAGGGGATGTATCGCGTGCTGCGACGAGCAATAACCAGCATCACGACGGCAACGACTGTCACGATACCGGCGAGCAGGTTTGCTTCTGACTGGTTGCCTCCCTGAACCGCATCGTAAATGGCGATGGGCATCGTCTGTGTGCGCCCCGGAATGTTGCCGGCAACCATCAGCGTGGCCCCGAATTCTCCGAGTGCGCGGGCAAAGGCCAGAATCGCGCCGGCGAGGATACCCCGCCAAGCCAGAGGTAACGTAACGGTGAAGAAGACCGCCGACTCCGAACGACCCAACGTGCGCGCCACTTCCTCCAGGTCCTGATCGATGGCGGACAGGGCTGCTTGGGCCGATTGAACGACGAGAGGCAGAGCGACTACCGTTGCCGCAATGACAGCCCCCCGCCAGGTAAATACGAGGGGCACCCCGTGCCGGGCCAACCACCGCCCTGGCGGGCTTTGCTGTCCCAGGGCTACCAGCAGATAATAGCCCAGGACCGTTGGCGGCAAGACCAAAGGTAACGAAGTCAACGCGCTGAGCAAATCTCGACCGGGCAGGTCGCTGCGCGCGATTACCCAAGCCAGGAAGATGCCAATGAGCAGGGCCAGCAGCGTAGCCATTCCGGCTACTCGCAACGAGAGAAACAGCGGAAACAGTGGGTCAGAGTTCATCAGGCAATAGAAACCCGTACTTTTTCATAACCGGCCGGCCTTGTGGCCCGTTGACGAAAGCAATGAACTGCCGCGCCAAATTTTCCTGTTTCGTCTGCTTGAGTATGGCCATGGCTTGATTGATTGGGGCGTGCAAGGATGGCTCAATGGGAGTGCTGTGCACCTCCGGCACGCCGGCAATGGAGAGGGAAACGATCCCTGCCTGCGCATCGCCGGTCTGCACAAATTGCAGCGTTTGGCGCACGTTTTCGCCGAAGACGATCTTCGGTTGCAATGCATCCCACAGGCCGGCGGTCTGCAGGGCCTGTTGGGCAGCCAGGCCATACGGAGCGTGGGCCGGATTGGCAATGGCCACCCGTTGAATGTCGCTGTTTTGAAGGTCTGCCAGCGTGGCGGCAACCACACCGGCCTGCCGGTTGACCACCAGCACGATGCGGCCTTGCGCGTAAAGCTGTTCGCTGTCGGGAATGATCAAGCCCTTCTCGCGCAACCGGTCCACGTATGAGACGTTCGCCGCAGCCACCACGTCGAACGGTGCGCCGTTCTCAATCTGTTGGGTCAGCAGGCCCGTGGACCCGAATGAGAAATTCACCTCATGGCCCGTTTGCTCCGAAAACATGGCCCCGATGTCGGTGAACGCAAACTGCAAGTCTGCGGCTGCAGCGACCAGCAGAGGGTCGCCGGCCGCCGGTGCAGGCCCCCCCAGCCCCCTGCTTTTGGCGGGCCCGGCCCTTTCGCTCCCCAACATGCTGGGTATCGGCGGCGTCATGGGGGGTAAAAAAAACCGCCACATTTTGCATTATTATTGTTATTATGTACAACATCGCCGGTGTGCTTTACGGCGTGATATGCGGATATATAACAAG
>CAYWAK010000320.1:0-2768 GCA_964455755.1 uncultured Ardenticatenales bacterium | reverse complement strand
GCCTATCTAAGCAGCGTACTCATCAGCACCTGCTGAACGATTTGCAACACGATAATGGCCACCACAGGGCTGATGTCAATCATGCCAACCGAAGGAATAACGCGGCGAAATGGTTCGAGAATTGGCTCCGTGACTTGGAACAGCAACTGAACCAGCGGATTGTACGGATCAACCTGGACCCACGACAAAAGTACCCGCGCCAGAATAGCCAAATTCAGGGCAAAGAAAAAAGTGTCGATGAATGTTGCCAGAAAACCTGTCATGATTCGGTTAGCCCTCCCAGGTACTTCGATTTTTTGTAGGCCGCCCAGATGGCGCGCGACATGACCGTACGCATGCCACCCTTTTCCAATTGGTAAAGAGCTTCCGCCGACGTGCCGCCCGGTGAGGTGACCATGTTGCGCAATTCTGCCAGGTGGCGCGGCGACTGCTTGGCGAAGGCAGCGGCCCCCAGAACAGTTTGCTCGACCAGCCGTTCGGCAATGCGCCGTGAGAAGCCCATGTGCACACCGGCATCTACCATCGCTTCCATGAAGAGGAACACGTAGGCCGGGCCGGTGCCGCTCAACGCTGTAGCCATGTCCAGATAATCTTCGTTGTCTACTTCCACCTCTTCCCCCAAAGCCTGCAGAATCGCGCGCGCTTGATCGCGTTGGGCGGGAGTCACAGAGGGGGTCGGCATCCACACGGAGATGCCCTGGGCCAATCGGGCCGGCGTGTTGGGCATGACGCGCACGATCGCGTCGTGCTGCAGACCCTGGGCAATCGTGCGGATGCGCGTGCCGGCCACAATGCTCAACACCATCGTCTCCGGCGCAACCGCCTCCGTGAGTTCGGGGAGGATGTGCGGCAACACCTGTGGCTTGGTCGCCAGGACCACGACGTTCTTGCCTCTGGCGCAGTCCGCGTTTTTTTCAGTCCAATTGATGCTGTATTGTTTTGTCAGATGCTGGCCGCGTGCCGAGCGTGGCCCGCTGGCCGTAATGGCCTGTGCGGGCAAGAGTTTCTTCTCCAGCAAGCCTCGGATCATCGCTTCGGCCATTGTGCCGCCGCCGATGAAGGCCAGGGTTGTATCGTTGAACATGGAAAATTCCTTTTTCGCGTTTCTAGTTTTTGGTTTCAGGTTTCGAGTCGCGCGTTGCGCAATGTGCAATGCGTGTCAGGCCGTGGGGCCGAAGATCGCCGTGCCGATGCGCACCGCCGTCGCCCCTTCCTCTACGGCGACTTCAAAATCATTCGTCATGCCCATCGAAAGGTCGTCCCAAACGACGGACGGGAACCGCCGGCCCATCTCATCGCGCAGGATGCGCAAGGCCCGGAAAACAGGCCGCGTCTGTTCGGCATCCACCGTCAGAGGGGCCATCGTCATCAGGCCCCGGACGGTGATCCCCGGCAACGTGATGATTTGGTCCACCTCTCCGCAAAACGCTTCCAAATCCTTGCGATTTTCCACCCCGCCGCGAACGGGGAAGCCGTGCTTTTGCTCCTCCCCGGAAATGTTGACCTCCAGCAGCACCGGCAGCGTTTTGCCGGCGGCCACGCATCGCTTGCTGAGTTCGCGGGCCACGGCCGGCCGGTCCACCGAGTGTATGCAGTCGAACAGAGCCACGGCATCGCGCACCTTGCGCCGTTGCAGATGGCCGATCATGTGCCAGAGCGGGTGGGCGTCGCTATGCGCAAGGCGCTCCCGCACCGACGGGATTTTTTCTTTCGCCTCTTCGACACGGTTTTCCCCAAAATGACGCAAGCCGCACTGTGCGGCGGCGACAACGACCTCTGCCGGGCGGGTTTTGGTCACCGCAACGAGCGTGATCGCGGCCGGGTCCCGCCCAGAGCGGCGTGCAGACGCGCGCAGACGCGCTTGCACTTGTTCCAGTCGGCGGGCGATGGAATCCATTGCCAGGTTCACCGCAGTTGCAGGGCGAGCACGGCGGCAAAGCGCCCCGTGCGGCCCTTCTCGCGCCGGTGCGAGAACCACTCCTCGGTGTGACAGGCTGTACACAAGCCGGCAATCTCGATTTGGCCGACACCCGTTTCCGCAAGGAGCGCGCGATTGGCCTCCCACAAGTCCAGATGGACGCCGCCGTCTTCTTGCGCAAGCAAACGCGGATACGGGAGCTCCTGCTGCACCAGGTGCATGACGTCGGCGCCGACTTCGTAGCAGCAGGGGCCAATGCCCGGTCCAATGCCGGCGCGGATATTTGCCGGCAGGCATCCGTAATTCCGGGCCATCGTTTGCACGGCGGCCTGCACAATGCGAAGAACCGTACCCTTCCAGCCGGCATGAACCAAGCCGGCAACGCCTTGCACCGGATCGTAGAGCATGATGGGAAGGCAGTCGGCAAAACGCATCACCAGGGGGATACCCGGCACGTTCGTGACCAGGGCATCCGTGGCCGGGAAGGTGTGGCCGGCCTCCCGTGCGGTAACGCAGGCTACCCGGTCACCGCCCACCTGGCGGGCCGTGGCGTGATGTTCCGCCGGCAGGTTCAGGGTGCCATAGATGCGCCGGTGGTTGGCCTGCACGGCGGCAACATTGTCACCGACACCCCCACCCACATTCAGGCTGTGCCAGGGGGGACTGCTCACCCCGCCCAGGCGCGAGAAGATTCCGTGGGATAGCAAGCCGCTGTTCCCCAACGATGTGAACTCGTAATAAACGATTCCCCTGCTCTCGCGACGCAACACCGAACGAGTCTCCACGCAAAACACCCGAACAACGGCCGGCAGGTCTGGGCCATCCATGTACCGTTCGGGAAGGATTGTTA
>CAYWAK010000319.1:0-2778 GCA_964455755.1 uncultured Ardenticatenales bacterium | reverse complement strand
TCTGTGTGAATCCGCGTCGTCTGCGTTCCATTCCGGGACCGGCTGAACGAATACGGGAGGCAAAGGAAAACAGAATAGGTCGAAATCTGGGGCTGTTGCAAAGTCCTATGCGATGTCGAGCAACCCTTTACGCACTGCGTAGCGAATCAGTTCTGCCCGATCGCGTAGGTTGAGTTTTTCCAGCAAGATATCTCGATATTTCTCTACAGTTCGGGGGCTGATGTGAAGTTCCGATCCGATTTTTCGGTAGGTTTCGCCCTGAGCGATGAGACGGAGCACACTCCGTTCGCGGTCCGTCAATTGGGCGAGGCGGTCGACTTCCTCGCCCGATCGGGCCCGCCGGACGTAGTCATCCAGCAACAAGTGCGCTACGGAAGGGTAAAGGAATACACCACCGGCCGCGACCACACGAATCGCGGACAGCAATTCCTCCGGAGCCGCTTCTTTTAGGACATAACCGGATGCGCCAGCGCTTAACGCCTGGAAAAAGTAGTCTTCGTCCTCGTGCATGGTCAAGATCACGACCTTGACCGGGTATTGGCTGGCCATGACCTGCCGTGTAGCCTCCAGTCCGTTCATATCCGGCATGCCGAGATCCATGAGGACGATGTCCGGATTGATTTCTTGAACCTTGGTCAAGACGCCGGCTCCGGTGTGTGCTTCTCCTACCACTTCGATATCGGTTTGCGCATCCAGCAAGAGGCGAATCCCGGCACGCACCACGGCATGGTCGTCGGCAATAAGGACACGAGTCTTTTTCATGATGAACCTTCTTGGTTTTCCAGGGGAATATCTACAACGATTCGGGTTCCCTGTCCCGGCGCAGATTCAACTGCGACCGTCCCACCGAATAAAGCTGCTCGCTCTTGCATGCCCAACAATCCCCAGCCACGTCCGTTTTCGTCGGGAGGCAAGACTGTTTCCGGCGCAAAGCCCTTTCCGTTATCCGATACGACAAGCTGCAGATGGGAATCGACGTGGTTGATATCGACGGTGGCTTCTGATCCCTGGGAGTGCAAAGAGGCATTGATCAGTGCCTCTTGGGTGATGCGGAAGGCTGCTGTTTCAACTTGTGGGGGCAAGCGACTACGTTGGTTATCGCAAACGATTGAAATCTGCATCCCTGACCGGAGAGAAACATAGCCTCCATAGCGGCGGAGGGCCTGGGCCAGCCCCAAATCATCCAACGCTGCCGGACGCAAATCCAGGATGAGCGATCTCAGGGTTCCGAGCGTGCCAGCAACGATCTCGGAGGTGTCTCGCAGGATGCTTGCGGCTCGTTCGGGCCTGGCCGGCAGCGCCGCGGTTGCCGCACCGATATTCATACTCAATCCGCTGAGGTCTTGTCCAAGCTGATCGTGAAGTTCGCGGGCAATGCGGCGGCGCTCTTCCTCTTGGGCCGTGATCACTTTGTCCAGCAACTGACCACGCAGGGCATCCTTGCGCCGCAGCTCTTTGTAAAGGCGCGCGTTCTCTACGGCGACGCCGATCTGGCGGCCAATGGCCGTTAGCAAGCCCGATTCCTCGGGAACTAACTGCCATTGGCCGGCACTCGTCAAGTTGAGCACCCCCAGAGCGTTGTCCCTGGCGACGAGAGGGATCGCCACGCTGTGTACCAGTTGATCCTTCCCCATTTCACTGCGTTCCGCGTGCAAGCATTGGTGGCCTGGCTCGGGAGTGAACGCTTGCCGGGTTTCCATGACCTGCCGGCAGAGGCAGCCTTCATGCGGCGCTTCGCAGGTTGTCGCGACGAAATCCGCGGACAGGCCCTGCCGGCAGGTCGTTTGCAATTCGCCGTCTGAGCCGGGCATGTTGATCCAGCCGGCCGGCAGCTTTAGCTCGGCTAATACGCAGTGCAGTGCATCGTCCAAAAGATCGGGCAACTTTAGCGGGCGGGTGACAGTAAGCGCAACAGCGTTGAGAATCTTGCGGTCGCGGTCGGCCACTTCGTATTTTTGGCGCTTGGCCGTTTCCAACTGACGATCTGTTTCCATGACGAATATTTCTTGGCTCAACCGAATAAAGTAAGCCATTCCAATGCCGATCAGGGAACGGAAGAAGGGGATGGGGAGACCTAGAATGTTATCGAGCATGCGATCGTGGAGCCAACGAGTCCACAAGATGTCATGGGGGGGTGTGATTAAACCGGACAGAAGGCCATAGGCCACGAATAGAAACGCGAGGCGGGACATGAACGGGGCGATGTGCGGCCACCCCATTTCACGTATTTTGCGCGATTGACGCAAGAACCCCCAAGCGCTTAACAAAGAGCCGGGGAAACCGAGCAAAATGCGAACCCAGATCTCACCCGTAATCCGCAAGTGGGATGGCGTGAAAGGTTCCAGCAGGTTGTTGAGTATGAGAATGCCGCCCCAAAGCAAGACCATAGCTACGGTGGGAGCCCACCTCCAGCGGTTGGAGAAGTGTTTTGGGACAACCAGATTGAGTCCGAACTGGAACAAGGCGACAAAGGAGAAGGCCATGAGTCCCAGTTGCACCAGGTCTAATACCTGAATCGCAGATGGACTCAAATAGCGAGCCTGGATGGGGATAAACAGATAGCCCCACTCGGTCAGGCCATGGGTAATCCCAAAAACGGCCAACCAGGGGAGGTGTTGCGCCATCTCCAGGCGGCTGTACTTTCGCGTTTGCAGGGCTACAGAAAGGCCCAGCATGAAGAAGGCCAGTCCGTAGATAAAGAAGACTACAGGCTCGTTGACCTGAAAAAAAGCGTATACCATCTACCTCGCCTAAACCCTTGGCGTCCCGCGCTTCATC
>CAYWAK010000318.1:0-2782 GCA_964455755.1 uncultured Ardenticatenales bacterium | reverse complement strand
TTCAAGGTATGATTATAGCATAGCTCCGCATTATCTGCAATCGTATTTGCGTGAGCGTTACAACCTGGGCAGCTGCTTGATGTCATAGCCGGCCAGTTCTGAAGGTGCTTTCGGCCCCTTTTTGGAACTCTATGAACCATGCCCAAAATCGTACGTCCAAAATGCGGGTTGTCTCTGCGTGGATTCCGACTTGACCAAATGCGCAAAATGCGGTATCCTTGAGTGGCTTTGATGGGGGTGGTTGGGCCCCGGTGGGTCCCGCGGTCTTCAAAACCGTTGGAGGGCGGTGTCGTGCCGGCCTCGGTGGGTTCGACTCCCATCCACTCCCGCCTGCTACCCTTCCCACCAAGCCCCCCGGACGCCAAGTGACCGGCAGTCGCGCTCGATTGGTGCGCCTCGCGGCGTCAGGTCAATTGTGCGGCCAATTCCTCCGGCGTATTCACCGGCTGCCGGCAGGTGTAGTTCGCGCAGACGTAGGCCGTCGGCTTGCCGTCGAGCAGGGGCCGGTCAGCCAGCAGGGGAATCTGTTGTGCGGCCGCTTCGTCCCCCGGTTCGGCGCCGGCGACGACCTTGTTCGGCAGGTAGCGGGCAAAGACCGTTTGGGCCAAGGCGTTCAGGGCCGGATCGTCCGTTGCGCCGATGAGGGCGATCTCCTTTGGTGAGCCCAGGTGAAAGTCGAGCGCGCCCAGCAAATGACCAAAGGCTCCGGAATGATGGGCCATGTCGTCGGCCAGCGATGCGAGCACTTGTGTGGCGATGTTCCGGTGCGTGGGGTCGCCGCTAAACTCGGCCATACGCATGAGCACGTCCACGGCTACAGAGTTGCCCGATGGCATCGCTCCATCGTTCACGTCACGTGGGCGAACGATGAGCGATTCATGGTCGCGGCCCGTGTCGTAGAATTGCCCCGCACCTTCATCCCAGAAGAAAGCTACCATTTCATTGCTAAGCGTTCGCGCTTCCCGGAACCAACGCATGTTGAACGTGGCCTGATAGAGGTGGAGTAGACCGTCAATCAGATAGGCATAGTCTTCCAGGTAGCCGGCGAGTTTGCTCCGGCCATCTTTGTGTGTGCGCAGAAGCCGGCCTTCTGGTCGGAGCGCCGTGAGGAGGAACCCTGCATTGCGTTCCGCAGCTTCGCGGTAGTCGGCACGGTCCAGGACGCGGGCCGCTTCGGCGAAGGTGGTGAGCATCATGCCGTTCCAGGCGGTGAGTATCTTGTCGTCCAGGCCCGGCTTCACGCGCTGCGCGCGCACGTTGAGGAGCGCGTTGCGCCCGCGCGTGACAGCCTCTTGCAGTTGGGCCGCGGAAACGTTCTCCCGGTAGGCCACGACGTCCTCGTCCCGCGGCACGTTCAAGATGTTGCGCCCCTCAAAGTTTCCACCGGGGGTTACGTCGTAGAAGGCCATCAACAGGCGCGCCTCCTCAGAGGGCAACGCGGCCTCAATCTCTGCCGGCGTCCAGAGGAAGAACTTTCCCTCTTCGCCTTCGCTGTCCGCGTCCTGGGTGGAATAGAATCCGCCGGAAGGGGCGGTCATCTCACGAAGCACGTAATCGAGAGTCTCTTCGACAATGCGCCGGTAGAACGGCTGGTTCGTGACCTGGTAGGCGTGAAGGTACGCGCGTCCGAGGAGCGCGTTGTCGTACAACATCTTCTCGAAGTGGGGCACCAGCCAGCGTTCGTCCGTCGAATAGCGATGGAAGCCGCCGCCCAGTTGATCATAGATACCGCCGCGCGCCATCTTTTGCAGCGTTTTCTCGACCATTTCCAAGGCACGGGTATCGCCGGTGCGCCGGTGCGTGCGCAGCAAGAATTCCAGGGTCATCGGCTGCGGGAATTTTGGCGCGCGGCCAAAGCCACCGAATGCGACGTCGTATCCGCCGGCGATGTTGCGGTAGGCGTAGTCGAGAATATCTGCTGTCAACGAGCCGGAGCGGCTGTCCGCCACGGAATCTTGTTGCAGCATGTCTGCCATCTGCTGCCCGCTGCGAACGATGTCGTCTTGCTGATCGCGGTAGGCAGCGGCGATGCTTTGCAGCACACGACGGAAAGCGGGCAAGCCGTGGCGATCCTCCGGCGGAAAGTAAGTGCCGCCGTAGAAGGGCATCCCATCGGGCGTGAGGAAGACGGTCATCGGCCAACCGCCGCGACCGGTCATGGCTTGCACGGCGCGCATGTAAATACTGTCCAGGTCGGGGCGCTCCTCGCGATCCACCTTGATGTTGACGAAGTGTTCGTTCATGATGGCCGCCGTTTCCGCATCCTCGAACGACTCGTGGGCCATGACATGGCACCAGTGGCAGGCGGAATAGCCAATGCTCAACAGGATAGGCTTATCTTCCGTGCGGGCGCGTGTTAATGCCTCGTCGCCCCAGGGATACCAGTCTACCGGATTGGCAGCGTGTTGCAGCAGGTACGGACTTGTTTCGTTTTGCAGCCGATTCATGGTTTCTCCTTGTCCGGTAGGGTGGCCGGTTTTCAGCGCTGCGTTCACCAACCAGCGATGGTCGCGAAGGCAGCAAGTTTTTTCTGGCCCCAATGTGTCTTATTGATTGTAGCACACCGATACTGAAAAGTCTAATGGACAAACCGGAGGGAATATGATACAATGAGTCGCGGGAGTAGCGGCCATGGACGGTTGCCCGTCACCATCTGGGTGCGTCGAGGGCGGTGCGCGGCATCTGATATCTGGCTATGGATTACTGGCATCTGCCATCTGATTAATGTATTCAAAGCGGAGAGGAAAAACGTCCATGCGTTTGTCGTCTATACCGGCCGGTC
>CAYWAK010000317.1:0-2784 GCA_964455755.1 uncultured Ardenticatenales bacterium | reverse complement strand
CAGAAGATATAATAAGAAAGGAATATGATATGATGCGTAAGTACGTTTGGATTGCTCTCGGCATGTTGATTCTGTCGGCACTTGCTTGCAGCTTTTCGGTTGGAGATTCCGGCCCGCCGACCATTAACAGCGTTGTTGTGGCCAAATCGTTGGACAAAGATTTCAAAGCTGTTGAAATAACGGACACTTATGCACCTGATCAAACGTTTTATCTCTCGGTTGAATTCTCTCACCTGGAGAAAGGGGCGAATATCAAAACGGAGTGGTATTTCGAGGATCAGCTAGTCAAGGATTTCACCTACACCGCGGAAACGGCCGGCTCCGGTCACGCCGGCTTTACGCTGGAGTCTGGGACCGGCACCACGTGGCCTGCCGGCAAGTACCACGCCAAGGTCTACCTGGAGGACAAGCTGGCCCAAACTGTAGATTTCTCTGTGGCAGCCCCTGAATCTTCCGCGCCGGCCGCGTCAACGAAGACTACTGCGCCGACCGCCATGCCCGCGCCAACAAAGACTGCTGCGCCGACCGCCATGCCCGCGCCAACAGAAGCAGCCGGCGGAGAACCTGCTGCCGGCGGCGAGGTTGTGGTTGCCAGCCACAACTCCTACGCGGACCACGACGGGAACCTGTGGGTCGTCGGAGAACTGCTGAACAACACCGGCAGCAATCTATCTTCGCTAAGCGTGGACATAATGTTGTTGGATGCAGACAAGAACGCCTTGGGCACTGTGACGATCTCGCCCAATACGCCGGTGATCCCGGTGGATGAATTTATCCCCGTGGGCGTATTCTGGCCCCCTGATTCCGCGGCCCTTGAATCTGTGGATAGCTATCGCATCGTCGTGACCGACTACCAGGTCACGGACAGCCCGGTGCCTCCATCCCCTTGGAGTGTGGAAGGGGAAGTCAACAGCGCCATCAGTGACGCCGGCGACATTTCCTTCAGCGGCACCTTGACCAATCAGTCCAATGAAACCTTGCAGCAAGCGGAGATCTGGGCGACAATCTATGACGCCAACGATAACATTTTGGGCGGGGGCATGGCGACCATGTCATTCAATAACCCGCTTGGGCCGGGGGAGTCGGGCTCGTTCAAGGTGACGATTGCCGGCCCCATAACCGATGCCGATCACTATGACCTGGTCACCGTGGCCTCCGGCGGAAGCTAGGCGTAGCGAGCTTGTTGCCGTACTGCGTACTGTTGTGAAAGTAGCAGCCGGTCGCCAGATGTTGGATGCCAGATTTTCATCCTTGGTGGCGTGCATACGCTCATGGTGACTGCTTTGGAGTGATCACGCAGTACGCAGTACGGACTATGATCAGAGAAGAGGCTTTCCATGTCTACAAACGAATCTGCGAAAAAACAAGGAAAGTTAGACATCCTGACCGGTTTGGCCATCGCCGTGGTCACCGTGACGGCAGCGTTGGTGCTGTGGCAGGGTGCCCGCTTTGACAGCAGTGCCAGCGATCTGGACCGTCATGGCATGATCGAAACGATTAAAAGCGAAGCCGCAGGAGCCGAAACGGCGCGCTTCTTGTATCAGGAAGCAACGTACGGCGTGTTGTACGATGTCGCACACACCCGTACGATCAGGGCCTTGCAGCAAGTGGGGACGAGCCGCCAAGAAGGGGACGAGGCCGGCGTAAAAGAGGCCAGCAGTTTGGGCCAATGGCTGGGGCAGGCTGCTTCTGGCCTGGCCGACTTTTCCCCGCTCTCTACGGACAACCGCTACAGGATGGAGGGAGGGCGCTTTGACCTGGACAAGCGATTCCGTGCGTTGCAGGATCAGAACGCTGATTTGCGGGACCTGGACCCTGCCACAACGTTCGAGCAGGCTGACAAACTGCATACGCAGTCAAAAAGAGTCACGGGCACCGTTGTGATCTTTGCGTTCGCCCTGTTTTCCTTCACGATGGCCCAGATTATTGACAACCGCTTGCGGTATTTGTTCGCCTTGGCAGGAGTCGGCTTTTATGCTCTGGGCATTTTGCTGGCGGCGATCGTGGTAATCCTGTAACAGTAGTTAAGGAGTATGCACATGGAACTTGAAGCTATGTTGGAGGAGAAGCCGCTCAACCGGTTCCAGTTCGCTGTGTCGGTGTTATTGATGCTGGCCACCATTTTATCGGCGATGGTGGGCTACCTGGAGAACGACGCCTCGCTGAAAGAGGACCAGTCTGCGCGCACACAACAGGCACTCGCGGTGCAGATAATGGGCAACATCTTGCAAGGCGGCCAGAGGTCCCAGTACGAATTTCGCCTCCTTTCCGAATACCTTGAACGGGAACAGCATGCCCTGGCCCTGCAGGGCGCGGCCTTGGAAATGACCCAGAACGGTCTCCTGGACCCCGCACAGCGTGCCATGACCGGGGCTGAGGAGTTGCAAGCGGAGGCCGAAACGATCAAGCAGCAGAGTCTGTTGCTGACCGATCCTCGCTACGCTCCGGCCGATGAACAGTCGTTTCCCGACCTGGAGCGATTTGCGGCCGATTCGCAGAAGACCTCCCTGGAGCTGCTCAAGAAGCAAAACGAGGCCGCGGACGCTGCGCAGTTTTGGGGAAACAAGGGCGATGCCTACGTCACGATTCTTACGCTGCTGGCGATCACTTTGTTCCTCTATGGCTTGGCTTTGATCATGGAAACACAATTGCTCCGCTACCTGTTCGCCGGCATCGGCCTGGTCGTGTTCGTCGTGTCCCTCCTGGGCGCGTTAATCGTCTTTGCCGGCTAGAGAAAGCGTTCAATCATGTCAGAAAGGCACAGCCAAAGCAGCTCATTTGTAG
>CAYWAK010000316.1:0-2786 GCA_964455755.1 uncultured Ardenticatenales bacterium | reverse complement strand
GGCCTCATCGTCTACGGCTACAAGTTCCGGCCGCGGTTCTGAGTTCTGGTTTTCGGGTGATTTTTCCCCCTCGCTCTCTCTCACTCCCCCCTTCCCATTGGGAAGGGGGGATACAGGGGGGATGGGGAAACCCGTAAAATCCGAAATTTACCCAACATTTTCATAATTTTGATTTTGTCAAATTCTCAACTGCGTAAGGTGAATTAAATAAGTTGCCCACTTGCTCCCGCTGGATTTGAGAACCCAGGCCGGGCAAAGCAGGGAAACAAATTTACGCCCCGTTCCTTAATTGGTACCCGATTCCCATTGCGACCTGCCCGTACCTCTGGTATGATAAAGCGATGGGACACAGCACTATTCCATCGAAGATAAAACTGCTGGTACAGCCCGGTGCAAATATGCCGGTCATTTTCCTCTCCGCAGAGACGCGGAGAACGCTGCGTTGTGCGCGGTTTTCTCTGTTGACTCGGCGTCTCCGCGGTCTGTTTCGGCCGGCCGTACCACCGAAGGATCTCCGCCGCACTCTCCTCCGCGGGCTAGGCATTTGCTTTGTTTTGTTCCTTCTGCCGGTGCTGGCTGTCGCCTCGGTGCTTCTCCAAAACGGAGGGTTTGAGGGAAGCTTCCACCATCAAGCCGGCATTGACGGCGAAGTCGCCGATGGCTGGGTCGCCTATAACGAAGCCGGCAATCCCACCTATCTCGGCACAAAGACATTTGCCGGCGGCGGTTGGGTCGAAAAGATCGAAGGCAGCAATTCGCACATGATCCTGGCCGAAAACCTCTACCCGCAGGGGCTTCCCTTTACCGCCGTGCTCTACCAACAGGTTGGCGGAGTGACGCCGGGCACGGCCTATAGCGCCAGCGGCTGGTTCCTTTCGATGTGGGGCGGGTCGGCCGGCGATGATCCCAGCGACCCTTACGCCATCGGCAAAAAAATCGGCATAGACCCCAACGGGGGCACCGATCCCACCGCTCCTTCCATCGTCTGGAGTTCAGAGCGCTGGGAGGACAAGAGCTTTGTCAATCCGAGCGTGGCCGTGTTGGCGGGAGGCACAAAGGTCACCGTCTTTGCCCGCGTCTGGTCGAAGTGGCAACAGAGCGCCAATCAAGCGATTGTGGATGGATTCCGGTTGGAGCAAGCCCCCACAGTCACCATCGGTTCCCTGCCCACCTACAGTTCCGCGCAGATTGCGGTGCAATGGTCCGGCGATTTGCCGTCCGGCCTGCAATCGCTCGGCAACTTCGCCCTCTTCTACGACGTGGAGGTGCAGACCGACGGCGGGGCCTGGCAATCTTGGTTGGCCAAGACACGCGAAACGGGAGCGGTGTATCCCGGCCTGAGCGGCCACACCTATTCCTTCCGCGTCCGCCCCTATGCCATCCAGCCCAAGGGAGAGCCGCCCCACTACTGGCCGCCGAGTACATTTGTCGGACCGTTGAGCGCCTCCACGACTACAACGGTGGATGCGGCTCCGCCCACATCCCGTGTACATGCCTTGCCGGCCGTGCAACCCCCGGCCCCTTTTCCTGTGGTTTGGTCTGGCGAAGACGACTCAGCAACGATTGCCGGGTACACGATCCAATATCGTGTGGGCGCCGGCGCGTGGCAAACCTGGCTGACCGATGTGGTGACGACGTCGGCCGTTTTCGGCCAGAGCAATTTGCCGGTGGCCCCGGTCGCCGGCGCAACCTACGCCTTTCGCAGCCGCGCCCGCGATGGCGCCGGCCGCCTGGAAGCGTACCCGGCCACGCCCGACGCAGTGACCACCCTGGCCGCCCACCTGCTCTCCGGTGTGCTATCCGATGCCGCCGGCCAGCCGGTCGCCGGCGCAACGGTGACGATTTCTCCGGCGCCTCCCGCCCTGGCCCAGACGACAACGGACGCGATTGGCCGCTATGTGCAGGGCATTGCCGCGACGGGAACCTACAGCGTCGCCGCCGCTCATGCCGGGTTTGGCCCGCCCTTTGCCAGGCACCTCGCGATAAGTAGTGACCGGTCGGATGGCGCGCTGTATCTTCCGCCGGCCGATAACGTCGTTACCAACAGCTCGTTTGAGGCGGGGGGGCTGGCGGGTTGGCAGGCCGGCGGAGCCAGTCTGAGTTCGACGGCCTTCAGCGGTGATTGGGCCGCGCGTCTGGGGCCGGGGACAACTGCGCATCTTTCGCAGACCGTTCATGTGCCGGCCAATTTGGTCAATCCGACCCTCTCATTTCTCTACCGGCCCGACGGACCGGCAACGTTCCCCAACGCGTTGCACCTCCGCGTTGCCGGCACGGATCAAATCGTTCCGCTAAACGTCAACACCTGGACGCACGAACATCTTGACTTGACCCCGCTCGCTGTTCTGGGCCAGACGATAACGATTTCGTATGATTTTGAGCCGGCCGGCACCAGCAGCTTTGGGGTCCTGCTCGATGACATCTGGCTGGGCTCCGTACCCGACCCGCCGCAGTATAGCTACCTGCCGATTCTCGTGGCCCCGATTGTGGCGGCCAGCAATGCCGCGGGTCGTACCCGATTCCGTCTGTCGCCGGCGCCGGATGTGGCCGGAGAACTGGTCCCTGTGGGCTACCTGCCCGTCGTCAGGGCCGGCATGGACTCCGAGGTTCCGGTGCCCTCGGCAACGCCAACCGCGACGCCCACGGCCACGGCGACATCCACTGCGATGCCTACGGCGACGCCAACCGCGACGGCGACAGCGACGGCGACGGCCACGGCGACATCCACTGCGATGCCTACGGCGACGCCAACCGCGACGGCCACGGCGACATCCACGGCGGCGGCC
>CAYWAK010000315.1:0-2793 GCA_964455755.1 uncultured Ardenticatenales bacterium | reverse complement strand
TCTTTGGCTGGCCCGGAGAAAGTGTGGTTTGTTATCTATGACCCAGCCCAAGAACGCCGATTGCGCCTGCGCCTTCCGAAGTTTGAGGTAGCCACCAAGGATGCCGGTCACGGCTGGACACAGCTTGACTTGACCGACACGTTTGCTGAGTGGATGGCACAGCACGAGTACCGCGAGGCGTACTTTGAGCAGCCCGAAGACATGGACCTGGCATTGCAAGAGTTTACCAGCCACACGGTCGAATTGGTCAGGGCCAGGCTGACTGCACCGGAGGCGGACGACAATACGGTGGTCGCCATTGCCGGTCTGGCATCGCTCTTTGGCCTGACCCGGGCTTCGACTGTGCTGAAAAAGGTGGACTCCGTGATCCGAGGCCGATTGCTGGTGTTCTTCCCCGGCCGGCACGAGGGCTCAAATTACCGGCTGTTGGATGCGCGCGATGGTTGGAATTATCTGGCTATTCCCATAGCGGCTAGCGATAGAAAGTGAGATTACTATGAAGAATCGCGAACTGTTTCTGGTAGACCCAACCACTTTCACCATTCCCAACGAAGGTGTCACCAAGATATATGAACCGCGCACCGAAGAGCAATGGGCCGTCCTGCGGTACGAGCTTTCTCATTTTGTCTGCGACGGCGAGTACAGGAAAGGGCTGGACCGGGTTCTCTCCACCTTCCTGACCCATCTGAGCAACCCAGAGCAACCTGCCGTGTGGGTCAGCGGCTTCTATGGCAGCGGCAAATCCCATTTCGTCCGTGTGCTGGAATATCTCTGGCGCGACGTCGAGTTCCCGGATGGCGCCCACGCTCGCGCCCTGGCGAAACTTCCCACGGAAATCACCGATGCTCTCAAAGAGCTGACAACGGCAGGGCGAAGGGCAGGGGGTCTGTGGTCCGCGGCGGGCACCCTGGGCGCTGCCGCTGGCGACAGTGTCCGGCTGGCCCTGCTGGCCATCGCTTTTCGCTGTGCCGGCCTGCCGCATAGCTACCCCCTGGCCCGCTTTGTGATCTGGTTGAAGCAAGACGGGTATTATGACGCGGTGAAGGCCGGCGTGGAAGGCCGGGGCAAAGAGTTTGACAGGGAGCTTACAAACCTGTACGTCTCGCCGGTGGTGGCTCAAAGCCTGTTGGACGCCTACCCCGGATTTGCCAGCAGCCCGGCAGAAGCGCGCGGCTTGCTGAAAGCTCAGTACCCGAAGGTGGACGACATCTCCGACGATGAGTTTCTGACCACGTTGGAGTACGTGCTGGAATTGCAGTCGGAGAGGCCGGGCAAATTGCCCCTGACGTTGTTGGTCTTTGATGAGCTGCAGCAGTTTCTTGGTGAGGATCAGGGACGGACGCTCCAGGTGCAGACGGTGGTAGAGGCCTGTTCCGCTCGTTTCGGTAGCCGCCTGCTATTCGTGAGCACCGGACAAGCGGCCCTGCAAGCGACGCCACAGCTTTCCAAGCTCCAGGGGCGGTTCACGGTGCGCGTGATGTTGTCCGACACGGACGTGGAGCGCGTGGTGCGCGAGGTCGTGCTGCGCAAGGCGCCGGACAAGGTCCCGGCGTTGAAATCTGTCCTGGAAAGTGCCCGGGGGGAGATTGACCGCCACCTGGCAGGCACCCGGATTGCTCCCAGCGCTGCGGACAATGCGTTCCTGGTGGCCGATTACCCCTTGCTCCCCGCGCGGCGTCGGTTTTGGGAGAACATTCTACGCGCGATTGACCCCGCCGGCACCGAGGGCCAGTTGCGCACCCAGTTGCGTGTGGTCCACGACGCGACCCGCGAGGTGGCCGACTGCCCGGTGGGGATGGTCGTTCCTGCCGACGTGATCTATGACCAACAACAGTCCAGTATGCTGCAAAGCGGTATCCTGCTGCGCGACCTGGCGACTATCATTGAGCAGCAGAACGATGGCACGTCCGACGGCAAGTTGCGCTCGCGCCTCTGCGCCACCATTTTCCTGATCGGGAAGCTGCCGACCGAGGGAGTGGCCGCCACCGGTGTACGGGCGACGGCCGACACGCTGGCCGACCTGCTGGTGGAAGACCTGACCGCCGGGAGCGCCGCCCTGCGCCAGCGGATTCCGTCGCTCTTGCAGGACCTGGTCGAGGCAGGCACGCTGATGCTGGTGGGCGACGAGTATCGCCTGCAAACCCGCGAAAGCGCTGAGTGGGAGGGGGATTATCGCCAACGCTACGCCCATATCCGGGCCGACGATAGCCGCATCGCCAGCGACCGCACCACCGAACTGCGCAAGGCCACCGCAGCCGCGCTGAAGGGCATCACGCTGAGACAAGGGATCACCAAGACGCCACGCAAGTTCACTCAACACTACGGGCTGGATGCGCCCAAGGCAGACAGCAACGCCGTCCCGGTCTGGATCAGGGATGAATGGTCCGTCTCGGAGAAAACGGTCCGCGAAGAGGCACAGGCCGCCGGTACCGAGAGTCCCATCGTCTTTGTCCTGTTGCCGCGGCGGGAGTCCGATGCCCTGAGGGATGCCCTCGCCAGTTGCGCGGGGGCCAGGGAGTGCCTGGAGCTGAGGCCGATGCCGGCCACGCCGGAGGGCATAGAGGCGCGCAATGCCATGCAATCGCGCCTGGACATAGAGCGCGGAAAGCTGGATACGATCATTGCCAACATTGTGGACGGCAGTCGTGTTTACCAGGGGGGCGGCAATGAAGTTGTGGAGGACACCCTGGCAGCCTCGATCAAGTCTGCTGTTGAGGATGCCCTGGTACGGCTGTTCCCCAAGTTTGACATGGTGGATTACCCAGGCTGGGGGAGTGTGGTCAAACGCGCGCA
>CAYWAK010000314.1:0-2800 GCA_964455755.1 uncultured Ardenticatenales bacterium | reverse complement strand
GCTGTCTCCCTGAAAAGTTTCCGTCAAATCTTGACCAGTTGCACGGAGTGGATGTCTTCCACGTTTGCGATGTCGTCCAACAGGGACTCCAGCGGTGCCTGGTCCAGGCCGATGGCCATCACGGCATGACCGAGCGGTTTGTCGCGCCCCACCTGCATGAAAGAAACGTTCACGTTTTCGCGGCCGAGCATGGTGCCCACCTGACCGATCATTCCGGGGCGGTCTTCGTTCGTGCAGATCAGCATATAGCCGTCCAACTCCAGGTTGATCCAGTATTCGTTGATGCGCACCAAAATAGGCCGGCCCCAGCGAACGGTACCGGAGACTTCCCGTATGTTGTCGCCCTCCCCGATGCGCAGGGTAATCAGGTTTCGGAATTGTTCTACGCCCACATTGGGACGCTTCTCTTCGACAATCACCAGGCCCCGCCGCTGTGCGACCAAGTTGGCATTTACCTGGTTGACCCGTTCTTCGGAGATCGATTCCAGCAGGCCCTTGATGATCGCCGCCTTGAGGGGAGTGAGGTCGTGCTCGGTCAGCCGGCCCCCATAGATCACGTGAAGCCGGCCGATGTTTTGCCCGGCAATCTGGATGGCCAAACGCCCCAATCGCTCGGACAGGTCAATGAAGGGCACCAGCGCTTCCAGGACCTCCGCAGAAATCATCGGCGCGTTGATGGCATGACGCACGGGTCTGGCCATCATCCCGTCATACACATCGCGGGCTACTTCCAGAGCCACTTCCACCTGCGCCTCTTCTGTTGAAGCGCCCAAGTGTGGTGTGTGCACTATCCGTTCATTGGTCAACAGCGCATTGTCGCTGGGGGGTTCCTGCGAGAAGACATCCAGGCCCGCGCCGGCGATTTGGCCTTCGTCCAGGGCCTGCAACAACGCCTTTTCGTTGATGACCGGTCCGCGTGCGCAGTTGATCAGGTAGGCTGACGGCTTCATCTGGTCGAACTCGTGCGGGCCGATGAGCCCGCGTGTTCCCTCGGTCAAGGGCGTGTGCAACGACACGAAATCGGCCTGCTCCAACACCTGGTCCAGGGAAGCCAGCGTCACGCCCAGCCCCCGGGCACGTTCGGCGGAGAGGTAGGGGTCGTACGCCAGCACGGTCATGCCCAGCCCCCGAGCCCGCCGGGCCACTTCGCTGCCCACACGCCCCAGACCAACCAGGCCCAGCACTTTCCCCTCGATCTGTACGCCCATGAATTGCTTCCGGTTCCACTTTCCCTGGCGCATCGAGGCATCCGCGCGGGCTACCCGCCGGGCCAGGGCAAACATCAGGGCGATGGCGTGCTCCGCCGCCGCTCGACAGTTGGCCGTGGGCGCGTTGACCACGAGAACGCCGTGCTGGGTCGCGGCTTCCAGGTCAATGTTGTCTACGCCTGTGCCGGCCCGGCCAATGACTTTCAGCTCTTTGCCGGCCTTGATCACATTAGCGGTGACTTTGGTGCCGCTGCGCACGATCAGCGCGTCGTAATCCACAATGTTTTGCAGCAGTTCGTCGGGGCTTTGTCCGTAGACCTGGTCAATGGACAGGTCCAGGCCTTCGCCGGCGGCGCGTTCTTGTAATGCTGCGACCCCTTCCGGGGCGAGGGGTTCCGCAATCATGATTTTCATTTGGCACTCCGTTTATAGAATCTCAGAGAGGGCTTGAAGCACCTCGTCGATGTCTTTTTCGGACACCCAACCCAGGTGGCCAATTCGGAAAATATGGCCCTTCAGTTCGCCCTGCCCACCGGCTACCAAAATGTCGTAATCGGCAAGCAAACGAGCGCGCAGGTCTTCAGCGTTGACCCCGTCCGGCGACCGGACGGCGGTAACGCTGTTCGAGGCGTAGGCTTCGTCGGCGAAGAGCCGCAGACCCAGATTTTTCACCCCGGCCCGCGTGCGTTCCCCGATGCGGCGGTGGCGGTCAATCACCTGGGCGAAACCTTCTTTGCGCATCAGGCGCAGCGCCTCTTGCAAACCAAAGAGTAATCCCACAGCCGGCGTGTAGGGGGTTTGATTCTTGGCTGCCGATTTCCTCGCTGCCGACAGGTCGAAGTAGAATCGTGGCATGGTCGCTGTGGCATGGACCGCCCACGCGCGCTCATTCACGGCGATGAACGCCAGCCCCGGGGGGATCATCCAGCCTTTTTGTGCCCCGCTGACCACCACATCCAATCCCCAATTGTCCATTTCTAACGGCAGGGCGCTGGCCCCGCTGACGGAATCGACGATGAGCAAGGCCGGATATTGGCCGACGATTTTCCCAATTTCGGACAAATCGTTCGTGACGCCGGTTGACGTCTCGTTGTGGGTTACAAAGACGGCTTTGTATCGCGGGTTGGCGGCCAGAGCGTCGGCAATCGCCTGCGGGGCTGCAGCTTGCCCGTACGGAAAATCGAGTTGGGTTACGTTGGCCCCATATACGCCGGCAATCTTCCCAAAACGTTCACCAAATTTCCCGACGGACACGACCAGCACTTCGTCGTCAGGTGAAAGGAAGTTGGCCACGGCCGCTTCCATGGCTCCCGTGCCGGAAGCAGTGAGGATGAGCATATCGGCCTTTGTGCCAAACATTTCTTGCAAGCTGGGAGTAACCTCGGCCACGATGTCTGCACAAGCTTTGCTGCGATGGCCAATCATTTGGTGGGAGAGGGCTTCTTGTACTTCTGGGGGGAGAGGGGTGGGACCAGGAATTCGTAGATTCATTGTATGCTCCTTCCACTTATTCGTTCATGGATCTTGATGACGATTTTTCATAATCTAATTAGCAATCCCAAGCCGTTGCGCAACAACAAAGTCTGCTCCCT
>CAYWAK010000313.1:0-2807 GCA_964455755.1 uncultured Ardenticatenales bacterium | reverse complement strand
CGGGAAAGAGTCGCCATTTGACTATTCAACAAAAGTGTGGTAAAATGTTCTCATTAAGATGAAGTAGGTTTTGGCTGTACCATCGAAGATTGCCCGGACTTGCGGAAACTGGGCGGTCTTTTTTTGTTCTGCCCCCACTGCTTCACCAAATTCAAACCTATCAAGGAGTAAGAAAAGTGACTGAAAAACAAATTGGAACCGTCAAATGGTTCAATGATGCGAAGGGATTTGGATTCATCTCCCTTGAAGGCTCAGAGGACGTATTCGTCCATCACTCCGCCATCGAGAGTGATGGATTTCGCTCTCTGCGAGAGAATCAGCAGGTCGAGTTCTCTGTCGAGCAGGGACCCAAGGGGCTGCAGGCTGTCCACGTGAGGGCTCTGTAGCCAGACTTGATCGGCCCCTGGCTGCGTTCTGAATAAGGAGCAGTAGGGCAACCAATTCAGCAGACATACAACCGCACGGCTTTTCCGCAAGCTGTGCGGTTTTTTTGTTTACGGCGACACGTTCAGCGGAGCCCCAGCACATCGTGTCTGGGCGTACAATTATGAAGATCAGTGGGCTGTGCGAGCGACCACCAGGAAAAATCTGTGTGCGAAGCCTGTGTAAATCTGTGTCCCCTGTCCTTTTGTAAACTGCCCCGCCAGGGGCCCCATTTTCCGAGCAAGGTCTCGGGCAATGCGTAGGTACTTACGAAATCCGTGTTCCGATTTTGGGCTGTTGCCCTTCTGCCCAGGCTTGCAGACCGGCCAGGTTCGTGATCAGCACGCTGCCCACGCCGGCGCGCACAGCCGCCGCTGCCGAGTGCACCTTGGGCACCATACCACCGGTGATGACCCCGCCAGCGATGGCCGGCTCCACCTCGTCCGCTGCCAGGCGGGGGATCACGCGGACGCCGTCCAGGACGCCGGGCACGTTGGTCAGGAAGACGAGCGTATCCGCCGGCAAGGCCTCGGCCAGGGCCAGCGCGGCATGGTCGGCGTTGACGTTGTAGACGTGGCCGTCGTTGCCCAGTGAAATGGGCGAGACTACCGGTAAGAAGCCACCGGCGAGCAGCTTCCACAACGGCTCGGCCTGCACCGCGGTCACCTCACCGACCCAGCCGAGGTCGCCGGCCGGATGGGTCATGCGCCGCGCGCGGATCAGTCCGAAGTCCACGCCGCTGATCCCGACCGCCTGCACGCCGGCCATGACCAATTGCGCCGCCAGCCGCTTGTTCACCCGTCCGGAGAGAACCATCTCTGCCAGGGCCAGCGACCGGTCGTCGGTCACGCGCAGTCCCTCGACGAAGCGCGGCTCCAGGCCCAGACGTCGCTGCCAGGCGGCGATCTCCTTGCCCCCGCCATGGACGATGACCGGTGGCGAGGGCATGGCCCGCACCGCGGCGATGAACTGCGAAACAAAGGCCGCCTCGTCCAGGTCATTGCCCCCGACTTTGATCACGGTGTAGCTACTCATCTAACCAGCCCCGTCGTCTCCTCCAGACCAAACATCAAGTTCATGTTTTGCACAGCCTGGCCCGACGCCCCCTTGATCAGGTTGTCAATGCAAGAGACGATGATCACGCGCCCGGTGTCGCCGACCGGCGTGAGGGAAATTGTGCAACGGTTGCTGCCGACGACGTGCCGCAGCGTGGCCAACCGCCCGGGGTCCAGCACCTGCACAAACGGTTCGCCGGCGTACACGTCGCGACAATGCGTTACCAGCGGTTCCGCCGGCCACGCTTCAGTAAGCTGCACATACATCGTACTCAGAATGCCCCGGTTGACCGGCAGCAAGTGCGGCGAGAAAATGACCCGCACCGGTTCGTGAAGCGTGCCAGCAGCGGTCAACTCTTGCTCCATTTCGGCGATGTGCCGGTGGGCGTGGCCGATGCTGTAGGGCGAGAAGTTCTCGTTCGCCTCGACGAAGTGGGCCACCAGGTTCAGTTTGCGGCCGGCGCCCGAGACGCCCGATTTCGCGTCGACAATGACTGTGGAGTCCGCCAGGAGGCCGGACACGACCAACGGATAGAGTCCCAGGATCACACTGGTCGGGTAACAGCCGGGATTGGCGACCAGTTTGGCTTTGCGAATCTCGTCGCGGTGCAGTTCGGGCAGGCCGTAGACTGCCTCCGGCAGCAAGTCCGGCGCGGTGTGCGCGACGTTGTACCAGGCTTCGTAATTGGTCTGGTCTGCCAGCCGGAAGTCGGCGGAAAGGTCCACAACATTGACGCCGGCGCGGCGCGCACAGGCCACCGCGTCCATCGAGGCACCGTGCGGCAGACAGGCGAAGACCACATTCACCCCTTCCAGTGAGGCGTCCGCCATGCGTACGAGCGGCAGATCGTACGGACAGGGAAACACATCGGACAGCCGCTGCCCGGCGTAACTTTCCGACGTGGCCCAGCGGATATCAGCCTGCGGATGTCCGGCCAGCAATCGCACCAGCTCCAGGCCGGTGTAACCGGTAGCTCCATAGATTCCAACAGTAATCACCGGAGCGTCTCCTCCCTGTGATAAAAAAACCCTCCGCGACCTTGTGGTGTCCGGAGGGCAAAATACCTTGCGGGTATCGTCAATGACGCACGCCAAGCTCGCCTATCCAGACCCACGGTCTGGGCAGCCGGGACGCGGGCGTCGCGAAAATGTTAAATCAGCCATCATAGTGATCACAAGTATATCACAAAAGAAAAACTCTGTCAAAGAATCTCTCCAGAAGGTAGTGTATCTTGTTTGGTTGAAATTCAGATTCGAGCATGCGTTGCATGAAAAGTACGCGTGTATTTGAGAGGGGTAAACAAGTACCTCTTATCTTACCCGATTTCA
>CAYWAK010000312.1:0-2835 GCA_964455755.1 uncultured Ardenticatenales bacterium | reverse complement strand
GGCGTAGGGGGCGATGGGCGAGTAGGGTTTTCTGGCCATGATTGTTTCTCCTTTGGTGAGCGTAGTTGGGGTGGTCAACCTAGTCCACAAGCTGTGCCCTGAATGTCACGTACCGGCGCGGCACGATGCTGTCTTGAAAATCCGCGGCGCGCAATTGAACCGATGCCGGACTGCCGGGACAGGAGGTCAGATGTCTGTCTGGTACCGCCGGCCATTCGACGGAAACTGTCACCGCCGTATCTGCCGGCAAGTTCATCAGAAAGCTTGTCAGTCCGTGGGTGTTGGTCTGACGGACAACACGCGCCCCGTTGCTGTAACCCAACGTGATCTCCGCACTACCAACACTCCTATCAACCGAGTCGTTAAAGTCCCTATTCCGGCACTGGAAGCTGGAGAATGCTCTGACCGTCAAGCGGCCGTCGCACAAACCTCGACCAGCGTCACATGTCGGCGTGGGAACCGGTGTAGGGGTCAACGTTTCAGTGGGGGTCGGCGTGACCGTCGGGGAATTGGTCACCGTCGGTGTGGGTGTTGCCGGCGTGACTTGAAAGACGGTCACGCCGGACAGATAGCCATCGAGTGTAGCCCAAACTGTATATTCTCCGACCGGCAGCGTGCCAATGGGCACGGCAAATTCCCAGCCGGTGATGACCATCGCGCAGAATGTGCCTGGGGGGTAATTGGCACTTGCTTCAATCCAGATACTGTGCTCAACGATGGAATGACCCGTGTAGTACGGGACGCAGGCGTTCGTCCACTCCCCCCTCACCAATATCGTGATAGAATCGGCCGTCGTCGGATCCGGTGGCCAAACCACAATCGAGGATAGGTAAAACGGAGGCTGAGATGGTGACACCGACGCAGGCGTGATCTGCAAGGCCGGCTGTGCCCGTGTCCCGTTGGTATTCAACCACAACAGAAGTAGCATGACTGCGACGGCCAGCCACCTTGCGTCGATGTGTCTGTTGCACTGCTGTTTTTCGATCATGTTCCTGTCCCCGGCATTGCCCAACCGGCGTCTGAGCGCGGGTCGGCGTGGAATCGCGGATTACGACTCAATCGCAGCTTCCAGTTCCGCCGGGCTGAACCCAAATGGTCCTAAGCCGCCGGCATAGACCACCCGCCCGTCCAGCCCAACCAGGTACAGGCGCGTGGGATGGGCGGCGTATGCCTTGTTCACAGCGTCATCAAGCTCATCCACATAGGTGCGGATACCATACCGAAGCGCCGTCTCGCACTGTCCTGCAACCGACTGCCGCTCCTCAATCGTTGTCGGATCATACACGTCTGTAGCGGCTTTCGACCCCGAGAGCTTGAGGAACAACCCTGGAATGCCTCCACCCAGCCACCAGCCATCCACCGGGTGCGCTTCGCGAATATAGATAACCAGAAACTGCACGCGGTCGTGATACTGACGATACAGGTCGTGGAGACTCACGGTCCCCTTGACGAATGGCGGTCAGGTGAAGCTGCCGAAGATCAGCGCGACCGGCTTTTCTCCTCGAAAGTCTGAGAGGCGAACGAGGTTTTCGCCGTTCACGTCGCGCAGCTCGAAGTCGGGGGCGATGTCGCCGGCCTTGGGGGCCAGGTCGTTGAGCTCCTTCTGCCAGGCGCGCGCTCCTCTTCGCATCCGTATCGCCTTGAGCATAAAATCCTCCGTTTGTTGCACACTCGTTGTTGGCTTGAGGGCCAGCGTTGGAGGCCCACTGCCCGTGAACCGCAAGTCAACTGGCGCCGCTCGATACCAGGAATACGCTCTCGAACGGTCTGATGACTGACCTACTCTCCTTCCTATCCAGCACCGCAAATACGACCTTCTTGAATGCCCTGGCGAATAGGCCATTGCCGGTCAGGTGATCACCAAACCAACGAGCTACGTCGTTTGGGTCATTCCGAAACACGCCACAGCCCCACGCTCCCAGGACAAGCGTTTCGTGTTGCTGGATGACGGCCAGGGAGAGAACCTTTTCAATCCGATCCAGCATCACGTCGCCGATCCGGCCGGCGTCCGTTCGGCCCCGCCGCCGTACTACGCCGGCGTTGACTGCCGGCGCAGTAACAAAAGAGACAAGGTAGGGAACTTCCAACAGTCGGTCGCTGTCATCCCTGAACACCGGAACGCGGGGAGAGTATATCATGTTGTCCGTATACAGGCACGAGCGGAACCTTCTATTGGTGTCGTACATGGCTTTCATCTGGACAATGCAGGGGTAGAGGCCCGACGCCCGAGCCAGGCTCTCTTCCTGGGCCTGGCTTCCTCTGAGGAATCCGCCGCCTGGGTTCCTGGCTGATGCAAAGTTGAGCGCCAGGACGCCGGCATTGTCGGCAGCCTGCGCCAGTCTGGCCGCCGCATGCAGCGTGGACTCATTGGTAACTTCAAATTCCGATGCTTGCTCAACTTTTTCTGCCAGTATGTGGTCTCGCTGAGCGGACACCCGGTCGAAGTCGGCCGGCGTGTAGTGGACGGAGGTCAAAATGGCAGCATTCAATGCTGTCTCGATGTGAACGACCCGGCTCGCTGAGGTTTGGTAATATCCCCGATCGAGGATTGCGAGTGTTTCCCCGGCAATCTGTGCGCGTGTCTTCCGGTGACTCATGATCATCCTGCACAAAGTTGGTCTCAGGTAAGGAGCAAGCGCGATCCCATGCCGGCGCAATGATCCCGCGGCGTGTTGCCGAAGCAGAAGCGAGACAAGACAACGGGTTGTGGAACAGGGCAACTGGCACAAAGAGCGGCCGGCCTATTGTATCACAACATACGCATCGGCGCAAGCCTCGACCGCAGAAGAATAACCGCGGATCAGCAGAAAAACGCGGATAGGAGTACAAGGACGT
>CAYWAK010000311.1:0-2840 GCA_964455755.1 uncultured Ardenticatenales bacterium | reverse complement strand
CATTCTTCGTGGTGGGCAATCGCCCATGCTGTCTCTCTTGATTTGAAAAAGCCAGAACCAAAAACCATGAATTGCCCGAATGAACGCAATCCTCATAGCAGTCAACCAGATTCATTACGAAAGAAAGTATATCATGTAGGTACACTTTTGTCAAAAAGACAAGGCTGATACTTCAAAAAGTAAAGTAAATATCAGAGCCACTTTACTTTCGCGCCGACCTGTGCTATACTTGGCGCATGAGCCAAGAAGAAAACGCCAGACCGGTGCGGCCATACGATGAAAGCTGTCCCGTCGAACGTATGGCGCTCCTCATCGGAAGAAAATGGACGCTGCTGATCATTCGTGATTTGGGGCAAGGACGCCGGCGATTCGGTGAATTGCAGAAGTCGCTGACCGGCATCAGTCCGCGAACCCTTTCCCAGCGCCTCAGCACGTTGGCCGAAGAGGGCCTGATCACCCGGCGCATTTATGCGGAGGTGCCGCCGCGCGTGGAGTATTCGCTGACCGATAAGGGCCAGGCTCTTTTGCCACTCATCGAAGCAATGCGCGCGTACGGCAGTCGCTGGCTGTAACCGCGAAGAGCCTGCGGGAGACCTGATCGGGAGACCCCGATGGTCGAACCGCCGGCCGCGCGAAAGGCACACAACATCATGGACACGCATCCCATTCGTACGCTGCTAGAATTCGCTGTGGACGCCGCCTGGGAGGCCGGCCGCATTACCCTGGCCCATTTTCAGACCGCCTTGACCGTCGAACATAAGGCCGACCGGTCACCGGTTACGGTTGCGGACCGCCGCGCCGAGGAGAAGCTACGTGCGCTGATCCGCCAGCAATACCCGCACGACGCCATTTGCGGTGAGGAGTTTGGCGAGGACGAAGGGTCTTCGGGATACCGCTGGATACTGGACCCGATTGACGGCACGAAATCATTTGTGCGGGGCGTTCCTTTGTACGGCGTGATGGTGGGCGTGGAAGCCGGCGGAGAGCCGCTGGCCGGTGTCGTCCACCTGCCCGCTCTGGGCGAGATGGTCTATGCCGCACGCGGCCTGGGCTGTTTCTGGAATGGCAGACGCACCCACGTGTCCTCCGTTGATCGGCTGGACCAGGCCCTGCTGACGGTGACCAACCCGGCCGCTTTTGCGCCCGCCGGCAAGGAGGCCGCGTACAAGGCCCTGTGCGCAGCGACGCAAGTGCAACGGGGCTGGGGCGATTGTTACGGCCACATCCTGGTCGCCACGGGCCGGGCCGAGGTGATGCTGGACCCGGTCATGAATGTGTGGGATTGCGCGGCCCTTCAGCCTATCATTGAAGAGGCGGGCGGCACCTTCACCGATTGGAAGGGGCAACCAACCATCTATGGCGGTGATGCCATCTCCACGAATGGCCGCTTATTCGAGCAAGTGGTGTCGCTTGTCCAAGGATGATGCGATTCTGAAAACACCCGAATTTCACTCCCCGGCCCCCCAAGTCGAACTGGTGAACGCTTTTGCCCGGCCCTACGACAATGCCGTCGCGGCGGCACGGACATGCTATTCGGCGCGCGGCATCATCACACCGGATGAGGTGGCGCGCAAACCGGTTCAGCGGGACCGCATTGCCCAAAGCGTTTACCAGGCCGGTCACCACACCACCTTGCAACATGCCCACTTGCAATTTGCTCTGCGCAACGTCTCGCGCCACTTCATTTGGACATTCTTGCACAGCCATCCCTTCTACAACTCGGAACAGGTGAGCCAGCGATACGTACGCGTTGCCCCGGAAGGCATCGCTGTGCCGCCATTCCAGGATGAGGGCCGGCGGATTTTCGAGGATACGGTCGCCATGCAGATCGCCGGCTACGAGACGCTTTGCGAAAGCCTCACCCCGGTGGTCGAAGCCGAATACCTGGCCCGCTTTCCTGCGCGTCGCAACCAATCCCGAACTGCACGCGACGTGGTCAAGAAGGCGCAGGAAGTAGCCCGCTACGTCTTGCCCGTGGCTACGTTTGCCTACCTTTACCATACCATCAGCGCCCTTACTTTGCTCCGCTATTGGCGCCTCTGCCGGCAGTACGACGCGGCGCTGGAAACGCGCCTGGTCGTGCAACAAATGATTGCCGCTTTGTTGCAACATGACCCCCAGTTTGAAAAACTGCTCGAAGACCCCCTGCCGCTGGAGGAGACGCCCGAAGGCCAATTCTTCGCCTCCGGCGCTGCCTTCCCCGACGGGAATGAGCAAGAGGCGTTTCGCAGGGAATTCGATGACAGTTTGCGTGGCGGAACGTCGCGCCTCGTTGGGTACAAAGCGAATAACGAAGATCTGCTGGCTCAGGCCGTGCGGGAAGTCCTGGGGTTGCCGCAAAGCCGGCTGGCGGATGACGAGGCGATTGCCTTGGCCCTCGACCCCGCCCGGAATCGGCTCTACGGCGAGGCTCTAAACCTTTCGACCCTTTCCAAGCTGAGCCGCACGCTGCACCACCCGGGATACACGTTTCGCAAGAAGCTCTCGCACACCGCCGACTCGCAAGACCAGCGCCATCGAATGACGCCCGGCTCTCGCCCCGTTCTACTGGCCCATCTCGCGGACGCCCCCGATTACGTCGCCCCTACCCTCATCCGCCAGGACAAGGCCACCGAACAAACCTACCGCGAAACCATGGACCGCACCTGGGACGCCATCCGAACGTTGCGCAGCATGGGCGAACCGCCGGAGTTTGTCGCCTACTTGTTGCCCAACGCGGCCGCTGTGCGCTTCACCGAATCGGCAGACTTGCTAAACTTGCATCACAAGCTGGCCATGCGCCTCTGCTACAACGCGCAGGAGGAAATCTGGAGCGCCTCGCAAGAGGAAGCAGCCCAAAT
>CAYWAK010000310.1:0-2846 GCA_964455755.1 uncultured Ardenticatenales bacterium | reverse complement strand
TGGTCAGAGTAATGGCGGGGTTGCCGGCGGCCAGGGCCACAGCGCGGTGGCCGTTGATGGTACGGCTGGCGCCATCGCCCTCGCTGCTCCACGACTGCACGATGGCCCCGGGGATGGCGCACGAGCCTTTCCGCACTGTGACGGCGACCGTCTGGCCCGCGTTGGCCAGGTCGAAGCTGAAATCGGTGTTGTCGTGATTGCCGGCCTGCTGCACGTGTACCGTGGCCGAGATCTCGCCCCGCACGGCCACGTCAATGGCCGGCGTTGTCAGCGCCAGGGGGACTTTGTCGCCGCTGATAGCGATCTCCAGCATGGGGATCAGGCGCATGTCGCCGTTGGCTGCGCGGGGGTCGCCGGTGTTGCGAACATCGAGATTGTCGGTGGTGGCGAAGGTGGTCTTCTTGCGGCGCTGGATCTGGCCCTGATCATCCCCGCTGGGCCAGTCAAGCACGTTGAAGGCATAGCCCAGGTGCTTGGGATCCGTGGGGCGTAACTGAAAGTCGACGAAGACCGGGTAATCCTGCCGAAGATGGGTGACGTTGAGGTCGAAGGGGTGATCACGGTCGAAGGGTTGGAGGTTGCTGCCCGTGCTTTTCTTGCCGCTGCGGTCAACGATGCCCTGCGGCGTCAGATCGACCGGATCGTCCACGCCATCGCCGTCGTCGTCCCGGTCGAAGACGTCGGGCACGCCATCGTTGTCGCTGTCGGCGCAGGTCTGCGTTCCCACCTGGCTGCGGGCCACGAGATCGCGACATTCGATGGTGTCGAGCTGGCCATCGCCGTTCGTGTCGGCGCTGAGAGGATCCAGATACCAGTCCTGGTCGGCGTAGTGGAAGCCCGCCAGTTCGACGTTGTCGTAAATGCCGTCGCCGTCGCTGTCGGCCAGGCTGGGATCTGTGCCCAGCCGTAGAAGCTCCACCCCATCGTCCAGCGTGTCGCCATCCGTGTCGGTCTTGGTGGGGTCGGTGCCGATCAGGCGCTCGGCGTCGTCGCTGAGGCCATCTCCATCGCTGTCTGCGCCGGTTGTACTGGACACGGCAGCGGGCGAGAGTGAGTTGTGGGTGGCGTTCAACTGCGCACTGCTTACTGATAACTGATTGCCGCTCACTGCTAACGGGTCCTCGTGCGGGTCCCACGACGAGGCAAGGGATTCATGCACAGCCTGGGCAGCTTCCTGCTCATCACGCATCTGCTCCTGCTGCGCCTGCTTGTCCGCCTGACGATGGTAGAACGCTGTCACTTGCCGGCTTTGCAGCAACGGCACAACCACCATGCTGGCGATGACCGCAATCACTACCGCGGCATAGACCTGGCGGGCGCGGCGATAAGCCATCATCAGAAAAACCAACAGGACCGCCAGCCCCAGCAGCCCTCCTTTCGGTGCAAGTTCCCTTGCTCCAGCCATCAACTGATGACTGTGCACTGACCACTGACCACTGGTCCCGGGCGCCTGCGCTATCCCCACCTCCGACTGACCGCCGAAATGCGAAAAGTCAGTCGTAATGTCCGCTTCCACGGCCTCGCCACTGCGTTGTGGTGGAAAGACCAGATGCAGGGACAGACGCCGCGGCAGGCCGTTGCCATCCACCCACACCTCGCCGGCGCCGGTCATCTGCTGATACTGGCGGGGCGTGTCCAGGTTCAGGTTGGGGGGCAGTTCGCCCGTCTGGCGTAGTTGCTGCTCCAGTTGGGCGCGCAAATGATCGGCGAAGGCGGGACCGTCGATGTCGACAGCGTAAGCCCGAATGCCCTCCTGCTCCGAAATGGGGTGTTCCATCGCCCGGGCGTTTTTGATCCCCGCCAAAAATGCCAGCGGGTCGCCGCCGGGCGCGAAGGCGCCGGAAAAATCCTCGATCTCCTGCCAGGCCCCGCCGCTCTGGCGGCCCCAGGCCTTGTCCCCCTCGATGCGCACCTCCAGGCCGTCGCGACCGGTGGCCGCGCTACCGCCGTTTTGCCACAGGGTCATCTGCATGGTGCGGTCGGGCAGATTCGTCTCCCCCTCGATGTGCAGCGTGTCCTGCCGGCTGCTGCGCCCCACGTTGGTCACACGCGGGGCCGGGTAGGTGGTCTGCAGGATGTCTGTGGCGAAGTGGTAGACGCCGGATTTTTGGGCGCGGCGCCAGGCGGCCTGGATTTCGGCTGCCGGCGAAGGCTCCATTACGGTAGCGAATACTTGATCGCGTATTTTTTTCCAGTCCGCAAGCACAGGATGCCCGGAGGCTGTGGAATCGGTCGTCTGTGCAACCTGATCCTTAGTGGGTGCATTCAGAGAGAACCCGTCGTTCGCGGTCGCGAACACCCGGCCCAAGAGCGATTGTCCCTGTACGCCAGTGAACAGCCAGAAAGCTACCAAGACCAATAGGACGGTGACAGTGGTTAAAATCCAACGATTGATCCGATCGAAACGATTCATAACGTAGTAACTCCTGATATCTCACCAGAGAAAGGTGCGTCTGCTGCCGGCATGTGACACTTCAGGGGCCTGAGAAAGTGGCTATTCGGCAACCGCCATCCGCTTTCACCGCCGGATTGGCAGAAATTGGCCGCACTTCTGATCGTACCTGCGTTCAAAGACGGCATATCTCGGATTTTCGTGAAAAATGAGCGAACGTTAAAAAAGCGGAAATCATACCTCTAATTCAGGCAATGACTTCGATACAGGCTATGGGTGTTCGTCGTCTTGTATCTGAGCCCTCACACCCAAGAAAAGATATTCTCCTGTGAATAGCTACCCCAATTATAGCATAAACAGCAAGTCTTGTCCGTAAAACCTCCGTAAACCTTCCGGAAAACGTATCTTTTCAAAAAATGGGGGCAAACCATAGGGTGCAACAGAAATCAACCAC
>CAYWAK010000309.1:0-2847 GCA_964455755.1 uncultured Ardenticatenales bacterium | reverse complement strand
CCGACAGGTTTTCAAAACCGGTCAGGTCTTACCCACGTTGAACCGGAACGTAATCACGTCGCCGTCCTGGACGACGTAGTCGCGCCCCTCCAGCCGCAAACAGCCGGCCTTGCGGGCGGCGGCAACAGACCCCAAGCGAGAGAGATCGTCATAGGCCACGACTTCCGCGCGAATGAAGCCCCGTTCCATGTCCGTGTGTACGTGGCCGGCGGCGTGGGAGGCGGTAGTGCCCCGCGGGATCGGCCAGGCGCGCACTTCTTTTTCGCCCACAACGGTGAAGAAGGTGATCAACTGTAACAGACGATAGCCGGCGGCGATCAGGCTTCCCAATCCTGATCCGGTCACTCCCAACTCTTGGCGGTATGCGGCAGCCTCGTCCGCGGGCCAGTCCTGCAAATCCGCATCCAGCGCAGCGCAGAGCACAACCGATTCGGCCCCTTCCCTCTCGGCCAACCGTTGCACGGACTCGGCCAGATCCCCGCCCTCAGGTAGATCGGCCTCGCTCACGTTGGCCACATAAAGGAGGGGCTTCGCCGTCAGCAAGTTCAGCGCGGACAACGTCTCGTATTTCTGACTCTCGAGGCCCAGCGTACGCGCGCGCCGGCCCTGGCCCAATTCCGTCAGCAGCCGGTTCAACAGGGCCTCTTCTTCGGCCAGGGCACTGTCCTTGAGCCGGCCTTTGCGCATGACCTGGATTTTTGCCAGCCTCCGTTCCGTCGTAGCCACATCGGCCAGGACCATTTCCAGGAGCAACACGCCAATGTCCTGCACCGGATCCAGCGTATCGGCGATGTGGGCGATATTCGGGTCGGCAAAGCAACGGACCACCACGGCAATCGCGTCAACGTCGCGGATGTGCCCCAGAAACTGGTTGCCCAGGCCTTCACCGCGGTGTGCGCCCTGCACCAGGCCGGCGATGTCCACAAACCGGACGGTAGCCGGCACGGCGCGCTCCGGCTTCGCGATTTCCAGCAAGCGCTCCAACCGCGGGTCGGGCACCGCCACCACGCCGACGTTCGGCTCGATTGTGGTGAACGGGTAGTTGGCCACGCTCGCGCCAGCCCCGGTGAGGGCGTTGAACAGCGTAGATTTTCCGGCGTTCGGCAAGCCGACAATGCCAATCTGTAGAGCCATGGACATTTCTCCTTCCACGCGAATTATATCTGCTTTTCCCTCCTTTGACAATTGAGTTCTTCTGTGATAGGATTGCGACAATTGTTCACCATGTGAGCGCGTGGAGCGTGAAACTGGAACCGTAGTGCCGGAATCCCTGTTCTGGCGATTGCCTCCCCCGCCCCCCACTTCCGAAGGAAGTCGGATGGTTTCTTCCAGAGTTGGAGGATTAGGGGGGGCAGCATTACAGAAAGGATCACCATGTCTTCTGGATCGCAGAAAGTGTTTGTCATTGGACTGGATTGCGGCGAGCCTTCGCTCGTCTTTGATCGCTGGCGAGACGAGCTGCCCAATCTCCGCCGCCTGATGGACGATGGAGCCTATGGCCTGCTGGAAAGCTGTCACCCTCCCATAACCGTGCCGGCGTGGACCTCTATGCTCAGCAGCAAAGACCCCGGACAGCTCGGCTTTTACGGATTTCGCAACCGCGCCGATTACTCGTATGAGAACATGCGCATCGCCACCGGCAACGCCATCAAGGTTGACCGTGTGTGGGACGTGTTGGGCAAGGCCGGCAAGCAGTGCATCATGATCGGCGTGCCACAAACCTACCCGATCCGGCCGGTGAACGGCCACTTGATCAGCTCGTTTCTGACCCCCAGCACGCAAGGGAACTATACCTACCCCAACAGTTTGAAGCAGGAAATCGAGGCCCTGGTCGGCGAATATGAGGTGGATGTCCGGCAGTTCCGTACGGAGGACAAGGATTATCTCCTCAAGCAAATCTACCAGATGACGGACAAACACCTGCAAGTGATTCGCTACCTGCTGCGGAATAAACCGTGGGACTTCTTTATGTGGGTGGAGATGGGGGTAGACCGCATCCACCACGGCTTCTGGAAATTCCACGACCCAACGCACCGGAAATATGAGCCCGGCAACCCCTACGAAAACGCAATCCGCGATTATTACAAATATCTGGACAACGCTATCGGCGAAATTCTCTCGCTGGTGCCGGACAACGCGGCGATCCTGGTCGTTTCGGATCACGGAGCCAAGGGGATGGACGGCGGCATCTGTATCAACGAATGGCTGGTGCAGAATGGCTGGCTGGTGCTCAAGGACAGGCCGGAGGGGGTCGTAACGCTGGAAAAGTGCGAGATCGACTGGGCCAAGACGCGGGCCTGGGGCTCGGGCGGATACTACGCGCGCGTGTTCCTGAACGTGGAGGGCCGCGAGCCTCAGGGCGTCATCCCCCAGTCCGAGTACGAAGCCACGCGCAACGAACTGAAGGCCGCATTGGAAGCCATTCCGGACGAGAACGGCAACCCGCTTCCCACGGTTGCGCACCGGCCGGAAGACCTCTACGCCGAGGTGCGCAACGTCCCGCCCGACCTGATCGTCTATTTCGGCGACCTGCGCTGGCGCTCGGTGGGCAGTCTGGGCCTCGATGTCATTCACACCTTCGAGAACGACACCGGTCCGGACGACGCAAACCATGCCCAGGACGGCCTGATCATCCTGCATGACCCGGCCCATCCCGGTGGAGGCCGGCAGATGGAGAAACGCAACTTGCTGGACGTGGCCCCCACGGTCCTGGATCTGATGGGCGTGCCGGTGCCAGAGGATATGCGGGGCACAGCAGTGCATAGCGACGACGCGGCCGGCTACAGCGATGACGAAGAAGCCCTTATCGAAGAGCGCCTGGCTGCGCTTGGGTATTTGTAAGAAAGA
>CAYWAK010000308.1:0-2907 GCA_964455755.1 uncultured Ardenticatenales bacterium | reverse complement strand
AAACCTGGCCCAGGTGGAGCAAGGCCCCAGCCTGACGCACCCCTTGGGCACCGACGAGCTGGGCCGCGACCAACTGAGCCGCATCATTTGGGGAGCGCGCACTGCCCTGATCGTCGCGCCGAGCGCCACCTTCGTCGGCATCACCCTGGGCCTGCTGTTTGGCGCTCTGGCCGGCTTCTTCGGGGGCATGGTGGACTCGCTGATCATGCGCATCGCCGACATCCTGTTTGCCTTCCCCGGCATCCTGTTCGCTCTGTTGATTGCCGCCACGCTGCAACCACGCATCGAAGCCTGGCTAAAGAGCATGGACATTACCAGGGGGATGGCCCGTTCCGGCTACTCCGAGTTCTTCGTGGTCATCCTGGCCCTGAGCATCGTCGGCTGGCCGGGGATAGCGCGTCTTGTGCGCGGCCAAATTCTCAGCCTGAAGGAGCAAGACTACGTAGAGGCTGCCCAGGCAATCGGAGCCTCGCCTTGGCGCATCATCCGCCACCACCTGCTGCCGAACGCTATGGCCCCCGTGATCGTCGCCATTTCGATGGGCATGGGGGGCGCGATCATCGCGGAAGCGACCTTGAGCTTTCTCGGCATCGGCATCCAGCCCCCGACCGCCAGTTGGGGACGCATGATCATAGACAACTACAGCTTTTGGCGCAACCCATTGCCTATCGCCTTCGTCTTGGTTTGGCTCCCCGGCCTGATCGTGGGCGCAGTGGGTGCCGCGTTCAACTTCATCGGCGATGGCCTGAACGATGCACTGAACCCCTACCAAGTCAGAAAATGAGTACGTGAAGGAGGAATTCGTGGCCCGACTGTTAGAAGTCCGCAATCTTGTAACTCGCTTTCATACGCAGGATGGTGTTGTACACGCCGTAAATGATATTTCCTTTCACCTGGATGAGGGAGAAACGCTGGGCATCGTTGGAGAATCGGGGAGTGGCAAGAGTGTCACCGTCCTATCCGTGATGCGCTTGATTCCGCAGCCACCGGGGGAAATTGCCAACGGCGAGGTGATATTCGAAGGACGTGACCTCCTGAAGGTGGACGGCGAAGAGATCCGTCAGGTGCGGGGACGCAAAATCGCCATCATCTTTCAAGACCCGATGACCTCGCTGAACCCGGTGCTCACCATCTCCCACCAAATCATGGAAGCGTTGCAGTTGCACCTGAACATGAACGCCAGCGAAGCCCGCCAGCGAACCGTGGAGCTGCTGGAAATGGTGGGAATCCCCGACGCGGCGAACCGCTTGGGCGACTATCCGCACCAATTCTCCGGCGGAATGCGTCAACGCGTGATGATCGCCATGGGACTTTCCTGCAACCCGCAACTGCTAATAGCAGACGAGCCGACCACTGCGTTGGACGTGACGATCCAGGCCCAAATCATTGACCTGGTGAAAGACCTGCGCAATAAAATCGGCATGTCCGTCCTCTGGATTACCCACGATCTGGGCATCATTGCCGGCCTCGTGGACCGGGTCATTGTCATGTATGGCGGTCAAATCATGGAAGAGGCCCTCGTCAAAGACCTATACCGCAATCCCAGCCATCCCTATACGCTTGGCTTGTTGCGGTCGATACCAAGACTGGACCAAGTGCGAAAAGAAAAACTGATCCCCATTGACGGACTGCCGCCCGACATGCTCAACCCACCGGCCGGTTGCCCTTTCGAGCCGCGTTGCACCTATCGGATCGAAAAGTGCGCACAAGAAAAACCTCCGCTAGAACCTGTTGAACGCGAGCATCGTGTGGCTTGCTGGGTGGACGTACACGAAGCGCAACAAAAAAGCGAGTAGTCGTTGACGAAAACCTGACGGCTACATGCTCAAGACTGTTTGCCAGTTCCGCAACAGAAAGGGTAAGAGATGGCGACAACAAAAACAGAAAGCAACCACGACCACCTGTTAGAGATTCAAGACCTGAAGATGTACTTCCCCATCACAAAGGGCATTCTCTTTCAGCGCCATGTGGCCGATGTGAAGGCTGTGGATGGCGTCAATTTCTTTATCAGGAAGGGCGAGACACTCGGCTTGGTAGGTGAATCGGGTTGCGGCAAATCCACTACCGGACGGGCAATCTTACAGCTCCACCGCCCCACCGAAGGACATGTCTACTTTGACGGGCAAGACCTGACGACCCTTAAGGGCGGCAACCTGCGTCGCATGCGCCGTCGCATGCAAATGATCTTCCAAGACCCCTATGCTTCCCTGAATCCACGAATGAGCGTGGGGAACATCATCGGTGAACCCCTCGAAGTACACAAACTTGCGCGAGGCAAAGAGCTCCGCGAGCGCGTGCAGGAGTTACTGCGGGTTGTGGGTCTCAATCCCTATTTTATTAGCCGTTACCCGTACGAGTTTTCCGGTGGACAGCGACAACGCATCGGCGTGGCCCGCGCCCTGGCCGTCAATCCCGAATTCATCGTCTGTGACGAACCGATCTCGGCGCTGGATGTTTCGATCCAGGCCCAAGTGATCAACTTGCTCGAAAATTTGCAAGCGCAATTCAACCTGACCTACCTGTTTATCGCCCACGACCTGTCGGTGGTCCGGCACATCAGCGACCGCGTCGCGGTCATGTATCTGGGGAAAATCGTGGAGATCGCGCCGCGTGACACCATTTACGAAAACCCGCTGCATCCGTACACACAAGCGTTGCTCTCCGCCGTGCCCATCCCAGACCCGGTGATCGAAGCGTCTCGCCAGCGGGTAATCCTTGAAGGAGACGTACCCAGCCCGGTGAATCCGCCCCCCGGCTGCCATTTCCATACACGTTGCCCGATTGCTATAGACGAATGCAAGGTCGATCCGGAACCGGAATTCAGGGACCGGGGCGGCGAGCATTGGGTCGCCTGCCTTCGCGTGCCTTGAACAGCACCGCCAGGGATGCCGCCACGTAGCCGGCATT
>CAYWAK010000307.1:0-2921 GCA_964455755.1 uncultured Ardenticatenales bacterium | reverse complement strand
CCGGTGCCGGCGCGGCTTGCCCTGGATGTCACCCCCTCCGTGCAGGGGAAACCGGGCGTGCCGGGCGGGACGCCGGCAAGCTCGCCCAGCGCGACACCGACGGTTACGAGCAATCCGACGAGTTCGCCATCGCCGACCGCAATGGCGACCGCGTCGGCAACAGCAACGGCAACCGCGACGGCTTCGCCCACGAGCACACCCTTGCCCATTTCAGACGGGGTCTTGCGGACGCTGCAGGTGCCCATCTTGATGTATCACTACCTCTCTACCCCACCGCCGGGGGCGAACATCTACCGTCGAGATCTATCGGTTTCGCCAGAACAGTTCGACGCCCAGTTGCGTTACCTGAAAGAACAGGGCTACCACACGGTGTCCCTGCGCGATTTGCTTTATGCCCTGAACCGAGGTTGGGATTTGCCGGACAAACCGATCATCTTGACTTTTGATGACGGCTACGCCGACAACTATACGAATGCCTTCCCGCTTCTGCGCAAATATGGTTTTACGGCAACCTTCTTTGTTTTGACGAGTCTCGTTGACGAAGAACATCCGGGGTATCTGACCTGGCTGCAGATCAGAGAAATGAGTCGCGCGGGCATGGAGTTCGGCTCGCACAGCAAGGACCACCCTGATTTGCGACGCCGAAACCGCGACTTCTTGATTTGGCAAATTCTGGGTTCCAAACAATCTATCGAGTCCTACACGAGGAAACCTGTGTTCGCTTTCTCCTACCCATCGGGGCATTACGATGTGCGCGTGGAAAAGGTGCTTGCGGAGGCTGGTTATCTGGCGTCTGTGACCACCGAACAAGGGACAGAACACACATCCGACCGGCTATTGCGACTGGAACGTATCCGCGTACGGGGTGAGTACAACGTGGACAGGTTCGCCGAAATGCTTGACTATTGGATGGCCCGGCAACGGTGAAAACGATGAATGCCGAACATCCATCGCCATTCCAGAATCGCCGGGTGCTGTTGGGCGTTACCGGCAGCATCGCCGCCTTCAAGGCCGTGAGCATCCTCAGCGGCCTGGTTCAGGCCGGCGCGGATGTGGACGTCATCCTCACGGAGGCCGCGGCCAAGCTGGTCACCCCCCTGACCTTCCAGGCGATCACCGCCGGCCACGTCTTGACCGACATGTTTGCGCCGCAGCCCGACGCGCACATCCCGCACGTGGCCCTGGCCGAGCGCGCCGAGGTGATGCTGGTGGCGCCGGCTACCGCGCATACGTTGGCCAAGCTGTCGCTGGGATTGGCGGACAACCTGCTTGCGGCGACGGTGCTATCTACCCAAGCCCCACTATTGCTGGCCCCGGCTATGGAAAGCGGAATGTGGCTCCATCCGGCGACCCAGGAGCATGTGGCCCGCCTGCGCGAACGGGGCGCTACCTTCGTGGGGCCGGAGGCGGGACATTTGGCTTCCGGTGCGAGCGGGGTGGGACGCATGACCGAACCGGAGGTCGTGCTCGGCGCGCTGCGCCTCTTGTTGGGCAGGGATGGTCCCCTGGCCGGCAAGCAGATTGTAGTCACCGCCGGCGGTACCCGCGAGCCACTCGATCCGGTCCGCTTCCTCGGCAACCACTCCTCCGGGCGCATGGGGTTTGCGCTGGCCCAGGCGGCGCTGGATCAGGGCGCAGCGGTCACCCTGATTGCCGGCCCGGTGAACCTGCCGCAGCCCTATGGCCTTCGTGATTACGTCTCCGTGACGACGGCCGGGCAAATGGCCGAAGCGACGCTCGCCGCCATTGCCGGCGCCGACGTACTGTTGATGGCTGCCGCCGTCGCCGACTTTCGCCCGGCCAGGGTCGCAGATCAGAAGATCAAGAAAGAAAAGGGGGCATTCACCTCACTGCCCCTGGAGCGCACGTCCGATATCCTGGCCCTTGTGGCCGGGCAGAAACCCCCCGGCCTGAAGGTGGTCGGCTTCGCGGCGGAGACTTCCGATCTGGTGACAAACGCCCAGGACAAATTGCGGCGCAAGGCGTTGGACTTGGTTGTGGCCAATCCGGTACCGGCCACGTTTGGTGCGGGCGAAAGTGAGGTCACGCTGATTGACCGCGCCGGCCAGGTTACGCCCCTCCCGCGACAATCCAAGCGTGCTGTGGCCCTGCGAATTCTGGAGGAAGTGCGCCGGCTGGAGCCATGAACCCCGCGCGAGCTGTGTCCGGTGGAAATCCGGCGTTGCGCGAACGTGTGGCGGCCATCGTGTTGGCGGCGGGAGGGGCCACGCGCTTTGGCCAGCCCAAGCAGCTTTTGCCTTGGGCCGACACCACGATGGTCGGACAGGTTGTTCGCGTGGCGATGGCCGTTGCCGAAGTCGAGCAGGTGATTGTGGTCGTGGGCCATGAAGCCGCACGGGTCGGCGCGTCGGCGCGGGCGGCTGTTGCCCCGCGCGCTCCCGAGATTGTGGTGAACCCGGATTGGACGGCGGGGCAAAGCACGTCCGTGCGGGCCGGCCTGGCCGCGGTGTCGCCCGATACCGTGGCCGCGATCTTCATGCTGGCGGACCAGCCGGAGGTTCCGCCGGAGGTGCTCAGGGCGTTGATTCGCCGCCACTGCCAGACACGCGCGCCGATTGTCGTGCCGCTGTTCGAGGGCCGGCGAGGCACCCCCACGCTCTTTGACCGGGATCTCTTCCGCGAATTGCGCAGGCTGCGGGGGGATACCGGCGGCCGGCCCCTGATTGCGCGGTACGCGGACCGGGTGGAATCGGTGCCCGTGCCGGTCTCCGCGATCCTCCGTGACGTGGACACGCCTGCAGACTACGGGTGATGTTGCGCATTGCTTGACGGCCCTCTCCTGGCCGCGTGGCCAAGTAGGGGCGCAGAATACTGCGCCCGGGCGCAGAATGCTGCGCCCCTACCTCTTTCAAACCCAGGACGCGTCTGCGGATCCCCTGCTTCAACACAAGTACATTGTG
>CAYWAK010000306.1:0-2931 GCA_964455755.1 uncultured Ardenticatenales bacterium | reverse complement strand
CTGACAGGCTGGAAAGCCTGTCCCACGAGCAGCCTTTCCAGGCTGCTGACAGGCTCGAAAGCCTGTCCCACGTGTCAATTTTACCGGGAGGGGATTTTTGATTGAAAGGAGCTTGTACGATGGGTGAAATGGCAAAACGGTACGATCCAAAAGACGTGGAGCAACGACTGTATGCGTGGTGGGAGGAACGGGGCTATTTCAAGCCCCGGCCGGTCGCCGCCGGCGAGACCACGTTTGTCATTTCCATGCCCCCGCCAAACGTCACCGGCGCGCTGCACATGGGCCACGCCCTCACCGCTTCCCTCGAAGATTTCATGATCCGCTACCACCGTATGCGCGGGGAGCCGACCTTGTGGGTGCCCGGCACAGATCATGCCGGCATCGCCACGCAAAACGTGGTGGAACGCGCCCTGGAAAAAGAGAGCCTGACTCGCCAAGACCTGGGACGGGAGAAGTTCGTTGAACGAGTCTGGAAATGGAAGGAGGAATATGGCCGGCGAATCACGAACCAGCACCGGCGCTTGGGCGTTTCCTGCGACTGGGAGCGGGAACGGTTCACGCTGGACGAAGGTCTGTCCCGTGCCGTGCGGGTCGCCTTCGTCCGCCTGTTCGAAAAGGGCCTCATCTATCGCGGCACCTATCTGGTGAACTGGTGTCCGCGCTGCGAATCGGCCATCTCCGACCTGGAAGTGGAGCACGAAGACGAAGCGGGCAAGCTATACACCTTCCGGTATCCGCTGGAGGGGGGCGGCTACATTCCGGTGGCGACCACGCGGCCCGAAACGATCCTCGGCGATACGGCGGTGGCCGTTCATCCCGATGACGACCGCTACCGCGCGTACGTCGGCCGGACTGCGCTCGTGCCCATGCTCAACCGCCGCGTGCCGGTGATCGCCGATTCCTACGTGGACCGCGATTTCGGCACCGGCGCGCTGAAGATCACACCGGGACACGACCCGAACGATTACGAGGTGGGCCGGCGACACGAGCTGCCCATCATCAACGCCCTGAACGAAGACGGCACGATGAGCGAGGCGGCCGGTCCCTATGCCGGCCTGGACCGCTACGCCTGCCGCGAAAAACTCTGGGCCGACATGACCGCCGCCGGCCTCACCGTCTCCGTCAAGGACCACGTCCACGCCATCGGCCACTGCGAACGGTGCCACACGGTGGTCGAGCCGCTCATCTCCATCCAGTGGTTCGTGCGCATCCGGCCGCTGGCCGAGGCAGGCTATGCCGCAGTGCAGGACGGGCGTATCCGCATCATCCCGGAACGGTTCACGAAAATCTATTTCAACTGGATGGACCCGGATACCATCCGCGATTGGTGTATCTCCCGGCAACTTTGGTGGGGCCATCGCATTCCGGTCTGGTATTGCGATGATTGCGGCGGACAGACCTGCACGGTCGAAGACCCCACAGCCTGCGCCCATTGCGGCAGCGAACACATTCGCCAGGAGGAAGATGTGCTGGACACCTGGTTCAGTTCCGGCCTGTGGCCCTTCTCCACGCTGGGGTGGCCGGAGGAGACGGACGACCTGCGCGACTTCTATCCGACCAGCGTGCTGGAAACGGGCTACGACATCCTCTTTTTCTGGGTGGCGCGCATGATCATGTTTGGTCTGGAGATGACCGGCGATGTACCGTTCCACACCGTCTATCTCCACGGGTTGCTGCGCGACGAAAAGGGGCGCAAATATAGCAAGTCGCTGGGCAATGCGCTCGACCCGCTGGACATAATCGCACAGTACGGCACCGACGCATTGCGCTTCACCCTGATGACCGGATCGACGCCGGGAAACGACATGAAACTTATCGAAACCCGCCTGGAAGCCAACCGAAACTTTGCCAACAAAATCTGGAATGCGGCCCGCTTCGTGGCCGGCAATTGCGAAGGGTTCGACGCGCGTCAGGGGATCGAGAAGCTCGAATCGGGCGAGCTGCCGCTTGAACTGGCCGATTGCTGGATACTCAGCCGCCACAACCGCTTGATCGGGGAGGCAAACCGGCTGATCGAATCGTATCAGTTTGGCGAAGCGGGCCGGCAAATCTACGAGTTTCTGTGGGGCGAGTACTGCGACTGGTACATCGAGATGAGCAAGCTGCGGCTGTACGGCGACGATCCGCAGGCCGCCGATACCGCGCGCACGGTGCTGGTGACGGTGCTGGACCGCACACTGCGACTGCTCCATCCCTTCATGCCCTTCGTGACCGAGGAAATCTGGCAACATCTGCCACACGAAGGGGAATCGCTGATGATCGCGCCCTGGCCGGAGGCTGACACGCCGGACGACGCGGCCGAGGCGGAGATGGCGCTGGTGATGGACCTCGTGCGTGCCGTGCGAAACGCCCGCGCCGAATATGACGTGGAGCCGAAACGGCGCATCGCTGCCGTCGTCGCCGCCGGTACACAACGCGACCTGTTGGCCGCACAGTCGGCGATCATCGCCAGCCTGGCCCGGGTGGATGCCGCACAGTTGCGCATCGAGGAGGCAATAGCGGAGCCGCCCACCCCGGCGGTGAACCTGGTCGTGGCGGCCGATGTGACGGCCTACTTGCCCCTCGCCGGTTTGGTAGACCTGGAGAAGGAGCATGGCCGGTTGGCTCGCGCCATCGAAACGACCGAGAGCGACATCGCCCGCAGCGAGGCGTTGCTGGCCCGCGAAGGGTTTGTGGCGAAAGCGCCGGCCGCCGTCGTCCAACGCGAACGGGACCGCCTGGCCGAGGCCCGCGAACGGTTGGCGCACTTGCAGGAACGGCAGGCGGCTTTGGGGTAATTTGACAGATGGTCAAGATAACGATACAATATTTCTGTCTTCTTTGTGCTGCGCCATGCCCTAATGAATCGGCATGACCGGCGCCGCCATACGCAAATCACACAGGAGCATATTCATGCCTGAAACGTCCATCTCTTCACCCACGAAAACGGTA
>CAYWAK010000305.1:0-2942 GCA_964455755.1 uncultured Ardenticatenales bacterium | reverse complement strand
CTCTGTCGCTATCTCAGTCCCCTCATTATACTCGTTCTTTGTTAGACCTCCGATAGAGGAGTGTTAGAGTTTTGCTAACATTGCTCCCTCGCTCCACTGCGGCAGGGGCCGGCGTTCGTAGTAGGCCTTGCGCGTCGCGTGATAATGGGTCAGGAAGGCCGCCCAGCGACAATCCTCGGCAAAGTCGAGCTTCGCGTACAGGGCCGTGATCCCGTCTTCTGGCGGCGTGCCCTGTTCCGGAAAGTAAATCGCGATTCCTTCAGCATGTTCAACACCGCGGCCGGCAATCTGGGCGGCCAGAACCGCCTCTCCGGCACGGAGCATGTCGCGCACGGCCTGGGCCGCCGCCTTCAACGCATCGCCGTCCGGCAGGCGGGCTTGCAGCAGACGAAGGAAATGCCCAAGGTCAATGTAGCCATCTTTTTGGAAACGCTGTGCCTTGCGGCGGGCTGTGGCCACCGCCTCGAAGACGACCATTTCATGAAGCCGGCCGAGAACGGCCAACGCAAACTGATTCAGAGCCGTGATTAGGTCGGGCAACCGGGCCATGTCCAGCGCGGACAGCGTGACGTCCGGGCTGAGCACGCCCGTGTCATACGACCGGACGTAGCGGGAGACGGCCTCTTCGGCAGCGGTGCGCGCGTCCATCTTCGGCTCGTTCGTCAAGGCATCGAGGAAAATGTCGTAGGGCCAGCCGCGCATCGGCTCGACCTCTTCGGAGGCGATGACGTAGCGGCAGGTATCGCGCACCTGGTAGGCGACCTCCAGCATCGCCATCAGGCAGGCGTCCATGCCCAGGATGTCAATGCGCTCCAGGCCGGCCTGCTGCACGGCCTGCCGTAGGGCCTCTTTCAACTCGCGATTGTCCAGGAAATCCATGCTGCTGTCGTCGTACAAAATGCCGCGCCGCCCCGGCTCAACCGCTTCCCGGGGAATGTTCGCCAGCGTGGAGCGGAACAGGGCGCGCCGCAAGCGGGATTTCTGGGCGATGGCCCGCGTTTCGGCTTCATCCACCGGCAACCGCTCTTCCACAGCACGAAAGCTGGCATACAGGTCCTCGTCATCCCAGCCGTTACCGTGATTCCAGAGAATCAGCAAGGTCTTCTCGGCCGGGTACTCGCGCGCGGCCCAAACGATGAAGTCCACCAGGTTCGTCGGATCGCCGGTGTTCGTTTCGGAGATCGTCTGCACCAGATCCTCTTCCAGGGTCGTGCCGGCGCGCAGCCGGTAGCGATAGGTTTTGTGATCCCCCTTGGTGTCGAACTGAGTCAAAACGTGGACGTGATCTGTCGAGCCAGCCTGCTTCATCTCCTTCAAGTCTTCGTAACCGGCCGTCTCCATCGGTTCGGCCAGCAACACGCCGTTGTCGCCGGCCATGTAGACCATCACCGTCCACTGTGCTTTGTCTCGGGTAATCCCGGTCCTTTCGGGGATAGGTTCCTCGGTGGCAAAAACGGGACGCGACTGCCTGACGTTGCCGCTGATCAGCGAATCCAGAAAGCGTACGCCGTCGTACTTCGGCACATGGGCCTGGAAGGGGAGGGGAAGCTTGATCACGCGGGTCTCCTCCATGTCCCGCCGTCCGGGAAATCCCTGGAGCGCCCACTTCCGGATTTCTTCCGAGGGGGAGAAGCGTTCGTCCTTCCTCCTGCTTTTATCTTTCGCCTGCAAGCTGGTGAGAACCATGTAGGCCAGATTGCGGAGACCGAAGGGCAGAATGCGGGCCTGGACGGGGCCGTCATCTGGGGCACGCCCCCACAATTCCTGCCAGTGCAAATCTGTGCCAACGTAGAGCGGCCGCCGGGTTTCCGCGTCGAGAAGGACATCAAAGCGCTCCGCATCCGGAATCTCGTCGCGGAGCGTATGGGCCAGCAGATTGTTGAGATGTAAAGCATCGGCAAGGGCTTGTTTGCGCCGTCCCTCCGTCTGCGAATCCTCCGGCAAGTAGGTCAGCAAGTTGTCGGCGGAAAAGTGCTTGTGCAGCCAGCGAAACCAGACGCGCAGGACGTAGAAGCGGTCGGCTGCCAGATGAAACAGGTCGGCAGACAGCAGTCGCGCATCGTACAACGAGACTTCCAGACGACCATCAATTTGCATGATCGGGCCCGTTTCCTCACCCCACTGCACGGAGACGCGACCGAAGTCGCTCCCCTCCAACCGGCGCTCATAGCGAAGACGGAGATCACGGAACGGCTGTGTCTTCGCCTTGGGGAAGGCACGATAATGGACCTCACCGGCAGGCCACCATCTGGAAAGATACTCCGGCACGACATCGCCCGCGAAGACCAGCTCACTGGTACGGTTGTCCAGGGGCTGCCAGTTAAATTGTCCGGCGGCTGCGGCCTCGCTTGCCACGGGAGCGGTCAGGTGGAACGTGTGCCGCAAGACCTCGTGCCCGCCGTCGCCATCCGTGCCGACAATCGTCAGGTCATAGTCCTTGCCCCGTTCCGAGCCTCGATGGATGATGTCAAAGTAGGCGTAGCGTTCGTCATCGGCAAGGCGTAGGGACTGGCCGGCAACATGCCCTCCGCCCCAGGCGACGTACAGATCCTGACCGTCACCATCTTCATGGCCCACGATGATGTTCTCGTCAGGAGATCGGTGTTGCGGGGCCAGAAAGAGTTTTTGGGGTGCCGCTTCCTCGCCCGGTACGGCCATAAGTTTCAGCGTGCGCGTGCCCTGTGGCAAGTAGGAAATCGTGTCCGTCTTAAGGCCCAGGCCCTCTTCCGAAACGATTTGGAGCTGTAAGGATCTGGTCATTGGATTCTCCGTTTTTCAACAATGCTGCTCCATCTATGTGTACAAATATTGTACCACATAAAAGCAGTATTTGGCAAACCCGACCTCTTCCAGGCTTGCGGCGAACCGCTGCGCAAGCCCAACCGGGTAAGATAAGAGGTACTTGTTTACCCTTCTCAGATACACCGCAGAGACGCGGAGAA
>CAYWAK010000304.1:0-2947 GCA_964455755.1 uncultured Ardenticatenales bacterium | reverse complement strand
CGTGTGGGGCAGGGTCTTCCGCTCTGGTACACACCGGTATGAAACCTTCGGCCGCAGGGCGGTTTTCAGACCTACCCTGCATCGCTGCAGAGAAGCCTCACCGGCAAAGACAGGGGGAGGACAACATGTTGGATCGCGCATCGCTACGCAATCTGGAAAAACAAGTGCTTGATGGCTACGACCGGCACGCCTCTGCCGCGGTGCAGTCTCTTCTGCGGGAGGTACATCCGGCAGACATCGCCGACCTGCTCGATGCCCTGGAAGATGAAACACGATCGTGGGTCTTCAGTCTGCTGGATGATCGCGTAGCCAGCGAGGTACTCGACGAGGCCCTGGACGAGTCTACACTCGACCTCGTAGAGTCCACGCCGGACGAACGGATCGCCGATCTCCTTGAGGAGCTGCCCACGGACGATGCCGCGGAGCTGCTCAGCGAACTCCCTCCCGATCAGGCCGGGGCCCTGATCTCCCTGATGGAGCCGGAGGAAGCCTCAGAAGTCGCGAAACTGCTTCGCTACGACGAAGATACGGCCGGCCGGCTGATGACAGAGAAAGTCGTCCGTGTTCGGCGGCGCTGGACCGTACAGGAGACGCTGGACTATTTGCGCACGATCGATCCGGAAACAGAGACCCTCGCCTACCTGTATGTCGTGGACGAGAATGATCGCCTCGTCGGCGTCGTCCCCCTCCGCAAACTGGTGACCGCGTTCCCCGGTGCTTTGATCCATGAGGTCATGCAACCGGACGTTATCTCGGTGGCCGTAGACACCGACCAGGAAGAGGTTGCCCGCCTTGTCACGCAGTATGACTTCCTCGCCGTCCCCGTCGTAGACCGGCAAGGCCGCCTGGCCGGCATCATCACGCACGACGACGTGGTGGACATCCTTCAGGAAGAGTTTACGGAGGACATCCAGCGCATCGGTGGTTCGCAGCCTCTGGATCGTTCTTACTTCAGTGTCAGCGTCATAGAAATGGGGCGCAAACGGATTGGATGGTTGCTGCTCCTCTTCCTCACGGCCACCCTGACCGGCACGGTGATGCGCATTTTTCAGAACGAATTGGACAAGGTCGTGGCGCTGACCTTCTTCGTGCCCTTGCTCATCGGCACGGGCGGCAATGCCGGCTCTCAGACGACCACGACCGTGATTCGCGCCCTGGCCGTTGGCGAGGTGCGTTTGCGTGATGCCCTGCGCGTTCTCTTTCACGAATTTGGCGTGGGGCTGGTTTTAGGGCTGGGCATGGCCGTGGCCGCCTTTGTCCGGGCCGTCACCTGGGACACGGGGATTGCGCTGGCCATGGCGGTCTCTGCCAGCATCCTGGCCATTGTGCTGTGGGCCACCAGTGTCGGTTCGCTCTTGCCTCTGCTCGCCGAGCGGCTGGGAATTGACCCCACGCTCGTCTCGGGGCCGGCCATGAGCACCCTGGTAGACGCCACGGGACTATTTATTTATTTCAGCATTGCCCGGCTGGTCTTGGGGATGTAAAAGATGAAAGTTCTCTTCCTTTCGGTAGAAGTTGCTCCGCTGGCCAAGGCCGGCGGCTTGGCGGATGTGGCCGGCTCTTTGCCGGTGGCGTTGCGTGCCCTCGGCCACGACGTGCGCGTAGTGATGCCTGCGTATGGCTTCATAGACCGCGCGGCAGCCGGCCTGCAGCCGCTGCGCGAACGCCTGCGCGTTCCCTTTGCCGGCGGCACGCAGGAAGCGCGGCTCCTCCAGGGGACGATCGGCAACGACACGCCCCTCTACTTGCTTGCCCACCCGGCCTACTTTGACCGGGAGAACATCTACGGGTACGAGGATGACGCGCGACGTTTCCTCTTTTTCTGTAGGGGGGCGCTGCAAGCGGCTCAAGCCCTCGGCTGGCAGCCCGACGTGATTCACTGCAATGATTGGCACACCGGCGCTGTCCCCGTTTGGATTTCTGACGACAGTTTCACCGGAGAATTCTTTGCTCGCACGGCTACGGTCTACACCATCCACAACCTGGCCTACCAGGGCGTCTTTCCGGCCTCCGTGTGGGATGTGACCGGCCGGCCGCCGGTCGCCCACGATGAGCTGGTGAACTTCATGGCGCTCGGCATTGGCCATGCCGATGTCATCACCACGGTCAGTCCGACGTATGCCCGCGAAATTCTCACCCCGGAGCGGGGCGAGGGCCTGCACGATTTGTTGCGCAGCCGCCGGAACCATCTGCACGGCATCCTCAACGGCCTGGACGTGGCGGTCTTCAACCCGGCCACCGACGCTGCGCTGGCCCGGCGATTCGATGTCGCTCATCTGGAAGATCGCGCGGCCAACAAGACCGCGTTGCAAGAACGGCTTGGGCTGGCAGAGGGGGATCACTTCTTGTTGGGCATGGTCTCCCGTCTGGCCGACCAAAAGGGATTCGATATTCTGATCGAGGCGCTGCAAAAGCTGGCCGGCAACATGGATGTCCAGTTTGCGCTGCTGGGCGCCGGCGATACGGACTACGCGGCCCGGCTCGGCGAGCTGGCGGATCGCTTTCCCCGGCAGGTCTCCGTCAATCTTGGATATGACGCGATGCTGGCGCAGCACATCTATGCCGGCAGCGATGCCTTCCTGATGCCCTCGCGGTATGAACCGTGCGGACTTGGGCAGATGATCGCCCTGCGCTACGGCTCCGTGCCCATCGTGCGAGCGACCGGCGGACTGGCCGACACGGTGCAAGACTTCGACCCGTCAACCGGCCAAGGCACCGGGTTCGTCTTCCGGCCCTACGAGGCGGGGGCTCTGCTCGATGCTATCCGCCGCGCACGCCAGGCCTTCGGCGACCGCGAACGGTGGCGGGCGTTACAGCGACGGGGCATGAGCGCAGACTTCTCGTGGGATGCCTCCGCGCGGAAATACGCGGCCGTGTACGAAGAGGCTCGTACGTGACGATGGCATTAGCCGGCCTTCCGGTGCGAACCCACCTGCGTCCGAAGAGA
>CAYWAK010000303.1:0-2950 GCA_964455755.1 uncultured Ardenticatenales bacterium | reverse complement strand
TCGGCTGCACGCGGGGTCAGAGGGAACGAACGTAACAATTGGCCCTCTGACCCTTTCGTAAAATTGATGGGGGTATCCGAAACGCTATGGTTGGACGTATACGAGCTGCCCTCCGCCCCCAAACATCTCTGCTTCTCCTCATAGCCTTTGCGCTTCGGCTCGTACAACTGAGCTTCCAACCCCTGTGGTGGGATGAGGGGTGGACGTTTTACTTCACCGCCCAACCACTTTCCCAACTCATCCAACGGACAGCGACAGATATTCACCCCCCGCTGTACTACGTTCTGTTGAAGGTGTGGCTTGCCTTTGTGGGTGTCGGCCCTTGGCAGGCCCGTCTTTTTTCTGTGTGGGTCGGTGTGTTGACCGTACCGCTTCTCTATGTGATTGCCCGGCAGCTCTTGCCGCGCGCCGTTGCGCTCACTACCCTGGTCATAATCGTGGCGGCGCCTTTCGATATCTACTACAGCCAGGAAGTCCGCATGTATGCCTTGCTGGCTCTGTTCAGTTTGGCAGCTACCTACTTCTTGCTGCGTCTGATGCAGGCCCCCCGGACAAAAACCTGGTGGATCGCCTATGTTCTTTGCGCCACGGCAGCACTTTATACCGAATACTACGCGGCCCTGGTGATCGCGGCCCACGTGGTCGCCATCGGATGGTTGGGCAGCCGCCGGAAAGGGGCGCGGGCGGGACTGCTTCGTCCAACTTTGCTGGCCTGGGCAACAATAGCTCTCTTGTATTCGCCCTGGCTGATTTACGCCGCTCCCAAACTGGGAAGCTACGTAGCCGGAAAAGTGGGCATTGAATCGTACGCGCCGCTCGCACCGCAAACATTCCTGGCCAAACACATCATCGCCTGGAGCGTCGGCCACCCGCCGGCAACGTACGCCTGGCTGAACTGGCTGGCGGCCGTGCCTTTCCTGCTGGCCCTGATTGGCATTTTTCATCTGTTCTCCAACGCCGGTCAGGAGGGGGAGGCGCGCCGCAGCTTCTTGCTCATCTACCTCTTCGTGCCGCTCACGCTCGGATACCTCATCAACCTGCGTTTTCCGTTCCATCCGGTAGGCTTCGAGAGGCTGCTGCTCCCTTTCGCGCCGGCCTTTTGGTTTCTCGTTGCCGCAGGATTGGTGGCGTTGCATCGTCATTCCTCGGACACACCGGCCCGGGCGGCCGCCGCCCTACTCGCCGTGACGACTGTGCTGGCCCTCAACGCTTTCTACACCGCCCCGCGCTACCCGCACGATGATTACCGGCCAATCATGGAGCGGCTGCAGGCGCTGGGCCGCAGCGACGACGCCATCCTGGTTGTACACCCCTGGCAGGAAGGCTACGTTTACGCGTATCTCCCGGCAGCGCACCCCGAACTTTTCGCGGTTCCCGCGCAGGCATGGGCAAGCGACAGGGGGCAACGTGCCCGTGACCTCGATGCTCTGCTCTCTTCGCACCACCGGTTGTGGCTTCCTGCCTTTCAGACGTTGGGACGCATTCTGGAGAATGAAGTGGCCGGCTATCTGAACCAACAGGCCTTTCCCATTGACGATGGCTGGTATGGGAACACACGCCTCTATTTCTTTGCCGGGGGCGACAAGCCGGCTACGCAATCGGTGAGCGAGAACTTTGCGGATCAGATACAATTGACCGGCCTTGGCCGGAGCACGGGGCCTGTTCCCTCGGCGTACGGAGTCATCAAGCTGAACCTGCGGTGGAAAGTGACAACCCCTCCACAAGATGAAGTGCGCATCTCCCTCCGTCTGGCCGACGCTGCCGGCCGGACCTGGGCACACAGGGATAGCGAACCGTTGAACGGCAGTCAGCCCTTCGCGGATTCGCAGCCAGGCGCAATCATCGAAGACGCCCACGGTCTGCTCGTCCCTGCCGGCACGCCGCCGGGCGATTACAGGCTCATTCTCGGTCTGTACCGGCAATCTGATGGCCGCTGGCTTGAGCTGCGAGATTCTGCGGGGCGATCCCAAGGGGTGGACCTGCCCTTGGGCGACGTCCAGGTCATCGCGCCGGATCTTGCCCCACCGCCAGAAGCGCTCCCCATCGAAAGGCGGCGGTCTGTAGACCTGGACGGAGGTATCCGCTTCCTGGGGTATACGTTGCAAGATGGGCCGTACCAACCGGGCGAACCATTTTCGCTGATGCTTTTCTGGCAAGCCCGGGCATCCATTTCCAGGGCGCTGCGCGTGTTTGTGCAAGTTGTTGATGACCGGGGCAAAATCTGGGGGGCGCGGGATGTCCCGCCTGTGGAGGGGGCCTTCCCCACGACTGAGTGGTCGGCCGGCACGCTGGTGCGCGACCCGCACCCGCTGATTCTCGACCCGGCCACCCCGGACGGTACGTATCACGTGATTGCCGGCCTCTACGACCCGGAAACGGGCCGGAGGGTAGGCGGGCGAGCCGGCGGAAAGGACTACCTGACGCTGCAAGACATCGTCGTGGAGGGACGCCCGCACCAGTTCAGTGCGCCGGCCAACCTGGGAGAGTCGCGTACCGATCTGTTCGATGACTGGGCCACGCTCGCGGGATACGCTCATTCGTGGGAGTCCCCGGCCGATTGTGCACTCCGGCCGGGTGAATCGGTCACGACAACGCTCACCTGGAAGGCACGGGGCCATACGGCCACGGCCTACAAATCGTTCGTACACCTGGAAGACAGCGAAGGACGGATTTGGGGACAGAGTGATCAGATTCCAGGGGGCGGCGCATTCCCCACAACCGGTTGGCTGGCCGGCGAATACCTGCGCGACCGCCATGCCTGGCGGCTACGCCCCGACACCCCCCCCGGCACGTACCAGGTCACTGCCGGCCTGTACGACGCTGCGGACGGCCGGCGCTCCACGGTACGGGACGGCAGCGGGCGCGTCCTCGCCGATCATGTGGTGTTGCAGCAGGTCGCCGTATGCGAGACCGCTGGCGAAGGGCCGTAGAACGATGGTCGTGTGACCGG
>CAYWAK010000302.1:0-2959 GCA_964455755.1 uncultured Ardenticatenales bacterium | reverse complement strand
AAAAATCTGTGTCATCCGTGAAATCCGTGTCCTGTTTTCATTCTTCGTGGTGGGCAATCGCCCATGCTGTCTCCCTTGCCGTGGGTTACGGGCAAATATCAAAACGGGCGATTCGATGATTGAGCCGTTGCCGGAACGCCCGGTCGCTTCTGCACGACACAATCTTAGCGGCGCAGCTCGTTGGGGCGTGGTGGCGCTGGCTTTGGGCGTCGTGATCCTGTTCTTCCTCCGTCCTCCCTGGAACGTCGTGGGGAAGACCTATCTGGTGGGATATGCCGTGTGTCACCAATTGTCCTCCCACTCGTTTCACCTTGGCGGCCGGCAACTCCCGCTTTGCGCCCGTTGCACCGGCATCTATTTGGGAGCGTTCTACACCTTGAGCGGCTTGTTCCTCTGGCGACGTGAGCGACCCTCGCTAATGCCGCCTGTGCCGCTTCTCGCCGTGCTGCTGGGCTTTATCGCCCTGATGGCGATTGATGGCACGAATTCCTATCTGGCGAGCTTTTTCCCCTGGCTCCCCCATCTTTACGAGCCACAAAACTGGTTGCGTTTGACCACCGGCTTGCTTGCCGGCATGTCGTTAGCCATCATCGTGACCCCGCTGTTCCACATAACGGTGTGGCAAGTGCCCCCGGAAACGCCCGTACTGCCGGACTGGCGCAGCTTCTTGCCCTTTCTTTTGCTGGCCGTGGCCTTGATCCCGCTGGTTTCTGCCGAGATACCGTTGCTGTTCTATCCAATCGCTGTGACCAGTACGGCCGGGGTACTGCTTTTGCTGTCCACCACAAATGCTGTATTGGCAACGATATTTCTGCGGATGGAAAACCGCGCTACGAATTGGCGAGGAGCCGCCATACCGCTTCTGACCGGCGTGGGGATGGCTTTTCTGGAGATCATGATGATGGATACCGTTCGAGCGGCCATCACCGCCGCTCTGGGGCTGCCCTTCTAGTACATGACCGCGCAAAGCCGGGCCGCTTCCAGCCCACGCCGACCGTCCCTCTGCCGGACAGTATTTGCCAGGTCACTTCTATAGGCTCCGGCCATTGGGTTGCCGGAGCCGCTGTTTGATGGTACAATGGCAAGGTAGCCCCCTTTCGTTTATTGGGACGGGTATTTCTACACCCCAATTATACAACAAAGAGGCTGCCTTCACCAATTCAATTGTCAAGGTGCCTTTGCCTCACTTCTGAACCATGCCAACATTTGCTAAAACCGGGTGCTCCGGCGATAATAAGGCAGTTCGGCATGGGCGGGTTGGCAAGACGCCCGGACGCGGTTTTGACATAGCCCAAAACCTGGTGTACACTGTTTGCGGCTTCATGTAGATTCACGTCGTTGCCTCAACGTTGCTGCTTCTGCGCGATGCGGGCTAACCTCAATGGGCAATCACCAGTTAGGCGGTATTGACAATGAAAGATTTGCGCAGAAAAGACCGTGCTATCACGGAAGAGGAAGCACTGGCCTTACTAAACAAGGCGGAATACGGTGTGCTATCGACAGTTGCTGAAAATGGAAAACCCTATGGTGTGCCTCTGAACTTTTGCATCATTGACCGCTGTATATATTTTCATTCCGCTATGGAAGGACAAAAAATCGACAATATCAAACAGAATAAATCTGTCTCATTTTGCGTTGTTGGAGATACAGAGATATTGCCTGCCAAATTTGGGACGATATTTGAGAGTGTGATAGTTTCAGGAGAGGTTGAAGAAGTATTTGATTTGAACAAGCAACTTGCCTTAGAAGCGCTATTGCACAAGTATTCTCCAGAATTCATTGACAAAGGGATAAAGTATATCGAGAGTCTAAAAGAGAAAGCCAGGGTATTCAAGATTACCATCAATAAACTAACCGGCAAAGCACGGAAAAAACGAGTGATGCGCTAACCGGCGCGCATTTGCGGGGGCGGGGCAAAGTCCTTGCGAAAGCCGGACAGGTTCTCGCCACGAAGATCGATCCGGTCGAGGTCGGCAAGCCCCAGACCGGCCCAGGCCATGAACGAAACATGCGCGATTTTGCCGGGGTCAAAGCCCATGAGGCTCGTGCAGATCGCATCTATCGCGACGCCGTCCCGCCCCATCACCAAGACGCCTGTCGGCACAGGGTCGCCGAACAGTGGGCCATCTCCTTCCATGCCGACCACGCCGTCAACAATGGCAAAGTCAAAGGGAAAGGAAGCGTAGAGGGCCGCCACGGAGGCGGAAATGCCGTTCTGATGGAGCAAGTTCTTAGGCCAGCCATACTTGATGCCGGGCAACAGCCCAAACATGTTCTTGACGCTCAAACTTACGCCGGCCCAGTGGTGTGTTTTCATTTTGGGCACGGAAATCACAATGTCCGCTTCGACAAACGTGCGTGGCAGGTAGAGATGGTCCAGGCCGGGCATGAAATTCCCCCGAAGCGGCTGGCGGATCGTATCGTCGTGATTCAGGTCCATGAAAGGGACATTCACGTCGGTGAGCATTTCGGCAAACCCCGTAGCGTCGAGAATCGGAAGGGGGTCTTTGCGGAACGCGGGGGCATCGGCGACGAGCACGTCCGCCGCTCCGTGCCGGCGGAGCAGCGAGACGAGGGCGCGAATCAGGCGGGCATCGGTGGTCGTGGGCCGGTTGGCAATGTGGTCCACCAGGTTGGGTTTGATGAGCACACGGCGGCCCCGCACATCCGGAGCGTTCGCCAATTTCCATCCCGCCTCCAGGCGTGCCAACAGGGAGGAGCCATAATCGGGCACGCCGACCACGGCGACGGTAGATGCGGTCTCCAGAAAGCGCCGCCGGTAGCCCTGGGCCAGCCAGCTCGCCCAAGTGGGAAACCCGACAGGCTGGGTGGCGCGGTCAATGGCAAAAGCGCCCCCACCGATGCCGGCGAGCAGAGCCAGTCGTAAAAACGTCCGTCGCGAGTAAATGTTCAGAAGGTCACTCTCCTGTGTAAATAGGACACAGATGACACGGATAAA
>CAYWAK010000301.1:0-2975 GCA_964455755.1 uncultured Ardenticatenales bacterium | reverse complement strand
TTTGTGTCTCCGACCTACTCTTCTCAGCCGCTTCGAAATTGTTCTCCGTTTTCTATCCAGCGCACAGCCACCGTCGGCAAGTCCTGCGTGGGGCCTCGCCGGGTGGCACATTCGGGCAGCGATTGCAAGAATTGCTGCCCATACCGCTTGGTCAGCACCCTGCGGTCCAAGACGACCGCGACACCCCGGTCCGATTTATGGCGGATCAATCTTCCAAACCCCTGACGAAATCGTATAACTGCCTGGGGCACGGCAAACTGCATGAAGGGGTTTTCGTATGTTTCGCTACGTGCCACGAAAACGGGGGCGCTGGGCACGGGAAAGGGGAGCCGGGCGATCACCACGCAACTGAGGGCCGGACCGGGCACATCCACGCCTTCCCAAAAGCTTTGCGCTCCGAGGAGTACCGTGTTGCTTCGCTTTTTGAAATTCTCCAGGAGTTGGCGTCTGGACCCGTCATGATATTGGGCGAGCACTGTGATTCCAGCTTCGCCCAGGGTCTCGCTGATGGCTTGGTAGGCAGCGGTGAGTTGGCTCTTGGATGTAAAAAGCACGAGCGTGCGCCCACGGATTGCCCCGCACAAGTCTATCAAAGTCTGGTGAACGCTCCGTGCATATCCGGACGTGCTTGGCTCTGGGATATTCGTCGGGACGTATAGCAAGGTTGATTTCGCGTAGTTAAATGGAGAACCTACACGTGCCTTTTGAACATCGTCGAGACCGAGTCTGTCTTGCATGTAGGAAAAGTTTCCGTCCACTTGCAGGGTGGCGGAGGTGAGGACAACCGTGTCTTTGTCACCGAAGAGACCACTTGCTAACATGTCACCCACGTACAGAGGCGCGGTATGAATTTCCAGGGTTCCGTCTTTCGCCCGGATATTCGCCCAATAGATGGTGTTTTCTGCCGGCTCACAAATCATCCCGTTCAGGTGTGAGCGATATTCAAGAACGTGTTCATGATAACCGGCCAGCGTTTGAAGCAAATCGGCATATCCCGTTATTTTTTCGCTTTCCAACGTCTCGAAAGGGCGATAGATTTGCTTAAGCGCGGCAGCGATTCGTTTCAGGCGGATGCTCAGGTCTTCCCATATTTGTTCCACCTGATCCCAGGCAGGCTGCGCACGCAGACCGGGCGTAATGCGCACTTGTGTGTCGTAGCTGCCCCGCTTTGGGGACTGATCGTCCAGAAACTGCTGGAGAACGCGGAAAAGCGTGTACAGCGGGGGGCCAAAATTGGCGGTTTCGCGCTGGGCCAACTGGACCAGGTCTTGAATCTGGGATTTTGCGGTTGCCGGCACTTTGCTGGCCTCCACACTCTTCAGCAGTATGGCCAAGAAACCGGAATATTTACCGGCACCGTGCGGTTGGCTTATCTCCTGCAGCAATTGCTCGATCTTGCTCTGGCTTAAGGCCACGCTCATTTGGTGGGTGGCCTGATCTTCCAGATGGTGGGCTTCATCAATGACGAGATGATGGTGTTCGGGCAAGACACGATTGGCGGTCATCATGTCGGCCATCAGCAGGGCATGGTTTACGACGATGAGATGAGCTGCTTCGGCCTGTCGGCGCGCGTTATAGAAGAAACATCGGCCACCTTGTTCGTAGCGGCAGATTTCTGGTTGGCAGGCATCCGCATCCACACACACCTTGCGCCAGAAAGCAAACTCGCCACGCTGTTGAATCAACGTGAGCTCTGACCGGTCGCCGGTCACCGTACTCCCCATCCAGACCAGGATTTTGGCCAGTGTGGTCATGTTTCTGGGGGTCAGGTCGCTGGATTTTTTGATATTATCCAGCCGGCGTGGGCAGAGATAGTTCGTGCGTCCTTTCAGGACAACGGCTTCGAAGGACGCGCCAAGAATTCGTTTCATGTCGGGCAGGTCTTTGTGGATAAGCTGGTCTTGCAAATTGATCGTGTTGGTGGAAATGACTACCGGCCTGTTGTTGTCCACGGCAAAGTGCATCGCCGGCAAGAGATAGGCCAGCGATTTTCCCGTCCCCGTACCGGCCTCGACCATGACATGCTGCTGTTCGTTGAATGCCTTCGACACTACACGCAGCATGTGGATTTGCTGGGCCCGTTCTTCAAAACCAGGCAGCCGGGACGAAAACACTCCGCCGTTTTCAATGCTCGAAACCAACGCTGTCTCATCGAGGGGGACGACTCGCGATGTAGGCTCCAGCGTGGTTGGGGGCTCTGCGTGTTTCGCGGGGCGTATGCTCCGGGCGCTCCCTTTGGATTGTGCTTGAACCTGTTGCCCGATACTCGCATCCACGAATGCGTACCGCGCCTTGGATTGTTCCACCTCGGCCATGATCATGCGCAGCGGCCAATTTACGGAGGTCGCCAGCCGGTTGATCTCCCGGATGATTGGGGGGTCCAGTTGGCAGGCCCTTTGGAAAAGTGCCAGGAACAATTCTTTGGTCATGGCGGCGTCCTCCAGGGCGCGATGGCGCGTGGGGAAGGCGAGATTCAACTGCTCTGCGAGGCGTCCCAGGCTGTAGCCGGCGGCATACGGCATAAGGATGGACGCCATCTCGAAAGTGTCCACGGCAGCATTTTCGCGAAGAACGTCAAGTTTGTGTAGGAATCCCAGATCGAAGGCTACATTGTGTCCCACCACAGGCAGGTTTCCCACAAATCGCGAAAGAGGGCCTAGTACGTGGCGCACGAGGGGCGCCTCATCCAATTCCCTTTGGGCAATGCCGGTCAGTTCCTGGATGCGGTGTGAAAGGGTGCGTTGCGGGTTTACCAACGTTGACCATGACTCCAACACCGAATCCTCCTCCGGAGAATGAGGGATTCGATATTTGACGGCGCCGATTTCGATGATGGCGTCTGATTTTGGTTGTAGGCCCGTTGTTTCCAGGTCGATGGCCACAAAGGTACGGCTCATAATGGGTTTCTTCTTTCGCTCTTCATGATTTGGCGTTCTGTTGATCGTCCCGCAAGGTGTTGCCAGAATACGATCTTT
>CAYWAK010000300.1:0-3015 GCA_964455755.1 uncultured Ardenticatenales bacterium | reverse complement strand
CTTCTGGATCGGTATCAGCCATTCGGGGACGTTCGTCTCGGCCATCCTGCGCGTTTTCAAGGCCGAATTTCGACGACCGATCACGCGCGGCTCGGAGATGATGACCACCTTCTCGCTGATTGTGGCCGGCATGTACCCGCTGATTCACCTGGGCCGTACGTGGCGCTTCTTCTGGATGGTACCATACTTTAATCAGCGCCAACTCTGGCCGAACTTCCATTCCCCGTTGATGTGGGACATGATGGCAATTTTCACCTACCTGACCGGCAGCACGCTCTACTTGTACCTGCCCTTGATCCCGGACATGGCCATGGCGCGCAACATCGCCACAGGCTGGCGCAAACGCATCTATCGTATTTTGGCCCTGGGCTGGCGCGGCTCCGAATCGGAATGGCACCACCTGAAAACGGCGATCAACATTTTCGCGTTTGTGATTATCCCGGTGATGTTCTCGGTACACACCATCGTTTCCTGGGACTTTGGCATGACTCTGGTGGAGGGCTGGCACAGCACGATCTTCGGCCCCTACTTTGTGACGGGGGCCATCTTCTCCGGTGTGTCGGCGGTGATCACCGTGTTGCTTGTCGTACGCAAGACAATGAAGCTGGACTATTTTCTGCGGGACGAACACTTTGACGCCCTGGGCAAGTTGATCCTGATCTTCTCCTTTGCCTGGACCTACTTCTGGTTTGCCGATTTCATCACCGAATGGTACGGCGGCGTTCCGGTCATCTCCGAGCTGATCCACATGCAGGCGAGGGGCACGGCGGCGATCTTCTGGTATGTGATGCTCTTCTTCAACATTGTTGTGCCCTGGTCTACGTTGTGGAACCGTCGCATCCGGCGTTCTACTACGGCCATGATCTTTATCACGATTGGGGTCAACATCGGCATGTATCTGGAGCGGTACATCATCGTAGCAACTTTCTTGACCAAAGGCAATATGCCTTTCGATTGGGGTGTGTACTCGCCGACCATTATCGAGTTTTTGATCAGTCTCGGGTCCCTGTCGCTGTTTATTCTGCTCTACGCGCTGGCTTCACGAATCATACCGCTGGTGCCGGTTTGGGAAGTGCAGGAAGGGCAGTTGACGCACAGTCTGCGACCTATCGGGAAGGCCTTGGTACCTTCGATAGCAGAATTGGAATAGGGGGGCGCTTATGGCAAGTGACATAGTTTTAATGGGACTCTTTCACAAGGCGGATCACACCGCCAGTACCGTCGAGGCTTTGGAAAGCCTGGGAGTTGCCGATGATAACGTGGCGGTGCTCTCCGGCATCCCCTATCCGGCTGAGGTGCTGGGGCGGCCCATGGTTTGGGAACGGATCCCGGTCATTACCCTCAGCGGCGGGTTTGTCGGCTTCTTGATCGGCATCTTTCTGGTGGCCGGCACGCCGCAGCTATACCCCGTACTCGTCGGAGGGCAGGGTCTGGTCCCCATACCACCACTGGTCGTGATTACGTACGAGCTCACAATGTTGGGCGTGATCGTTAGCACCTTCCTGGGCGTGCTCTGGGAGAGCTTCTTCCCATCGTATGGGCCGAAACGGTACGACCGGTTGGTAACGGAAGGGCACATAGGAATTCTGCTCCGTTGCTCTTCTGAACAGGAGGATGACGTGAGGGAAGTGCTTAAGAATAACGGCGGCCACCACATCCACCAACCGGAGAGGAGGCCCCTGTGACCAGACGGATCGTTATCACGCTAGTGCTATTGGTTACGCCTTTTGTATTGGGCTTGATGTTTACGTATGAGTTGATTAAAGTGGACTTCACCAGTTTTATGGAAGACCAGCCAGGCGTGAATTATCAAGAGCAGGCACCCATACCAGCTCCCGCGGGCGTGGTTCCCGTCGGGGGAAAAGGCGCCTATGTGACTCGCGGGGTGCCCACCAACCCCATACCCGTTGACGAAGTTTCATTGCAACGGGGCGCTATCCTGTACAATATCCACTGTGCGGTTTGCCACGGAGATACCGGCCAGGGTGATGGTCCTATGGCAGAGAAGTTCGAGAAACCAAAACCGGCCGACCTGAACAGTACGCACGCGACCTCTCTCCAGGACGGAGAGGTGTATTTGGTGATTTCGCGAGGATTTGGTACAATGCCTCCGTTGTCCGAGAATTTGACCGCTCGAGAACGTTGGGATGTCGTGAACTACGTGCGACAACTCTCTGCTTCGGCCAGCCAGTAACGAGGAGTGAAATATGATGAAATCGCAGACAATCGCTTTCCTGGCAATCCTGTTGCTCATTGCTATGGCCCTGGGTGCTTGCACCAGCCCGCAGCCGGTAGCTCAGAATCTAACGCCTATCCCCACACTCATTCCGGCTACCATGCCGCCTACGCCGCAGCCCACCGAGACGCCGCCGGGGCTGGACCTGCCGTCGCGCGAGCCTTCCGCGGCGAACGCCCAAGCGGTGTACGAGGAAAACTGTGCCTCCTGCCACGGATCGGACGGACAGGGCAAGGTGCCCGGTGCCCGAAACTTCAACGACATTGACTACATTCGCGGGGCATTGCCGGCTACGTTCTTTGTTGCTGTCACCAACGGCCGCAAGAACATGCCCGCCTGGGGCGATAAATTCAGCGTGGATGATCGTTGGGACCTGGTGTTCTACGTGCGTCAGTTTGCCCTCACACAAGACGTATTGGCGCAGGGAAGCGAGATATTTTCCACAAACTGTGTGGCCTGCCATGGAGCAGATGGCAAGGGGGCCATTCCCGGTACCCCCAACTTTACCGACATCTCATGGTCTGTTAATCGCAACCCAGGGGATCTCTACCAGATTGTGACCGAAGGGAAGGGAGCCATGCCCTCGTGGCAAGCCAAACTCAACCCGGACGAGCGTTGGGCTACTGTCTCGTACGCACAATCGTTTAGCTACAAACCTTAACCCGGACAAGCCGGAACCAAAAAGGCTAACCACAGATTGACCAAGAAGTTTACCTTCTCGAGAAGTTGAACTTCTAAGCAAAGTTCCAAGAAGACCTTTAGGGTGTCCAAAACCCTGA
>CAYWAK010000299.1:0-3020 GCA_964455755.1 uncultured Ardenticatenales bacterium | reverse complement strand
CCAGCGTCTTCTTCTCGGTGATCGGGTCGCCGATTTGTACGGCGCTGCCGGCGATTTCGCCCGTCTCGTGGGTCAGCTCCAGCGACGAGAAGGTCGCGCCGCGCAGGCCGTCCCGCCCGGTGCGCCCCCCGATCAGGACGATGGCGTCGCCGGCGTGCGGTTCCGTGCGGTGCAGCCCCTTCGGCGCAATGCCCAGACAGCCGCAGTAGACCAGCGGGTTGCCGATGTAGCCTTCGTCGTAGAGGACAGCGCCGTTGACCACCGGAACGCCCAGCTTGTTGCCGTAGTCCTCGATGCCGTGCACCACGCCCGAAGCGATTCGCCGGGGATGCAACACACCCTCCGGCAAGTCGGCAAAGTCCGTGTCCTGCGGACCGAAGCAAAGGACGTCGGTGGCGGCAATCGGGCGCGCGGAGACACCGATGATGTCGCGCACCACGCCGCCCACGCCGGTGTTCGCTCCGCCGAACGGCTCGATTGCCGAGGGGTGGTTGTGCGTTTCCACTTTGAAGGAAAGTTCCAGATCGTCGTCGAAATCAATCATGCCGGCGTTGTCCACGAAGGCCGAGCGCACCCACGGACGATTTGCTTGATCCGTGGCCTGGCGGATATAGTCGAGCAGCGACCAGTCGCGCCCGTCGTCCAGCGCGGATGATTGGCGAGCAATCTGGCCCCGGAACGTTTTGTGGCCGCAGTGTTCGGACCAGGTTTGGGCCAGTGTTTCCAGTTCCAGGTCGGTGGGGTTGCGCCCCACGTCGCGGAAGTACGTCCGTATCGCGCGCATTTCGGTCAAGTCAAGAGAAAGCCGGCGCTCGGCGCTGATTCGCTCCAGTTCATCATCCGTTGCCCCGCGCAGGGGTATGGTGTTCACCCGTCCCACCTGACTGAGGTCCGGCAGGGCAAAGCCAGGAGAAGACAATCCCAGAGCATACGTCTGGATGGCGTCATTGCAGAGGAGCCGGCGGGCAATGCGATGTATCTCCTGCTCAGTGAGATCGCCGGCCAGCTCGTAGCGCGTTGCCGTCCGCGCCTGCTGTACCCCGCTGAACCCGATGACCCGCGCACCGTGCAGCAACGCTTCCGCCTGTGTGTCGGTCACGCCGGGGCGAAGGGTGACTTCCACGCTCCACGCTCCACGCTCTCCACTCCCCACTCCATGCCCCACACTCCACGTCTGCGTCACCGGATCGGCCAGCAGGGTGCGACAGATCGTTTCGATGTCGGCCCTGGCCAAATCGCCGCGCAGGAAATAGAGATCACAAACAGCGACCGTCTTCACCCCTGCGATTCCCAAATCACGAATGGCGTGAGCCACGGCATTGCCACGCGGATCAAACTGGCCTTCCGAAAGGCACACATCGATGCGAAACGTTTTCATGCGGCTGCCCCTGCAATGAGAACGGCGCGTTGCAGATTGCTTCGCTTCGCGCGCAATGATGAACGATGAGGGTACAAAGGCACGGAGGAAAAAACTTTGTTGATTCTTTTTTCCCTGGTGAGTTTATGGTGAGATAGCCTCTTTGGCTGCGGTTTGGGTAGGGGAAACACGACTGTGCGGGAAGATAATAGCTTCCTGGCAACAGTAAATAGATAGCGATGGTTCCAGAAGAACAGGCTTCCTCCGGAACCAAAGATTGGCAAGATCATGGTGCCGAACCTCCCATACGGTTTGAAACCGACGCTGCCGGCCTCTACCATCGAGGCAACACTCCAGACTCGCCTGGTCTGACTTCACGCCACAAACAGAGTGGCAAGAAGAAGTATAGCATAGTTTGCTGGAAACAGCAATTGCAGGACGACGGATGGGCGGGCGGCAAGCCCCGTGCCCCGGTACAGCTTCCGCCTCCTCCCCGCCGCAAGCAACGGGGTTTCCGGCGGAATAACTTTCATGAATGCCGCGATCTTTATCCGCACATTATCCAACGCAAAAATTGACAGACCCTCTCTTTCGAGGGGATTACCCTCAGGTGGTGGTGAAGGGTTCGTCATTCGGCGTTGGCCTGAAGCGCACGAGAAAATTGTGCCACGTTGTACCGCAACAAATCAACATAGCGGCCGGAGGCGATTGTTGCGCCAAGCGGGTCCAGGTAGAGCAATTTGGTGTGGGTTTCCTGCGCAATCGTCTCGGCCACTTTGGCGGAAAGTTGTGGCTCAGCGAAGATCGCACGCGCGTGTATGCGGCGCACGGTGGCCATGATCTCCGCGAGTTCGGCGGCCGACGGCTCGCGTCCCGGCGTTGTTTCGATTACCGCGGCTTGCACCAATCCATAGCGCTCGGCAAAATAGGCAAATGAGGGATGAAAGGCAACAAACTCTTTCGATGGCCAACTCGCCACCTGTTGGGCAATCTCGGTGTCCAGCGCCTGCAGCGTTGCGATGTACGCTGCCGCACGCGACTCGTACGTGGCCCGGCCAGCGGGGTCCGCCTGGATCAACCCGTCACGGATGTGTTCGACCTGCTGGACGGCGTACATCGGATTCAGCCACACGTGAGGGTTTCCGCCCGGTTCGTCGGCGTCTCCGGACAAGACGGGGATGCCTTGCGACGCGACTACCACCACGAGGCTGGGGTTATTGGCCGCCGAGATGACCTTGTCTGCCCAATATTCCAGCCCAACGCCGTTAAGCACCAGTACGCGAGCGTCGCTCACCGCTACTGCCTGGGCCGGGGAAAGGACGTACGTGTGGGGACTGGTGCCGGCCGGAACCAGGGTCGTCACGTCTACCCGGTCGCCCCCCACTTGCTGGACAAAGTCGGCCAGGGGGGCAATACTCACAACGACGGGGACCTGTGTGCCCGTCGCTGCGGGCACACCGCCGGCCGCCGGCGATTGCACACACCCGGGCAGGGTGGCAACCAAAACGAAGGCGAGTGCCATCGACGCCAAAATTTGGTTTGCTCTGCTCATTCGCGCCTCATATCGCTTGTTGTCCCCGGAATCCCCATTCCGGTGATCCGGTCACACCCGACGCTCCACGAAATTATCGTCGGTGGCGCGTGCCGCCACGCACGGTGACGG
>CAYWAK010000298.1:0-3026 GCA_964455755.1 uncultured Ardenticatenales bacterium | reverse complement strand
ATAATACGCTGAGTGTCAACCATCTTCCGAGAAAAAGTATACCATCCCTACAGGATAATGTCAACCAAACCGATCGCTGGATGCAGTACGAAGTGAGCGCCATCGAATCACGAGACCGCCGGCTGCTGGGCTTGATCCTGATTCTCGGTTTGATTCTGCGTGTGGTATACATCTTCCACGTGCCCCTCACACATGATGAATACGCCAGCCTGTGGGCTGCGCGACAGATCTGGAGCCAGGGGGTGCCCCGGTTGCCTTCCGCTTTTCTCTACTGGCAGGGGTGGCTGTTCACCTACCTGATTGCCCCTGTCGAGCTTCTCTTTCATGGGCAGGGATGGGTTCTGCGTACACCCGCCCTGGTCGCCGGTCTGGCCTCGATTGTACTGGTCTATCGTCTGGGTCGTGATTTCGCCACACGCACGGTGGGCTTGATCGCGGCATTCGGCTGGGCCGCGCTGCCGATTGCCATCGTAGCCGGCGGGCAGGCGCGGATGTACGCCCTGCTCGATTTGTTTTCGCTGCTGGCTATGTTGCTCTTGCTGCGGTGGCTGCGGCGCGACCGCCTTCGCGACGGCATGGCCTTTGCTGTGGTCGTAATCGGGGCGCTGGCCAGCCAACCGGTCGCCTTGTTGCTGCTGCCGGGGCTGGGCCTCGCCGCTCTATTGAAAAGGGGCTGGGCCTGGTGGACGCGACCGCTGCGTTGGATTCCCTGGTTCGTATGCGCCGGCGGCGGAGGGACGGCGTTGTTGCTCAATCGCTGGGGCGGGCCGGTGTCCAACGCTGTCCGGCGGCCCTATTTTTCGGTCGGGTGGCCCTGGCATAAAGTGGGCTTCATCTTGACCATCCGCACGTTCTTCGGGAACGAGCAAGGGTGGCTGATCCTGGCCGGTCTGGCCACCGGCTTGGTCCTTCTCGCGCGCGAGATTCGCAGTCGCCGAACCGGGACGCTCACCCTCTTGTTCGCGGTCTGGCTGCCGGGTTTCTTGCTCTTTGCCGTGAGTATAGGCGAGACGTGGCAACGGATCCGCTACATCCAGATGTTGTTGCCCTGGGTACTGATTATCGTGGCCATCGCAGTGTGGCGACTGGCCGAGCGCGGCGGAGCAGGTTGGCCGGTGGCCATCGCCGGGGGCGTGCTGGCCCTGCTGTGGATATGGCCGGCGATCCAGGCCGTGCAGGCCCACGATCTCGATCATCAGGCAGCGTACGCCTACGTTCAAGCGCACGTGCAAGAAGGCGAGGTCGTTTTGACCGGACTGCCGGTCATTGCCGGGTACTACCTGGGGGAAGCCGGGGGGTACGCGCTGCAACGTGACTACCAGGAGTACATCGTCAGGCAGGGTGGCGCATGGGTGGACCGCTGGACCGGTGCGCCGTTGCTCGCTTCTGCCTGGGACTTTGGAGAGGCCGTGTCTCAATCGTCAGGGGCCTGGTTCGTCGCGGTTGCGGGAAAGATGCCCATGCTCTACCACCCAGATTTTGTGGCCTACGTGAACGAAATCATGGAGCCGGTGTACAGCGGGGGCGGCCTGATCGTCTATCACACGAAGCCGGGCGGACGAGACGTGCGGCGCAGCCGGCAACGGGCCACCTGGACCGTGGCCGGGACGCAACCGCCGGCCCGTATCACGCTCGTGGGTTACGAGTTACGGGGGGATTGTCTGCTTCCTGGGAATACCTTGCATTTGGCATTGTACTGGCAGAGCGACCGGCGGCTGCGGCAGGGCCTGACGGCTTTCGTTCACCTGGTGGATGGCGACGGTAATCGTGTGGCGCAGGCGGATCATGCCCCGGCCGAGGACGTGCTGACCACGCGCTGGCCCATCAACCAGCCGGTTCGTGGCACGTTCGATCTCGCGCTTCCGGCGGACGTGCCGCCGGGTGAATATCGCCTGCTGGTGGGCCTGTACGATCCGGACACGCTCGAGCGGCTGTCGCTTCAGGATGCCGGCGACGCTACTGAAAATGCCTTACCCTTGACCACCGTCTCGGTTACGCAGTCCGCTCAGCCCCTGTGTGAAGTGGACCAGGCCGCCCAGTAGGCCGGTGCCCAACGTGACCGTGTAGAAGGCCAGGGAGAGGGCCAGGGCCATCGGAGCGGGCACGCCGGCCTGGGTGAACAGGAAAACGAAAGCTCCTTCGCGCACACCCAGGCCGCTGATGGAAATGGGCAGGATCAGGGAGAAAGAGATCATCGGCACGAAGAGGAGGAAATACCACGGCGAGACGTGAATATCGAGGGCCAGGGCAAGCAGATAGACGCCGGCAATGAGCAGCGTATTGAAGAGGAGCGATGCCCCGCACGCGCGCAGAATCACGGTCGGGCTGTAGCGGTGGAGCGTTTCGTAAAGCGCGCGGACGCGCATGTTGTCGGTGATCCAGCGGGTGACCGGTATCATGCGGCGCAGGTTGCGTAGGAGTGGGCGATAGAGCAGCAGCGCGGAGCCGAGCAGCGTGCCCGCTGTCACCGCGACAATGGCCCAGGCCAGTTCGGTGGGGATCAGGCGATAGCTGAAGGGCAGCGCGGCCAGGGCAATGAGGAAGAGGACGAGCAGGCCGGTGAAGCGGTCCACGACGGTGGAACTGACTGCCGCAGCGGTCTGCTTGCTCTCCGCCGATAACTCCACCATGCGTACGACATCCCCTCCAATCCCTGAAGGGAGTACTTGGCTGTAGAACGTGCCCACGAGATAAAGAGAAATCAATCTTGGCAAAGGAACGTCAATACCCAGGGAGGTCAACAGAATCTGCCAACGAAAGGCGCGTACTGCCACGCCAATTTGGTACAGGAGGAAGGCCGCCAGCAAGAGGAGGAGATTCGCCTGTAGCAGGGTCTCGGCGGCCTGACGAAGGCCGGCATGGCGCACGACAAATGCCAGCAGGAGCACGCTCAGAAAGGTGCGCAACAGGTTTTGCATTCGTTTGCTCATCGTATTCTTGACACTCCTGATGGCTTGCGGGTATAATACGTTACAGTCGTTGAACTTCTTGCTTTTTGTGCAAGAATTTGACTCGTAAGCGCCTAC
>CAYWAK010000297.1:0-3051 GCA_964455755.1 uncultured Ardenticatenales bacterium | reverse complement strand
GTAAGGGCGCAGATTTGCGCGCTGTCAAAATCCACCCACCCGCCCCTCGCTTCCGCCGAGGGCGCGCATTTGACAAGTACTCCCTATTTGTGATATAGTTTGGTTATTGAAACCGTAACCTTCACCAACCTATTCGTTCCTGCTGGAGGGAAAAAACATGACTCGAAATCAGTGGCTCATCGCCATCGGCATTATTGCCTCTGTGTGTCTCGTCGCATTTCTATGCGTGGCTGTCGTTGGCGGTTATCTCTATTTCAACCAACGCACGCCAAACCCAAACCCGCCACAAGTGACTACGCCGATTTCCAAGAACGGTACGCGCCAGCCAACCCCTACGCGGCGTAGCTCATCCTCCCGATCGGGAGACCAGGTGCTGAACCTCGCCGGCGCGGAGCCTCCCACACTGGACCCGCAACTGACGCAGGACTCCACGTCCGCCGAATACATCGTGGAAATCTACAGCGGACTGGTGACCCTGGATCGAGAACTCAACGTCGTGCCCGACATCGCCTCCGACTGGACGGTGAGCGATGACGGCACGGTCTATACCTTCCACTTGCGCGACAACGCCGTCTTCCACAACGGCAAGCCGGTGACCGCGACGGACTTCAAGTGGTCGCTGGAGCGCGCGTGCGACCCGCACACCGGCTCGCTGGTGGCCGATACGTACCTGGGCGACGTCGTGGGCTGTCGCGACAAACTGCGTAACAAGGCCAACGAAGTCGCCGGCGTCAAAGTGATTGACAACGCCACGTTGCAGATCACCATTGACGCGCCTAAAGTCTATTTCCTGTCCAAACTGACCTATCCCACAGCCTTCGTGCTGGACAAGGACAACGTGGAACGCGGCGGCCGCACCTGGACCGACAACCCCAACGGTACCGGTCCCTTCAAGCTCAAGGAATGGTCCCTCGGCGAGAAAATTGTACTGGTCAAAAACGAGAAGTTCTACAACGAACCGGCCAAGCTGGATGAAGTCGACTACTGGCTGACCGGCGGCTCGATCATGACTCGCTACGAAACAGGCGAACTGGACGCCGTTCCCGTCGGGCTGGCCGACATAGACAGCGTGCTCGATCCCACCAACCCCATGAACGCAGAACTGACGGTCGCGCCGAACATGAGCATCCAGTACGTGGGACTGAACGCCAGCCAACCCCCCTTCGATGATGCCAACGTGCGCAAGGCCTTCGCCATGGCTATCGACAAGGAGAAGCTGGCCAACGTCGTGCTGCGCAAGACGACCGAAGCGGCTGACGGCATCGTTCCGCCGGCCATGCCGAACTACAACAACACCTCCCTGCAAGCAATTCCCTTCGATCCTGAAAAGGCCAAGCAGTTGATCGCCGATTCCAAGTACGGCAGCGTGGACAACCTGCCGGAACTGACCCTGCAAGTCTCCGGCGGCGGCGGGTCGGCCCCCCGTTCGGTGGAAGCCATCACCCAAATGTGGAAGGACAACCTCGGCGTGGATGTGGCTATCGAACAAACCGAATGGGCCACGTTCTTGCAAGACGTCAGCAAGCGCCCCAGCCCGTACCAATTCTACACCCTGGGCTGGATCGCCGACTATCCGGACCCGCAAAATTTTCTGGACATCCTCTTCCACAGCGAGAGCCTGGACAACCACAGCAACTACAGCAATCCGGCCGTAGACCGCCTGCTGGAGGAGGCGCGCACCGAAACCGACGAGACCAAACGACTGCAGGATTACTACCAGGTCGAGCAAATGCTCATCAACGATGTGGCCTGGATTCCGCTGTGGTATGGGAAGGACTACTGGCTCACGAAGCCTTACGTCAGGGGCATGATCTATCCGCCGACAATCATCCCTCGCCTGCGATACGTGTCTATCGAAAAGTAAGGCCTATTGCATGAACTGAAAGGTCGCGTAGTTGACATTCTACCTTGTCCGCCGACTCTTGTGGCTGCCGATTCTCTTGCTGATTATTGGCTTCATCACCTTTTTCTTGGGGCTGTATGGCCCGGGCGATCCCGTGCAGGTCATGCTGGGTCCGCACTCGAACCCCGAAGCGGTCGCGCGCGTGCGCCACGAATTGGGGCTGGACCGTCCGCTCCTGGTCCAATACGGTGACTACGTGTGGAAAGCCCTGCACGGCGACTTTGGCGAATCGATCAAATATCATGGCCGGCCTGTGGGGGAACTGATCGCGCGACGGCTTTGGGTCTCCGTGCAACTTAACGCTCTGGTCCTGTTCCTCGGCATTCTCGTGGGCCTGCCGCTGGGGATGTTGGCCGCTTTGCGCGCCAATTCATGGCTCGACTATCTGATTGTGGGAGGTGTCATCGGGCTGGTCTCCATCCCCACATTTACGATTGCACCCATGCTGGCCTGGGCCTTCGCCGTCAAGTGGCACCTGTTGCCCCCTGGGGGGTGGGCTGGCATTTTCAGCAAGCGGATTATTCTGCCGGCAATCGTCCTGGGCAGCGGCTATAGCGCCGTCTTCGTCCGCCAGACGCGGGCCAACCTGCTGGAAGTGCTCAGCCAGGACTACGTCCGTACCGCTCGCGCCAAAGGCATGCCCGAACAGATCGTGATCGGCGTGCATGCCTTGCGCAACGCCCTGATCCCCCTGCTGACCATCTTCGGACTGATGATCGGCGGCATGGTCACCGGCACATTCGTCACCGAGCTGATCTTCGGCATTCCCGGCATCGGGCAACTGGGCGTGGACGCCCTCTTCGCCCGCGACTATCCGGTGATCATGGCCCTGACCCTGCTGGTTGCCGCATCCTACACCGTGGCCAACATGCTCGTTGACATCGGCTACGGATTCCTGGACCCACGCATCCGCCATGACTGATTCCCCGGCAACCCTGACCGGCACCCTGCCGCCGCCGCGCAACCACTGGCAAGATTTCTGGTGGCGCTACAGCCGCAACCGGCTGGCCGTTTTGGGCTTGATTCTGGTGCTGGGCCTGTTTTTCACCGGCACGTTTGCGCCCATCCTCGCGCCCTTCGATTACAACGACCAAAACCTGGCCCAGGTGGAGCAAGGCCCCAGCCTGACGCACCCCTTGGGCACCGAC
>CAYWAK010000296.1:0-3053 GCA_964455755.1 uncultured Ardenticatenales bacterium | reverse complement strand
TTTTTTGTAGCGGTCACACATCTCTGTGGAAAATGAAAACGGAAAGGAGCAGCATGATGGTTTTACAGGTTCGCAGGATTACCGGAAAAGAACGTGCAGTACTGAATCGTTGGACTTCAAGTGATGACAAGGAGCTGCAAATGCGGTCTCGCATTATCTTGCTTTCCAACGAAGGGTACCGGGTGCCGGAGATTGGAGCGATTCTGGGGCGTCATCCCACGAATCTCCGTAAGTGGATTCACCGTTTCAACGAGCATGGCTGTCAGGGGCTCACGTCGAAGAGATCGGGGGGCAGACCCCCGCACTTCACAGACGAGCAAAAGCAGCAGATCGTGTCCCTGGCCCAGACCAATCCTCGAGAACTAGGGTTGAGCTTTAGCCGGTGGACGTTGCACCGCCTGGCGGCCGAGGCGCGTAGGCGCGAGGTCGTGGACCGCATCAGCCACGAGTATGTCCGCCAGATTCTCTTTGCAGCGGGGCACACGTCGCGGGGCAACGGCAAAACAAACGGGAAGCAGCAGCAGCCCTGAATGAATTCGCGGCCTGCCACCCAAAACGCGCCCAGGCGCGTTGCCGGGCGATCAACCTGCTGCCTGCCAGCAGGTTTGTGATGACAGCCGTCGAATTCATTCGATGACTGTCGCTTTTGCGGACACCCGTGCCCGTTTGCCAATTTGAGAAAGGAAGGATATAATGGTAGGCACTGAACAACATGAGAAAGGGAGCTCCGATACCGTACCAATGTCTTTGAATGGCGAAAAAAACGCAAAAGCGACCAAGAGAGTCCGGGGGCTTTGGCAATGGTTGACAGGAAATGGGAGCCCAGATCTTCACTATTTCATTCTGCCCCCATACGAGATTCCAGATATAATTGTGATGGAGGGCGTCGTGGTGGAAAACCGTGGACAGGCCCCGGCATATAACGTGCGAATCACGCTGGAATATGATCAGCCCGTAGATCGGTTGCTTCACCATCTGCGTGTTATCAGCGAGGCGCCCTACATTGTACGCAGTGGTGGCGACAAACAGCCCTCCGCTACAATTCGGCTCCAGCAACTCGATCCCCAGCAGCGCGTGATCGTCTATTTTTCCAGCCATGACCAGATCGCTCCTCGGGTGAAGGTTTCGTCGTACGAGAAAGTCTCTCCCGTACGGGTCACGTTGCGCGAATCACCTGAGCAGCCGAACACAGGCGATTGATTTGTCGGAAGGAGGGTTCGTATGATGGACAAGCCCTGGCTTCAGTTCTATGACGATGGCGTCCCCGAGACGCTGGAATTTCCCGATGTCGGCTTGTCTACCATGCTGGCCCAAACAGCAGAGCGCTATCCGGATCATGTTGCGTTGATCTTTTACGACCGCACAATGACGTACCGGCAGTTAGACCAGCAAACATCCCAGTTTGCGGCTGCCTTGCAAGGCCTGGGCGTGCAGCCGGGGGACCGCGTGCTGCTCCTGCTTCCCAACACACCGCAGTTTGTGATTGGCTTCTATGGAGCGCTGCGCGCCGGCGCCCGGCTGGTTCCGACCAACCCGCAGTACGTCGAACGAGAACTTGCTCACCAGATTGAAGATTCTGGCGCTGAGACTGTAGTCACCCTCAGCCTGTTCTACGACAAGGTTAGCGCGGTACGCCATCAAACGAGCGTGAAACGGGTCATCGTGACCAACATCAAAGAGTACTTCCCCCCGGTTTTGCGCTTCCTCTTCACGTTATTAAAAGAGAAGAAAGAGGGCCACCGCGTTAATATAAGCGGCCAGGCCGACACCTACTGGCTCCAGGAGCTATTGGCGCAATACAGCGGCGTGTCTCCCCAACCGGTTCCGGTCGATCCGGACGATGCGGCTGTGCTGACCTACACAGGAGGGACAACCGGTGTGCCCAAAGGGGCGATGCTCACCCACCGCAATCTCGTTTCCAACATGATACAGACAGCGTCCTGGCTCGGCGGCGTCTCCCAAGGGACCGAAATCATCATGGGGGCCCTCCCCTTCTTTCACTGCTACGGGATGACGACGGTCTTGAACCTGGCTGTTGCGTGTGGTGGGGCCATGGTTTTGATCCCTAACCCTCGTGACTTGAAGAATGTTCTGGGGAGCATAAGCAAACATCACCCTACCCTGTTCCCCGGCGTCCCCACGCTTTATGTGGCGATCAACAACTACCCAGACATCAAGAAATATGATCTATCGTCTATTCGTTCCTGTATAAGCGGGTCTGCTCCCTTGCCGTTAGAGGTGCAGGAAGAGTTTGAACGCATCACAGGCGCCGAACTTGTGGAAGGGTACGGACTTACGGAAGCAAGCCCGGTGACCCATGCGAATCCGTTGCGCGGCAAACGCAAAGCCGGCACCATTGGCCTGCCGTTTCCCAATACGGATGCCAAGATCGTAGACCCCGATACGCGTGAAGAAGTGCCACAAGGTGAAATCGGTGAACTGGCCATTCGCGGCCCGCAAGTGATGAAGGGGTATTGGAATCGTCCAGAGGAGACGGCGGCGGTACTTCAAAATGGCTGGCTCTACACCGGGGACATCGCTTCTGTAGATGACGAGGGTTACTTTCGAATCGTTGATCGCAAAAAAGATCTGATTATCGCCAGCGGTTTCAATGTCTACCCGCGCGAAGTGGAAGAAATTCTATACGAAAACCCGAAGATCATTGAGGCCGCGGTCGTAGGCGTGCCCGATCGCTATCGCGGCGAGACAGTGAAAGCCTTTGTCGTCCTTCGCGACGGCGAGAAAGCTACGGAAGAGGAGATCATAGAATTCTGCCGCACACGATTGGCGCCCTACAAGTGTCCCCGTTTTGTGGACATTCGTTCCTCCTTGCCCAAATCTACGATCGGCAAGATATTGCGACGGGTGCTTGCGGAAGAAGAAATCACTAGGATTTCCCAAGAACCAGAGCAAAATATACAAAACGTACCCGACGCTTGACAAGTTGCACGCCATTGTTTATAATCCTAGTCTTACGGCAACTTCGAATTGATCAGATGTACTTGTTTACCGCTCTCAGATACACCGCAGAGACGCAGAGAACGCGGAGGAAG
>CAYWAK010000295.1:0-3059 GCA_964455755.1 uncultured Ardenticatenales bacterium | reverse complement strand
GTAACCTTTCGCCAACGACTCTTCATCGCGTTGCTCGGCATGGCCCTGGTCGCGCTGATCGCAGCTACAACAATCGGCATGCGGGATGCCGACTATTCGGTATCGCGGTCTACCACCGAGCGACTGGAGACAGTGGCCGATCTGAAAACCACCGAAGTCCTGTACTGGATGAATCAGGGAGACACGGTCATGCACTTGCTTGTCGACCTGCACGATGTGCAGGAGCAAGCGCCACGGCTGTTGAACCCGCCGGACGCTTCAGCGCGCGAAGAAGCGCAGGCCGAGTTGGCCGCTGAACTCAAAGCTGTCGCCGAAAACCACGAGTATGTGCGTTCCGCGTCTTTGCTGCACCCGCAAACCGGTCTGGTGTTGATCTCCGCCGATCCGGCGCTGGTTGGCCGCGACCGGAAAGACGAAGAATACTTCCGCCAAGGGCGGAAGGCGATGTACACCGGCCCGATCTCCTATTCCGCCGAACGCCAGACGGAGGTGATGTTCATCAGCGCCCCGCTGCGGGATGAAGCAGGTGCGCTGTTGGCCGTGGTCGTCGTGGAGATGAACGTCTCCGACTTGCAAGTCCTGTTAGAGAGCCGCGCCGGACTGGGCCAGACCGGGCGCGCCTATCTGGTGGACGATCAGGGCCGTTACGTGACCCTGCCCGCCGGCGTTGGCGGCGCCCCCTTGCGTGCCGCCGCCGATAGCGAAGGAGTGCGCCGTGCCGTGACCGGGGAGAACGGTTCTGCCACCTATCAGAACCCGCAGGGCGCGACCGTGCTGGGCGTCTACCGCTGGCTGCCGGAGGCACACCTGGGGCTGCTGGTGGAGATGGACAAGGCGGAGCTTGCCGGCCACATCCGGCACATCTGGCTGCTGATCTTCCTGGGCAACCTGATTGCCATACCGCTCGCCGCGCTGGCCGCCCGCGCGCTGGCCAATTGGCTGGCGGCTCCCTTGGACCGCATCGCGGAGACGGCCCGCGCCCTACGCGCCGGCGACCTGAACCGCCGCGCCCCCGCCGGCAGCACAAAGGACGAAATCGGTCAACTGGCTTTGGCCTTCAACGAAATGGCCGAAAGCCTGCAACAATCCCACGAGAACCTGGAGCAACAGGTTGCCGAGCGCACCGCTGCCCTGCAGCAGGCCGAGTCGCGGCTGCACAACATCGTCGAATCTGCGCCCAACGCCATCATTTCCGTAGACGCTGAGCAGCACATCATCATGTTCAACAAAACCGCGGAGGAGATGTTCGGCTGCCCGGCGTCCGAGATCATGGGCCGGCACATCAATGTGCTTATCCCCGAACGTTCCCGGCAGACGCACGAAACCTATGTGCGCACCTTTGCCCAGACGCCTGGAGGGGCTCATGAGCAGATAACCAATAGAACCATGTTCGCTCGCCGGTGCAACGGTGCAGAATTCCCCATCGAAGCGGCTATTTCCAAAGCGGACGCGGGCGGCCAGCTCATTCTGACCGTCATCATCCACGACATCACCGAGCGCAAGCGGATGGAGGAGGTGTTGCACGAACGCAACCGCGCGCTGAAAGAGTCACAGGAATACAGCCGGAACGTAATTGATAGTTCCCTGGACATGATCATCACCGTGGACATGGATCGCCGGATCGTCGCTTTCAACAAGGCGGCGCAGGACGCGTTTGGCTATCGCCAGGAAGAGGTTTCCGGACAACCAATTGATCTGCTCTACACCGATCCACGCGAAGGCCACGCCATCCACAACACAACCATTGAGAAGGGCCTGTGTCGCCAAGAAGTACTCAACAAACGAAAAGATGGCCAGGCCTTTCCGGCGCTCATTTCTGCCTCCGTGCTGCGTGATGCGGAGGGTGCGTTGGTGGGGGTGATGGGTGTCTCCCGCGACATCACCGAACAGAAGCGGGCGGAAGAGGCGCTGCACCGGCGGGCTGCGCAGATGGCCGTGGTACACAATCTGGGCCAGCAGTTCAGCCATCTGCTCGACGTAGATGAGCTGCTGCAGAGGGCCGCCGAGGTGCTTCAGGAGCAGTTTGGCTATCTCGCCGTGCAAGTCTACCTGCTTGCCCCCCAGACAAGCACGCTAGTGGCACGCGGTGTGGCAGGCAAAGCGGGACTTGTTGTGCGGGGGTATCGCCAGAGAGTCGGCGAGGGGGTGACCGGCCGGGCAGCCGAACGCGGGGAGAAAGTGCTGATCCGCGACGTCAGCCAGGAACCGGGCTTTATCCCCTGCGTCCCCGGCATCCAATCGGAGCTTGTCTTGCCCATCCGCATTGCCGGGAAGTTGGCCGGTATGTTGAATGTGGAGAGTGCCCAACTGGACGGTTTCGACGAAGCCGATGTGATTGCCCTGGAGGCGTTGGCCGGTCAACTGGGTGCCGCTTTGGAAAATGCACGCTTGTACGCACAGGCCCGTCAGGATGCCGAAACGAAAGCCCTTCTGTTGCGCGAGGTCAACCACCGCGTGGGCAACAACCTGACTGCCATCGCCGGCATGCTCGTCCTGGCCCGGCAGGAGCTCCACAAGACCAACCCTGCGTCCCATCAGGCCACCATCAAGAGCCTGGAGCAACGGGTGATGAGCCTGTCTACCGTCCACAACATGCTCTCCGCCTCGGAATGGTCGCCGTTGCGCCTGAACGAATTGGTCGAGAAGGTCATCCACGAGTCCTTGCGTGTACTCTCGCCGCAGAAGCGGGTTGCGGTAGACGTAACCCCTTCCGACGTGCGGATCGCACCCGATTTGGCGCACAACCTGGCACTGGTGATCAACGAGCTGGCCACGAACACGGTCAAGTATGCGTTGGAGGAGCGGACGACGGCTCACATCGCGGTCGGCATCACGCGGGACGGCGACGACATCACGGTCACGTTCCGCGACGACGGTCCCGGCTACCCGGAGGAGGTCTTGCAGATGGGACGTCACGGTGTGGGGCTGGACTTTATCGAAACGGTTATCCGCCGGAGCTTGCGCGGCACGGTAGAAATCCGCAACGACGGCGGCGCGGTGACGGTGATGCGCTTTGAGCAGAAGGCAGAAGGCGGTGGGCAGTGAACAGTAGACAGTAT
>CAYWAK010000294.1:0-3096 GCA_964455755.1 uncultured Ardenticatenales bacterium | reverse complement strand
CTGGAGGCTGTTCCACGAGACAAATTCTCAGGTACTGATACTACTCTTTACACTTCAGCGCGTGCTACCAAAGGGTTTAGGCCAATGTGTACTGGTGGCACGATTGGCAAAACCGAAATGCCCGAAATCATTTCATCTTTGTGGCCGGTAGAAGGTCGCCCTGGACCAGGGCCACAGGTAACACGTCATCCATCCGTTCTACGAACACAAACCGGAGATCCCGTTGAACCTTGCGCGGTATGTCCGCCATGTCCTTACGATTCTTGGTCGGCACAAGAAACGTCTTCAGTCCGGCGCGATAGGCGGCCATGGCCTTCTGGCGCAAGCCACCGATGGGCAGCACTCTTCCGCGCAGGGTAATCTCTCCGGTCATCCCCACCTCGCGATTCACCGGACGGTCGAGCAACGCAGAGATCAGCGCCGTGGCGATCGTGATACCAGCAGAGGGACCATCCTTGGGCACGGCCCCTTCCGCTATGTGGATATGGATGTCGATTTTGTCGAAGTCAACGTTGGCTATGCCCAGTTTTTCGGCGCGGGCGCGGGTGTAACTCAGGGCCGCCTGGGCAGATTCTTGCATGATCTCACCCAATTGGCCGGTGAGCAAAAGGTTTCCCTTTCCTTCCATGAGCGTCACTTCAATTGGGAGAATGTCTCCACCCGATTCGGTGACGGCTACACCGGTGGCCACCCCGATTTCGTTGTGGTCTTCCATGGCCAGGTGCGAGACCTTCGAAGGCCCCAGGTAACGTCCCAGCGAAGAGGCGGTGATGTGGTGGGACGTCGATTTCCCTTCGGCGACCCTGTGGGCCAATTTGCGACAGATGCGGGCTATCTCTCGCTCCAGGTTGCGAACGCCGGCTTCGAAGGTATATTCGCGGATGATTTTGCTGATTGCCCCATCCGAAAAGTGAATGCCGTGGTCATGTATGCCGTGTTCCTCAATCTGCCGAGGAATCAAGAATCGTTTTGCGATCTGGAGCTTTTCTTCTTCGATATAGCCGGGGAAGTCAATGACTTCCATTCGATCGAGCAGAGCGGGAGGGAGGGGATAGAGCGTGTTTGCGGTGGCGATGAACATGACCTTGGAAAGATCGTAGGGAACGTCCAGGTAGTGATCGACAAAGCTAAAGTTTTGTTCAGGATCCAGAACTTCGAGGAGGGCGGATGCCGGGTCACCACGAAAGTCATACGCCAACTTGTCCACTTCGTCCAACATGAAGAGGGGGTTCGTAGTTCCGGCACCACGCATGGTTTGAATGATTCGGCCCGGCAAGGCGCCAATGTAGGTGCGACGATGGCCGCGTATCTCCGCTTCGTCGCGCACGCCGCCCAGGCTGACCCGAACGAAGGTTCTTCCCAGGGCTTTGGCAATTGAGCGGCCCAAGGATGTCTTGCCTGTACCCGGTGGGCCGACGAAGCAGAGGATCGGTGTGCGCATTTTCTCCGGGGCCAGTTTGCGCACGGCGATATGTTCCACGATGCGTTCCTTGGCTTTTCGCAGGCCAAAGTGATTCGCATGAAGAACGCTTGTCGCATGGGCGATGTCTGTGTTGTCTTCCGTAGTCTTCGCCCACGGCAGGTCCACCAGCCAGCCCAAATACGTGCGAATGATGCTTCCTTCTGGTGAAGACGGGGGGATACCCTCTAATCTGTGCAGCTCTTTTTCGGCGTTCTTGCGGACGACGTCGGGCATCGCCGAGTCTGCGATTTGTACACGCAAGTCTTTCAAGTCGCCGATGATCGGATCCGATTCCCCCAATTCGTTTTGAATGGCGCGCATTTGTTCGCGTAAGAAGAACTCCCGCTGGCTCTTATCCACTTCTTCCTGTACGCGGGTGTGGATTTTGTCTTCTAATTCGAGCAGGTCCAGTTCATTAGCCAACAGGATGCTCAACCGTTCAAGACGTTCAGTGGGGTCAAACGTTTCGAGAAGTTCCTGTCGTTTCTCGACGTCGAATTCCATGATAGAAGCAACGAGGTCGGCCAGCCAGCCAGGTTCGTCTGCGTTCAATGCAGCTACGTAGGCATCTTCAGGTAAGGCCTCATTCAAATTGACGCATTTCTCAAACAATGCCATTACAGCCCGCATCAGGGCCTTCGTTGAGAGTGATTCTTCAAAGTCATCGGGGGTGAGGGTGGCGCGAGCCATCAGGTATGGATGCGTTTGGGTGAAGTCCATGATCCTCACCCGGCTATGGCCCTGGGCCAGAACGTTGGCTGTACCGTCCGGCAGGTGGAGTATACGCTCGATGGTGATCTCTGTGCCCACCGCATAGAGGTCCTCTGGCGTTGGGTTCTCCTTGTCAAGGTCGCGCTGGGTGACGGCAATGAGGGGATGGTCAAGCGCCGAAGCAGCTTCTATGGTACGCATGGAGCGGTCTCTTCCTATAAAGAGCGGGCTCACCATGTGCGGGAAGACTACCACCTCACGCAAAGGCAGGATCGGGTATTCCAGATACACATCTTGGAGCGCGTCTGCGCTGTCCCAATCAAGATGTTCTTCCCCGGCAGGGGAAACGTGCTGTTCGTTTGTTTTCATGCTGCCTCGTAGTATTGGGCTGTCGCTTTATTGAAACTTTTATACCGTATAACTATACCACAGATTTTCAAAATTGCCAACATTCGGGGTAAGATAGCAACAATGAAGCATAATCATTCTTCGTATTTGTTTACCGCCGAGACGCAGAGGGCGCAGAGTAGGGGCGCAGCTTCCTCCGCGTTCTCCGCGTCTCTGCGGTGTATCTGAGAGCGGTAAACAAGTACCTTTCTTCATTATTGCTCCGCACGGTAGCCCGCTTGACAATGCGTGCAGCTACGTTTATAATAAACGGGCAGAATACCTCTGCGTGGAACATTGAACATGGAGCGTAGAGCAGAAATAACTCTACCTACTGATTACAGGCTAGTGACCACTGAATACTGATTACTGATCACCGAAAAGGGGGTGAGGCTGGCCAAACAACCCTGGTAATTGATCTTGGAACGTAAAGCCATATTTGAGTATCTCTTGGAGGAGAAGAAGAGTTATGAAGAAGAAGGTATTGTTACTGACATTGCTGGTGGCAGCGCTGGCTCTGGTCGTGGTTGCTTGCG
>CAYWAK010000293.1:0-3097 GCA_964455755.1 uncultured Ardenticatenales bacterium | reverse complement strand
GGTCACGATACCCAGCTTGCGTCCCCGCCACTCGATGCGATTGCCCGCGAACGTCTCGGCGAAGGCGCGCAGCTTTTCCATGCGCGCTTCCACGATGGGGTGCCGGCGTTGGGCGTGAGCGGGAATGAGCACATATTTGTCCGGATGCTTCTCAAATTTTTGCGGCTCTGAGGCGTCGGCTGTGCGTTCACCCAACTCGACGATTGACTTGCCGTGGGAGATGCGCATGGTCGTACGCAAAAAGACCGGCGTGTCGAACAGCTCGCTGATTTCCAACGCAGTCCCCACGAAGTCTTTGCACTCCTGCGAGTCGCTCGGCTCCAGCATGGGGATTTTGGCGAAGCGGGCGTACTGGCGATTGTCCTGCTCGTTCTGCGAGCTGTAGATGCCGGGGTCATCGGCGGTGACGATGACCAGGCCGGCTTTCACACCGGAATAGGACGCAGAAAAGAGCGTGTCGGCAGCGACGTTGACCCCCACGTGCTTCATCGCGGCGAGGGCGCGGTGACCAGCATAGGCCGCGCCGAGCGCCGCATCCAGCGCGACCTTTTCGTTCGCCGCCCACTCCGAGCGGACTTCGTGGTATTGAGCCATGTTCTGCAGGATTTCCGTACTCGGCGTGCCCGGGTACGCGCAAGCGAAGACGATGCCGGCTTCGTACGCCCCGCGAGCAATCGCTTCATTGCCCAGCAAGAGAGTGCGTAGCGGGCCTCCCTCAATGCCGTGCTCCTTCAGGATTTCGTTGTCCACGTGCAATAGTTGCTCCTCTCTAAACCGGGTCCCTGCTATATCGGTCTGATGAGACGCCAATTTCATGCATAAGCGCCCACGAAAATCGCTTCCGTTCGCTTCGGACACTTTTTCTTCGTGGCAATCTCTTCCGCCAGGTGCAGGGACGTAGAATGATAGTACCGAACAGACGTTGTGTTACCTCCTGAACATCCACACCGGTGAGTAATGCAAGTTGTTGCCCTATGCTTGTCTCCCTTTTTGCGCACCGTGCGTGGCATTACGCCTCACGCAGTACGCCATCTGGTCTCAGGGACTGGATGACCTCATCGTCGAACGGCACGTGGCCGTTAGTTCGCCGTCCGGCCGCCGGCGTGAGCTCCAGCATGACCGGCACTTCGTCGCACATGGTCACCTTCGGACAGGTCAGGCAGTCGGTCCACGACTTTTGGGGCAGCGACTCCTTAGGCACTTCCTGGAAACCGATAGACTCGAAAAACGCAACTTGGTACGTCAACGCAAAGACGCGCGTCAAGCCCAACCGTTCGGCCTCCGCGATCAGCTCGCCGGCGATGAGTGCACCGACCCCCCGTCGCCGGTGCGAATCGGCCACAGCCAGCGAGCGGATTTCGGCCAGGTCGGACCACATCACGCGCAGTGCACCGCAACCAATGATCTGCCCATCCTCCTCGGCCACCACGAAATCGCGTATGCCCTGGTACAGGTAGAGCAGGGGACGCGGCAACATCTCGCCCAGGCGTGCGTAGTGGTTGACCAGCTCCGCGATCTGTGGCGTGTCATTGACCACCGCCCGGCGTATGCGTATGTTTTGTGCGCTCTTTCCCTGTGTTGTAGACATCTCGTTACGTTAATCCTCGGGGGGATACCAGCCTGCTACCACCCAGCACCTTCGCAGCCGGCCTGCATTCGTTCATTCCGTTCCGTCATCTCTCCCCCATTCTGGCCAGAATCGGCTCCAGCCGCTCCACCAACGCGTTCACATGCGCTTTCTCGATCACCAACGGCGGGATGAGGCGCAACACGTTTTCGCCGGCCGGCACGGTGAGCAAGCCGGCCTCGAAGCCGGCGACGACGACCTCGTTCGCCGGTACGGTCAGTTCCAGTCCCCAGATCAGCCCACGCCCGCGCACCTCGGCGACGACCGACGACTCCTCGGCCAGGGCCAACAAACGCTCGCCCAGGTATCCTCCGACTTCGCGCACATGGGCCAGGAACGCCGGCTGCCGCACCCGCTCGAACAGAGCAGCGGCCACGGCGCAGACCAGCGGGCCGGCGGCAAACGTACTGCCGTGATCGCCCGGCTGCATCACGCCGGCCACCGCCTCCGTGACCAGCGTCGCCCCGATCGGCAGGCCGCCTCCCAGCGGCTTGGCCAGGGTCATGATGTCGGGCGTCACACCGGAGGGCTCGTGCGCCCACAGGGTGCCGGTGCGTCCTACACCGCATTGCACCTCATCGAAGATCAGCAACGTGCCCTGCTCATCGCAGCGCCGGCGCAAGGCACGCAGAAATTCGCCGCTCGCCTCGTGGATGCCCCCTTCGCCCTGCAGCGGTTCGACGATGGTCGCGCACGTCTGCGGCGTGATGGCAGCCACAGCCGCGTCCACGTCGTTGAACGGCGCAAAGCGTACGCCGGGCATCAGCGGCGCGAACGGGGCCTGGTACTTCTCCCGCGCGGTAACGGCCAGCGACCCCATCGTCCGCCCGTGGAACGACCCGCTGAAAGCGACGAACTCCGTCTTGCCCTCGCCATGGGTCTCGCGGGCCCACTTGCGCGCGAACTTCAGCGCCGCTTCCACCGCCTCCCCGCCCGAATTGCAAAAGAAAACCCGGTCGGCGAAGCTGTGTTCGCAAAGCGCTTGGGCCAGTTGCACGTGAGGCGCGGTGTGGTACAGATTGGAGACGTGCCACAGCTTCTGGCTTTGTGCCTGCAGCACCCCCAGCAGTTCCGCATCGCCGTAGCCGAGCGCGTTCACGGCAATGCCGGAGACAAAATCGAGATAGGCTCTGCCTTCCGTGTCGTAAAGATAGACCCCCTCGCCTCGATCCAGCACGAACGAGGGCCGGCGGTACGTCGGCACAATGTATTTTGCTTCCAGGTCAATAATATGTTGCGTAGTCATGGCATACCCCGTAAATTATTGCAAGAACCGGCATGGTTCACAAGTGAAGCAAAAGCACCTTGACAATTGAACGATAAAAGCAGCCTCTTTGTCGGATAATTGGGATGTAGAAATACCCACCCCAACGAACGAATGGAGGCTACCTTCGATGCTATTGTACCACCAAACAGCAGCTCCCGCAACCCTGCCTGCCCTGCGGCAGTGTATCCCTTGTGGTTGAAATT
>CAYWAK010000292.1:0-3109 GCA_964455755.1 uncultured Ardenticatenales bacterium | reverse complement strand
GTTAATGAGCAATGATCAATTGCCAACGGAAACGGATTGTGCGAAACGCAGTGGGCAGTAATCCGTGATCGGTGATCAGAAAATTGATGGAGAATCGACGCAACACGTGATGAATTCATTCGCCAGGCCAAGCAGGCCGGCAAGTTGCAACGGGGGAAACTGTGGCGACACATGAGGATTGCATTCTGGACGGCGAGAGCCTGACGATAGAGCAAGTGCAGAGGGTGGCTTTTGGACAGCCCGGCCGTCCGCGCATCGTATTGAGCGAGGCGGCCCAGACTCGCGTGAACCGCGCGGCAGAGGCTGTGCAGCAATTGCTGGCCCGCGGAGAAATCGCCTACGGCATTACCACCGGGTTTGGCGCGTTCAAGGATCGCGTCATCGCCCCGGAGCAGGTGGAGCAGCTCCAGCACAACATCATCGTCAGCCATGCCGTCGGCGTAGGTGACCCGTTCGATATTCCGACCACGCGGGCCATCATGCTGATCCGCGCGAACACGCTGGCCCGCGGCTATTCGGGCATCCGCCGGCGAACGTTGCAACTTTTGCTGGACATGCTCAACGCCGGCGTGCATCCGGTGATCCCGCAGAAAGGCTCACTCGGTGCCAGTGGCGATCTGGCTCCGCTGGCGCACATGGCCTTGCCGATGATCGGCGAAGGAGAGGCGATGGTGCGCGGGGAGCGGCTTCCCGGTGGTGCGGCCTTGCAGCGAGCGGGGTTGGAACCGGTTACGTTGGCCGCAAAAGAGGGGCTGGCGCTGACCAACGGCACAGCGGTGATGTGTGCGTTGGGCGTCCTGCAGACTGCGCGCGCCGAGCTGCTGAGTCAGACTGCCGACATCGCCGGCTGCCTGAGTCTGGAGGCGCTGCACGGCACGGACTGGGCCTTTGACGCGCGCATCCATCGCCTACGTGCCTATCCGCGCCAGCAGGACTGTGCCCGGCATTTACGTGCCTTGCTGGCCGGCAGCCAGTTCACGCGCGCTCACGGTTCGCCAAACGTGCAGGACGCGTACACCCTGCGCTGCATGCCACAAGTGCACGGCGCAGTGCAGGAGGCCGTGGCCTACGCCCGCTGGGTGTTCGAGATCGAGCTGAACGCCGTTACCGACAATCCCCTGCTGTTCGTTGACGAGGTCACGGACGAGGTGACCGTCCTGTCGGGCGGCAACTTTCACGGTGCGCCGCTGGCCATCGCCATGGACTATCTTGGCCTGGCGGTGAGCGAGCTGGGCAACATCTCCGAGCGGCGGGTGATGCGCCTGACCGACGAGGCCTCGAACACGCACGTGCTGCCGGCCTTCCTGACGCAACAGGGGGGGCTGAATTCCGGCTTCATGATCGTGCAGTACACGGCGGCCGCGCTGGCCACGGAGAACAAAATCCTGGCGCATCCGGCCAGCGTGGACACCATCCCGACCTCGGCGAACGTGGAGGATCACGTCAGCATGGGCTGCACGGCCGCACTCAAACTCCGCCAGATTCTGGACAACGTGGAGCACATTCTGGCCATTGAGCTGATGGCTGCGGCGCAGGGGATTGACTTTCGCCGCCAGGCGTTGGGCGCGCAGACGCGGTTGGGGCAAGGTACGCGGGCGGCGTATGCGCTCATTCGGCAAGACGTGCCCTTCATCGAGCAAGACACGGTAATGTACCCGTACATCGAGGCTGTGCGCAAGCTCGTCGCGGATGGCCGGGTCGCCGGCGAAGTGCAACGTCTCACGGGGACGTAGGCAGGGGGCGGCATTGCGAATTTGACAAACTGCGCAAGATGCGCTAAACTATCATAACAAGTGAATATGTAACCTTCGGGGCAGGGTGAGGCTGTGGCTGTTGAAGCGGCGACAGGCCAATTCCCGACCGGTGGTAAGACAAGGGCCTCGGCCATTTGTCAAGTCCACGAGCCGCAAGGCAGATCCGGTGAGAAGCCGGAGCCGACGGTATAGTCCGGATGGAAGAAGGTTCGCTACGACACGCCTGCCAGGACGCACTCCTGCAGGTGGTTGCTGTGTGGCTGTCCTCGGAGGTCTCCTTTTTGGTGACCTCTTTTGTGTTGGCACGTCTTGTGTGCTGGGCGGTTACCTGACCATGTGTGTAGCGTGTTGTGTCTTTGTCTGCCCGAAGGTTTCACGACTTTCGGGCTTTTTGTTTGCCCCAGAGTGGGAAAGGGGGGTGCTGTGCTCTTTTCCGTACAGAGGAAACGATTTATGGAAATTGCTGCGTTACACAAACTATCTACGTTTCTGGGAACAGACATGAAACAAGAACAGGACGCGCCCCGGCGCAATGTGACGGCCTCGGCCTGGCGACTCGAAGTTTGGCTTGTGCCGCTGGTCGTGATCGGGTTCCTGGGTTTGTGGGAGATGGTGATTCGCTGGGTGGACTACCCCGCCTTTATCCTCCCCTCGCCGCCGCGCGTCTACACCCGCTTCCTGAGCGTGCTGGCCGATGGCACGCTGCTCCACCACACTCGGGTGACCGCCACAGAAGCGGTGCTCGGGTTCGCGCTGGGATTCGCTGTAGCCACAGTTCTTGGTTATCTGCTGGCCAAGTCGCCGTTAGCCGAAAGGTTGCTATCGCCCTACATTGTGGCCTCGCAGGCCATCCCCATTGTGGCCCTGGCGCCCTTGCTGATTCTCTGGTTTGGCAATGGCCTGGCCTCCAAGATTCTGGTCAGCGCACTGATCGTCTTTTTCCCCATCCTGGTGAACACCATTGTGGGCGTGCGCTCCGTGGACCCGAGGTGGATGGACTTGATGCACTCGCTCACCGCATCGCGCTGGCAAGTGCTGACCAAGGTTGAGATTCCGGCGGCGTTGCCGGTCCTGTTCGGAGGCATAAAAGTTGGCATCACGCTCTCGGTGGTCGGCGCGGTCGTCGGCGAATTTGTGGGTGCGGACCAGGGTCTGGGTTTCCTCGTGAACCTTTCGCGCGGGCTTTTCGATACGCCGCTCATGTTCGTGTCCATCTTCGCTCTCGTGGCCCTGGCCCTTACTCTGTACACCGCGGTTTTCTTTTTGGAGAAAGCCATCATCCGTTGGAAATAAATAGAAGACAGCATGGGCGATTGCCCAGCACGAAGAATGAAAACAGGACACGGATTTCACGG
>CAYWAK010000291.1:0-3120 GCA_964455755.1 uncultured Ardenticatenales bacterium | reverse complement strand
GTTTCCAAAAGCAGTATGTCAACCAAAGAAATTGGGAAAGGGCAAGCCATGAAATCGTTGCTGGAAGAACTGCATATCGAGGAGGTCAACCCTGGCGCATGCAGCGGGCCGGGGGGCTGGATCGAGGACCCAAACGGCGCAAAACTGGTTTCGTACAACCCGACAACCGGCGAGCCGATCGCCAGCGTCATCCAGGCAACGGCAGAGACCTACGACGGTGTGGTGCGCAAGGCGGGCACGGCGTTCCAGAAGTGGCAAACCGTTCCAGCCCCAAAACGAGGTCTGGTGATCCGTGATCTGGCCAATGCAACACGCGCGATGAAAGAGCCGTTGGGCGAACTGATCACCCTGGAAATGGGCAAGATCAGAGTCGAGGGGATGGGCGAAGTGCAGGAGATGATTGACATCTGTGACTTCGCCGCCGGTCTGTCGCGACAGTTGTACGGACTGACCATGCACTCCGAACGGCCCGGCCACCGCATGTACGAACAGTGGCACCCACTCGGTCCCATCGGCATCATCACCGCGTTCAACTTCCCCGTCGCCGTCTGGGCGTGGAACGCGGCGATCGCGGCCGTGTGCGGCGACACGATGCTCTGGAAGCCGTCACCGATCACGCCGCTGACGACCATCGCCGTCCAACACATCGTCAACCGCGTCGCTGCGGACCATGGGCTTGAAGGGGTCTTCAACATGGTCATCGGCACAAACCAGGAAGTGGGCGAACAGATGATCAACGACCGCAGACTTCCCCTGATCAGTTTCACCGGTTCAGTCCGCGTGGGCCGGCATGTCGCGCAAGTTGTGGCCGGCAGGTTGGGGCGCACCATCCTGGAACTGGGGGGCAACAACGGCATCATCGTCGCCGAGGACGCCGACCTGGACCTGGCCGTGCGGGCGATCTTGTTCGGGGCCGTTGGCACAGCCGGCCAGCGCTGCACGACAACGCGGCGCATCATTGCCCACCGGCGCGTCGCCACCGAACTGGCCGCGCGTCTGGTGCAGGCCTACCGCCAGGTGCGCATCGGCAACCCGATGGAAGCCGGCATCCTGATGGGCCCCTTGATCAACGAGCAAGCCGTCGAAAACATGATGGCCGCGCTGCAGACGGCCCAAGCCAATGGCGGGGAAATCCTCACCGGCGGAAGACGGCTGCCGGAGAAAGGGCCACACTTCGTCGAACCGGCTATCGTCAGAATGCCGCGGCAGACCCCGCTTGTCTGTGACGAAACGTTCGCTCCCATTCTCTACCTCATGGAATATGAGACTCTCGGTGAGGCCATCGCCATACACAATGACGTTCCGCAGGGACTCTCCAGCGCGATCTTCACGACAAACCTGCTGACGGCGGAGCAGTTTCTGGCCGGAACAGGGTCGGACTGCGGCATCGCCAACGTCAACATCGGCACGAGTGGCGCGGAAATCGGTGGCGCGTTTGGCGGCGAAAAGGAGACGGGCGGAGGCCGCGAGGCCGGCTCCGATGCCTGGAAAGGGTACATGCGCCGGCAAACGAGCACCATCAACTGGTCCTCGGAATTGCCCCTGGCGCAGGGTATCGAATTTGGGTAGGCGCGCGATCACATCGCGTCACGGGCCACGTCTGCAGTTATCCCGCAGCCAATTTCCGGCTCCGTTGCTCCAGCAATTCATCCAGCGCGGCGATATCTTCGGCGGAAAGGGACCAGTCGCCGGCCGGCGCTGTTTCCGTGATCTGGTCGGGCCGGCGCGCGCCGACAATCGCGGCCGTCACGGCGGGCTGGCGCAACACCCAGGCGATGGCCAGTTGGGCAAGCGTCCGCCCATTCCGTTCGGCGATGGGCCGCAACGACTGCACGAAATCGAGGTTTGCGCTGAACGCAGGCTCCTGGAAGTGGCGGTTGCGCGTGCGCCAGTCATCTTCGGGCAAGCTCGCCAGACGCTCCATGCTGAACTTGCCGGTGAGCAGGCCCGCTTGCAGGGGACTGTAGACAATCACTCCGATGTTGTTGGCTTCGCAGAACGGCAACAATTCTGCCTCGATGCCGCGCACGAGCATGCTGTAGGGGGGTTGGAGCGACGCAACGGGGTGGATCGCCTGTAGGCGCTGCAGGTGTTTGACGCGAAAGTTGCACACGCCACCGTAACGTACCTTCCCCTCCTGGATCAAGTCGGCGATGGTACTCCACGCCTCTTCGATGTCCTCATCCGGATTCGGCCAATGAATCTGGTAGAGATCAATGTAATCGGTCTTCAGGCGGCGCAAACTGTCCTCGACTTCCTGCCGGATACTTTCGGCTTTCAGGCGGCCAATTGACGCCTTCGCCCCCTCCTCCCAGACCAGGCTGCACTTCGTGGCGATCATCACCTCGTCACGGATGCCGGCTATGGCCCGCCCGACGACTTCTTCGGAGTGGCCAAAACCATAGACCGGCGCAGTGTCAATCCAGTTTACTCCGGAATCGAGCGCGCGGTGAACGGTTGCAATCGATTCGTCATCGTCTTGCGGGCCCCACCCCCAGTCCCAGCCGCCACCCCCCATGGCCCAGGCCCCCAGGCCAACCGTGGTGAAATGAAGATCACTGTACCCCAATTTTCTTGTCTGCATGTCGCCCTCTCTATCGTGATTGTTGAATGTGCCGGCAGCAAAGTTTCATGCCGACCAGTGTTGCAGCTCGATGATGTTCCCCTCCGGATCGGTCACGTACGCAAACGTGACCTGGCCCGCGCCGCCGATTGGCGCGGCCACGACCTCTCCGACTGCGCTGCCGCCGGCAGCAAGGACGGCGTCGCGCGCGGCTGCCACATCATCCACGGCGAAGGCGATGTGGGCGAAGCCGGGGCGGTTGGCCGCAGGGATTTCACGCTCCATTTGCCGGTCGTACTGAAAGATTTCCAGCGTCGGGCCGCTATCGCCGTGACCGGGTAGTCGCAGATGGATGCCGCGAATCCTCGCTTGGGGGACGCCGGTGCCGGCTTCAAGCCACTCTCCGGCCAGGTCCCTTTCGGGAAGGAGGGGGACACAGCCAAATACGCGTTCGTAGAATGAAGCAAGGTTTCGCCAGTCCGCAGCAACCAAGTTCGTATGCACGTACCGGGGATGAAAAGTCACGTTCCGCCCTCCCACGTAGGTTCTTATCGATT
>CAYWAK010000290.1:0-3142 GCA_964455755.1 uncultured Ardenticatenales bacterium | reverse complement strand
ACGCAGGCAACGTTGGACCGCATAGGATTGCAGCCGGGCCAATGGGTGCTGGAGATAGGGCCAGGACCAGGTCGGTTGTTAATCCCTGCCGCCCGGCGTGTGCTGCCCGGCGGCGAGGTGGTCGGAATAGACATCCAACCGGGGATGATCGAACGGCTCAAGGCACGCGCCGCACAGGCCGGCCTTTCCAATCTGACGGCCATGGTCGGCGATGCGACGCGGCCTCACCTCCCGCCCGAGAGTTTTGACGTGGTCTATCTGTGCACGGTGCTGGGTGAAATCCCGGGCCGTGAAGCCGCGCTGCGACAATGCTACGACGCCCTCAAACCTGGCGGATTGCTCTCGATCACAGAGATCTTTCCCGATCCGCACTACCAATCCCGCGCCACAGTGCAGCGGCTGGCCGAAGCGGTCGGCTTCCGGTTGCATGAGACACATGGCCGGTGGTATTTCTTCACGACCAACTTTGTCAAAAATGAAGAAACATCTCGATGAGTTTTCGAAAGGAGAAACCATTGATAAATACGTCAAACACTGATCAACGCCCTGTTGCAACCAGCGTGCTGCGTATAGAAGGTATGGACTGCGCAGACTGCGCCCTCCAAATCGAGCGCGCCGTCGCCGGCATGCCCGGCGTGAACAGCGCGCAGGTCAACTTCGGCGCCGGAAAGCTGCGGGTTACGTACGATCCCGGCGTAGCGCCGCTGCCGCACATTGCCCAAACAGTGACGAAGGCAGGATATTCGGCTGCGGTGGAACGTCCAGGCCAGGTTGCCCTGGGCCTGTCCTGGTGGAAGCAACCCCGGATCGTGCTGCTTTTGGTGGCCGGCGTCTTGACAACGTTTACGCTTGCGGCCGGGGTGGCGCAGCCCGGCCTGCCCGAAACGTGGGCGATGGTTCTCTACAGTATTGCCGTCGCCGTTGGCGGCTTCTATCCGGCCAGAAGTGGGTGGGCTGCCCTGCGGCGGGGCAGCGTGACCATCAATATGCTTTTGGTCGTGGCCGCCCTTGGCGCTATTTACCTGGGCTTGTGGGAGGAAGCCGCCATCCTGGTGGTGGTCTTCTCCCTGGGCGAGGTGTTGGAAGCCTACGCCGTGGACAAAGCGCGTGGCTCCATTCGGGCGTTGGTCGCCCTGGCCCCAAAAGAGGCGACGGTACTGCGCGATGACCAGGAGATTCGTGTTTCCACCGATCAGATTCAGGTTGGCGAGGTAGTGCTGGTGCGGCCGGGCGAGAAGATTCCGGTCGACGGGGTGGTGGTCGCCGGCGCATCGGCGGTGGACCAATCGCCTATCACCGGCGAGTCCATCCCGCTTGAGAAACGACCGGGGGCCGAAGTTTACGCCTCAACGCTTAACGGGCGAGGGGCGCTGGAAATCCGGGCCACCAAGCCAGCCCAGGATACGACCCTGGCCCGGATCATCCGTCTCGTAGAGGACGCCCAGATGAAAAAAGGCGTCGCGCAACGCTTCAGCGAGCGTTTTGGCCAGGTCTACACGCCGCTGATGTTTGGCCTCGCCTTGCTGATGGCCGCCGTACCCCCCTTGTTCTTCGGCCAGCCCTTTGAGTTATGGTTTTACCGGGCACTGGTGGTTCTGGTGGTCTCGTGCTCCTGTGGGCTTGTCCTGTCGGTGCCGGTAGCCATCGTGGCCGGCATTAGCAACGCGGCCCGGCACGGGGTGCTGGTCAAGGGCGGCATCTATATGGAAACCGCCGGGCGCATTCAGATAGTGGCTTTCGACAAAACAGGCACCTTAACGGTCGGCAAGCCGATAGTGACCGACCTGCTGCCTGCCGACGGCGCTTCCGAGGAGGAACTGCTGCGGGTAGCCGGGGCGTTGGAAGCCCGGTCCGAGCATCCCCTGGCCGAGGCGATCCTGCAAGCGGCCTCACAGCGCGGAATTGACCTCCCGGCCGTGGAAGAATTCACCACCCTCACCGGTCGCGGCGCGCAGGGACAGATTGGCGGGCAGACCTGCTACATCGGCAACTGCCGGCTGTTTCAAGAACACGGTCTTACGCCCGGCTCTCACCAGGCGACGGTTGACCGCCTGCTGGGCGAAGGTAAAACCGTCGTGCTCGTCGGCAGCGCCAACCAGCTGCTGGGCTTGATTGCGGCGGCCGACCAGCCGAAGGCTAATGCGCGTCAGGCCTTGCAGCGGCTAAAGGCTGCGGGGGTGAAGAAAATCGTAATGCTCACCGGAGACAATCGGGTTACGGGCGAAGCTGTGGGCCGCTGGCTTGGGGTTGATGAAGTGCGGGCCGAATTGCTGCCAGAGGACAAAATTGCGGCCGTGCGTGAATTGCAGACTCGATACGGTCTCGTGGCGATGGTGGGCGACGGCATCAATGACGCTCCGGCGCTCGCTCAAGCAGACGTGGGCATCGCTATGGGCGTGGCCGGCACCGACGTGGCTTTGGAAACGGCCGACATCGCCCTGATGGCCGATAACCTGGACCAACTGGTGTATATGGTGCACGTCAGCCGCAAAACTGTGGCCAACATTTGGCAGAACATCGTCCTCTCCCTGGCCTCGGTAGCATTTCTGTTGCCCGCCGCTTTCTTCGGGTGGCTAACCCTCACCACCGGCCTGCTGCTCAATGAAGGGAGCGCCTTGATTATCATTGCCAATGGCTTGCGCCTGCTCCGGTTGCGGCTCGAAAAGAGAGGCGCTACGCAAAAGGGGGAAGTCATAACCGATTCTCAGGAGTACGCGACTCACTGTTTGCCGGCCAACGTTGCCTCGGCGGCGCGAGAGCAAGTCGGCGACGATGACACCCGGCGCGTGCTGTTCACCTGCCAGATCTCCCGGCAGACGGAGCACGCGGTCCTGGTTGGGATGGCTGTGGCCAATCGGCTGGTTGCCGCAGAGCCGAACCTCCGCACTCCGGCCGAGGCCCGCACGCTCGCCAGCCTGGCCGACACCACCCTCTGCGCCCATGACATCGCCACATTGCTTGACCTACCCCAGCCCAACACCGAACGTGTGTTGCAGGACCTCACCGTCAGGGGCCTGACGGTGGAACGTACTATTGCCGGGATGCCCTACTTTACGCTAACTTCCCAGGGAAGCGGCATACTTAACCGGGTGCTGGAGAAGCCCACTACGACCTTATACCTGGATGACAGATGCAAGGTTTA
>CAYWAK010000289.1:0-3146 GCA_964455755.1 uncultured Ardenticatenales bacterium | reverse complement strand
AGGGGGTTCTCCACGCGGAAGATGAACCGGGCCGGCGACGTAGCCGGCTTGATCTGGAGGTTGCGCTGCGCCACATTCGAGCTGTTGCTGTAGTCGCTGTCCAGACCGTAGTTGATGGTGACCAGGATACAGCCGTGCTCGCCGTTCTGCAGGGGGCTGGGGGTCCAGTCCAGGGACACCTCCAGCTTTTGGCCGGCGTTGATCACCGGCACGATCTTCGTGCCGACGTCGTAGAACTTGCGCACGCCGGCGGTGTAGTCATACACGCCGAAGCTTACCAAAACGTTTTCGGCCTTATTTGGGCCCTTGTTCTCGATGCGCGCGAAAATCTTGTCGGGCACTCCGACTTTGGGATTCTTGTTGTTGCGCTGGCTCTGGGTCTCGATGGCCGGCGACAGCCACGACGGACTGGCAGGATGCGATTGGCCGCCGAAACCAACAAAGGTGAGGTTGGTGCGCGACTGGCCCTCCCCGATAAGTCCGTCAACGGCAGCATAGGCATCGACGTAGCCGAAGCCCCACTTCCTGTCCCAGGTAGCGGTGTTCTTGGGGTATTTCACTGTCGTGTCGGCGCCGGCCCGGTCCTCGGCGGTGCGGATCAGCAGGTCTTTCAGGCTGCCGGGGTTGATGTCAGACTTGCTCTGAATCAGCAGCGCCGCCAGGCCGCTGGTGCGCGCCGCCGCCGGCGATGTACCACAGCACGACGAGGTCGCTACTTCGGGCTTCAGCTCGTCCAGTTGATCACCATCGCCGTCGCTGTCTCTGGGGCCGTGAGTGGAATTGGCGATGGTGTCGTCCGTGCGCATGACGGTGGTGCCTGGGTCGGCGGCACCGACGGTGATGGCCCAGGAGGCGGTGCCAGGCGGTGCGATCTTCGGGTCGCCCTGGGCGGTGCCGTTGCCGGCGGCGGTCACGACCACGATGCCGGCGCTAACGAGCCGGTTCACATGCTGGCTCAAGGCGTCCTTGCCGTCGGTGGCCGAGCTGGCACCGATGGACAGATTGACGGCTTCGATGTTCCAGGCTTGCCGTTTGAGCAATATGACGTCCAGAGCTTCGGCAAAAGCAGCGTACGTCCAGCCCGTCTGGCCCCCAATCTTTATGTCTATGAGGCCGGCGCTGGGCGCGATGCCGGGGTTACCTGTACCCAGAGCAATGCGCGCCATCGCAGTCCCGTGTCCATCCGGCAGGCGGGGCATGGACGTGTGTGTTGGATTGGTGTACGTGTGCGTGAGCGCATCATAGCCATACTGGTACCTGCCCGTCAGCTCGGCGTGGCTGTCGTTCACTCCGCTGTCGACGATGGCGATGTTGACACCGCTTCCGTTTAGCGTACCGTGCCAGCCGAAACGACTGGCCAGGGTGTTCGGGTAGGTGGTGCTAGACTGAACCTTCATAGCCTGGCGTTCGAGATCCAGCCACTCACCGGGCCGGCTGAGTTCCACCATGGCCACCTCTGGTCGGGCGCCGATGGCGGCGACATCGCCGGCGCGGATGTTGGAGTAGATGGCGTAGGTCACAAACTTGCTCTGGTATTCCAGTAGGCCACCCAGTGATTCGATGAAGGACTGAGCCCCCAGGCTGTCCTTGAGACAGCGGTTGAAGTCAACGATGACTTCGACCTGCTCGTTCGGATCGGCCGCAGCAATCTCGTCAATCAGATCGTCCACGAAGTTGCCGTCCGTGTCCCGGATCCAGCCCTGCAGCTTGCCGCCGTCCTGCCAGGCCAGCGGCGTCCACGGGCTGGCGTAGGCCGGCCGCGCCGCCCCAGCGAAATGGGCCAGCAGGAGGCCGGCGATCACGACTGACTGAATTATCTTGAAAACCCTTCCGCTTCCCGTCCACGCCTGGACGGGCGCCTTGGGTTCTGTATGCAATTTCATGTCTGTATCTCCTCGCAAACTCGTTTCGGTCACCCGCTCGCGCCTGGCGCCGGACAGATCCGGCCGTGGTTGGCCCAGATGTTCCGCCTGCTGGATCACCGCCCCCTGTGGGCGCCGGCCTGTCCACGAGCAGGCGGCTACTTCGACAGGCTCAATACAAGTTTACAGCCTACGCGGCATCCGCCGGCAACGCGGCGGTGTCCTGAGCCCCGTCCTGAGCGCGTCGAAGGGCCCGTCGAAGGGCAGATGCCACGAAACGGTAACCATAGCCATGAACGGTCTGTATGTAGCGGGGCGCCGAAGGATCATCTCCCAGTTTGCTCCGCAACCAGCAAATGTGCACGTCCAGCGTGCGCGGGTCACCAACCCAGTCCTCCCCCCACACCCGGTCCAGCAACGCGTGACGGGAGAGCGCGTGGCCGGCGTTTTCCATCAGCACGCCCAGCAGCTCGAACTCCCGCCGCCGCAGCTTGATTGGGCAGCCGGCGCGCCACACCTGGCGCGTGGCCCGGTCCAGGACGATGTCCCCTAACGCGATGCGATCACCGGGCAGAGCGCCATAGCTCCCATTCAGTGCGCGGCGCCGCAGGGTGGCACGCACCCGAGCCAGCAACTCCCGCAGTTGGAAGGGCTTCACCAGGCAGCCATCGGCTCCCGCCTCCAGGGCGTGCACCTGCTCCGCCTTGCGGGTGATGAGCAACAGAATGGGCACCGCCGACTTTTGCCGCAGGGTGCGGCACACGCTGAAGCCGTCCATCCGCGGCAGCATCGCGTCCAACAGGACGAGGTCCGGCTGTGCAACTCGCACATACTCCAGGCCCTGCCGGCCTTCGGTGGCGTGGAGCGCCCGGAAGCCCTGGTCTTGAAGGCCGATGATGAGGGGTAGCGCAGTGCTAACCTCATCCTCGACCAGCAGGACTGTGGCGTGTCCTGACCTGTACTGAAGCGTTCGTTGGTGTGTCATGATCCTACTCCGTGTCCACTTTCCGACTCGCAGTACCATTGTAGCAGGCAAGTCGGTCGCTCACAACGAACTATTTCTCACTCAGCCTGTGAAGTTGTTCACAGATGCGGTAGTAAGCTCGCCTCTATGTATATGAACGAAGGCCGGTCCGAATTTCCAGTATGGGGACGTAACTGCTCAGCCCATCGCGACGGGCAGTTCATTGCCCGTCTGACACTGCGAAAGTAGATTCTCCTCCAAATGCTCCTCGGCCCCCCTGCTCAGATGGGCGGTCGATCTCACTCGCTCCTGCGCAACAG
>CAYWAK010000288.1:0-3159 GCA_964455755.1 uncultured Ardenticatenales bacterium | reverse complement strand
CTTATGGACGCAAAAAATGACGGACACCCTCGGCAGTTTCTATCATTGCCAAGTAGGGGCGCAGAATTCTGCGCCCGGGCGTAGCAGTGCTGCGCCCCTACGCCCTCTGCGTCTCGGCGGTAAACAAATACATTGCCAAAATGCGCCCTTTGTGGTACACTTGTCGCAGGATAAGAATCCAGAGAAATCAATTGTTCTGGCTGAGATGGCTTGGACAACGCTGGTAAGGGGCTGGAACCTTTGCCAGGGTAACAGACTCCAAGTTGCCTTGGCCCTGACGCCAATCGATTCAGGAGCCAAACATGAGCGAAACCCCGGCAATGGACCCGGTTACTTTGCACCCGATCGGCTGGGTACAAAATGAGTTTGCCCCTCCCATTGAAGCCGAATGGGATCAAGTAGAATCAGAGATTATCTTGTTGGAAGAGCTTGTGCCGGCACTGGAAGGCATCGAAGAGTTTTCCCACATTATCGTCATTTGGTGGATGCACCAGCACGAGCAAGGTCGGGGCAAAGTCTTGCAGGTTCATCCTGAACGGCGCGAGGACCTGCCGTTGCGCGGCGTGTTTGCGACCCGTACGCCCCGGCGCCCCAATCCGTTAGGCATGACGGTCGTCCAACTGCTGCAGCGCGACGGCAACGTTTTGCGGGTTCGTGGGCTGGATGCCTACACCTGCTCGCCCGTGATTGACATAAAACCCTATCTCATCCGAGGCGATTTGGTCGGCGCGGCTACGGTCCCGAACTGGCTGCAAAAGCTGTGGAAACTTAACCGAGAGTAAAACTCAGAGGCGTGTTTGCCATCCCCCTCGTACTTGAAGTGTAGGTCGGGCACCTCCTGTCCGAGCGGGCCGCTAGCGCGGGCGCAAGGCAAAGCGGCCCTAACCGCTACACCCGGCTTCGGAACCAATCGATGGTCTGTCCCAAACCCTCGTCCAAGCCGACTTGCGCGTTCCACCCCAAAACTCGCTGCGCTTTGGTGATGTCTGGTCTACGCGTTTGCGGATCGTCCTTTGTCCGTTCATCCTTTGGGGTGATAAAGACAATGGAAGAGCGAGACCCGGACACATCGAGTACCCGTTTTGCAAATTCGTGAATGGTTATCTCATTGGGGTTGCCAAGATTCACGGGGTAGATTTCTTCCGAGTGCAACAGGCGAACAATTCCTTCGACCAGATCGCTGACGTAGCAAAAACTGCGTGTGCGGGAACCATCATCATAAACGGTCAGCGGCTCCCCGCGCAATGCCTGGCGAATGAAGTTTGGGACAACGCGTCCATCGTCGAGACGCATGCGCGGGCCGTAGGTATTGAAGATGCGCACAATGCGGGTGTCAATGCCATGCGCACGATGATAAGCCATAGCCAGGGCTTCCGCAAAGCGCTTTGATTCGTCGTACACGCCTCGGGGTCCCACCGGATTTACATTCCCCCAGTATTCCTCCGCTTGCGGATGTTCAAGTGGGTCCCCATAGACTTCGGACGTAGAGGCCAGCAGGAAGCGGGCCTGTTTGGCCTTCGCCAGTCCCAACGTTTTGTGCGTACCCAAGGCTCCCACTTTGAGCGTCTGGATCGGTTTTTCAAGATAGTCCACGGGACTCGGCAAAGACGCCAAATGCAGAACGGCATCGAGCGGCCCACTGACATAGACGTAGTTTGTTACATCATGTTTGATGAATGAAAACCGTTCATTCCCGAAAAGATGGGCGATGTTATCCATGTTGCCGGTACTCAAATTGTCAATGGCGATGACTTCGTGGCCGTCATCAAGCAAGCGGTCACAAAGGTGAGAGCCGATGAAGCCGGCGCCTCCGGTGATCAGTATGCGCATCGCGGTTACTCCAAATCCATTCAGAATTAGCCCTGCTCGGCCGGCGGACTGACGATCGCACGTACAAACCGGCGCTTGCCGGCTTGCAGAATAAACTCACCGGCATCCGGCGCCGGCGTGCTGATGTCTGAGACGACTTCGCCATCCACGCGTATGCCCCCCTGTTGGATCAGCCGGCGGGCTTCGCTTTTGCTGCTGACCATGCCTGCATCAAACAACAGGTCTACGATGCTCATGTTCTCTGTAAGTCGGAAGATGGGCATGTCGGCAGGCACGTGGCCTTCCTGGAACACGCGACGGAAGTGCGCCTCCGCTCTCTCCGCTGCCGGTGCATCATGGTAAATCGTTACCAGGTCGCGGGCTAACATCATTTTTACATCACGTGGATGCAGGCTGCCCGCAGCTATTTGCTTTTCGATATCTTCGATTTCGTCGGGGCCGTAGCTGGAAAGAAGGTCAAAGTAGTTGCGCATGGCGTGGTCTGGCAGACTCATGATCTTCCCATACATGTCTTCCGGCGGCTCAGCAAGTCCAATGTAATTTCCCTGACTCTTGGACATGCGCATCGTGCCGTCCGTGCCGACCAGGATGGGAAGCGTCAGCGGAATCTGCGGTCGTTGGCCAAAGGATTGTTGCAACTTACGGCCGGCCATCAGATTAAAGAGTTGTTCGGTGCCACCAAGCTGAACATCGGTTTGCAGGGCAACGGCATCATAGGCCTGCATCAGTGCGTAGAAGAACTCGTGCAACCAAATTGGGTCACCATTCGCATGACGTTTGGCAAAATTGTCACGCACGAGGAATTGTTGCACAGTAAAATGTGCGGCTAATTGGATGACATCGGCAAAACTGAGGCCGGCCAGCCACTCGTGGTTGTAGCGGATCTCCGTTCGCTCACGGTCCAGGATGTGAAAAGCCTGATCGGTATACGTTTTGGATTTGGCCAGCGCATCTTCCAACGTTTGCTGGGAGCGGGCCGAGACTTTGTCGCTGGGGTCGCCAATGAGACCGGTGAACGTGCCGATCAGGAAGATGACGTGATGCCCCAAATCCTGGAACTGGCGCAGCTTGCGCATCGTCACCGAGTGTCCCAGCGTCAGGTCGGTTGCTGTCGGGTCGTAGCCACAATATACACGGAGCGGGCGGCCTTCCGAGAGTCGGCTGTGCAACTCCTTTTTCATGGTCTCGTAGATTTGGTCGTCGCCGAAATCTACACCCCGCATCAAGATCGACAGTTGTTCATCAACAGACACCATCGTGACTCCTATAACGTTCCTTTTTGCCAAAACGGGGGGCTGGCCCCCTCTTTTCAGATAACGATATTACAAC
>CAYWAK010000287.1:0-3164 GCA_964455755.1 uncultured Ardenticatenales bacterium | reverse complement strand
GGAAGTTGAACTTTCAAGCGAATAAGCAAATGAAAGGTGCAGAACCATGACCAACAAACGAACAGACCCCTTCGGTACCAAAGCGACCATTGACGTCAACGGCGAAGCCATCACGCTGTATCATCTGGCGGCTTTGGAAAAAGTGGCAGGCATACAACTGGCCCGGTTGCCCATTACCATCCGCATCCTCCTGGAATCGGTGCTGCGCAACTATGACGGGCAGCTCGTCACGGAAGAGGACGTGCTCAACCTGGCCAAGTGGCAGCCTCACGACAAGGCGCGCAAGGCCCTGCCCTTCAACCCGGGACGAGTCCTTCTGCAAGATTTCACCGGCGTGCCGGCCATCGTAGACTTCGCGGCGCTGCGCTCGGCCATGCACCGCATGGGGGGGAACCCCCAGGAGATCAACCCGCTCATCCCCTCCGACCTGGTGATTGACCATTCCGTGCAAGTAGACCGCTTCGGTTCGCGCATGGCCCTGCTCTACAACGCCGAACGCGAGTTCGAACGCAATCGCGAGCGGTACGAATTCCTGCACTGGGGGCAGTCGGCGCTGGAGAATTTCCGCGTGGTCCCTCCGGACACCGGCATTGTCCATCAGGTGAACCTGGAATACCTGGCGCGGGTCGTGCAAGTAACCCAAGGCGATGATGAACGCGTGGCCTATCCCGATACGTTGGTCGGCACCGATTCGCACACGACCATGATCAATGGCCTGGGCGTGCTCGGCTGGGGCGTTGGCGGTATCGAGGCAGAGGCGGCGATGTTGGGGCAGCCGATCTACATGCTGGCCCCCGACGTCGTCGGCTTCAAGCTGACCGGAGAGTTGCCGCCCGGCACTACGGCCACAGACCTGGCCCTGACGGTCACGCAAATGCTGCGCAACAAGGGGGTGGTCGGCAAGTTTGTGGAGTTCCATGGCCCCGGCCTCTGCCGGATTAGCCTCGCCGACCGGGCCACGATTGCCAACATGTCCCCGGAATACGGAGCTACCATGGGCTTCTTCCCGGTGGATGACGAGACCATCGCCTATCTGCGCAACACCGGCCGCAGCGAGGAACTCATTTCGCTCGTGGAACGCTATACCAAAGAGCAGGGCCTGTTCCACACCGACGAGATGCCCGATCCTCACTTCAGCGACATGCTGGAGCTGGACATGAGCACCGTCACACCGAGTCTGTCCGGCCCCAAACGCCCGCAAGACCGCGTGCCCCTCTCCCAAATGAAGCCGAGCTTCCGAAGCACCTTGGTGGATAAGAACCTCCAGCGCGGATTCGGCCTGAGCGACGAAGAAGCGCGCCAGATCGTTCCCGTCAAGACGGACGGCAAGCAATTCGAGATCGGCCAGGGCGCGGTGGTTATCGCTGCGATCACCAGTTGCACGAACACGTCAAATCCGTCCGTGATGCTGGGCGCCGGTCTGCTGGCGAAGAAGGCCGTGGAGTGTGGTTTGCAGGTGCAGCCCTGGATCAAAACGAGTCTGGCGCCCGGGTCCCGGGTAGTCCGTGAATATCTGCAAGAGGCCGGCCTGATGCCCTACCTGGAAGCGTTGCGGTTCCACATCGTCGGGTACGGCTGCACCACGTGCATTGGAAACAGTGGCCCCTTGCCTGAACATGTGGCCCAAGCGGTCAAAGAGAGCAATTTGGTAGCCTCCGCCGTGCTGAGCGGGAACCGCAATTTCGAGGGCCGGATCAACCCCCTGGTCAAGGCCGCCTATCTGGCCTCGCCCCCGCTGGTCATCGCCTATGCGCTGGCCGGCACGGTGGACATTGACATGATTCACGACCCGCTGGGCTTTAGCCCCCACGGAGAGCCGATTTACCTGCGCGACATCTGGCCCGATGCCGAAGAGGTGCAGGAAGCCATCCAGCGGACGCTTCGCCCCGATGTATTCAAAAGGATGTATGCCAATGTGTTCGATAGCAACGAGACCTGGAACAACATTCCGGTCCTGGAAGACACCAGCATCTACCCATGGGATGTACACTCGACGTACATTCAGGAGCCGCCCTTCTTCGTGGGGCTGTCACCGGAGCCTCCCGCGATTCAGGAAATCCACGGCGCCCGCGTGCTGGCCCTGCTGGGCGATTCGGTCACGACCGACCACATTTCGCCGGCGGGCAGCATCGCCCTCGACAGCCCGGCCGGACAATATCTCCGCTCGCGGGGTGTGCAGCGCAAGGATTTCAACTCCTACGGCTCCCGGCGGGGCAACCACGAGGTGATGATGCGCGGCACCTTCGCAAACATTCGCCTGAAAAATCTGCTGGCGCCGGGGACGGAAGGGGGCGTGACCATGCATCTTCCCGACGGTGAACAGATGTCCATCTACGACGCCGCCATGCGCTATCAGGCAGAAGGTACGCCGCTGGTTGTGTTGGCCGGCAAGGAGTACGGCACGGGAAGTTCGCGAGACTGGGCCGCAAAAGGGACGCAACTCCTCGGCGTGAAAGCGGTGCTGGCCCAAAGTTACGAGCGCATTCACCGCAGCAACCTGATCGGCATGGGTGTCTTGCCTCTGCAATTTCAGCCGGGGGAAAACTGGCAGACCCTTGGGCTGACCGGTCACGAGACATACAGCATCACCGGCCTGGACAACGATATCCAGCCAGAGCAAACCGTCACCGTCACCGCCGAACTGGAGGCCGGCAATGTCAAGACGTTTGCAGCAACCGTGCGCCTTGACATCCCCGTGGAGATCGAATACTATCGCAACGGCGGCATCCTACAGACCGTGTTGCGACACATGTTGAAGGACAAATAAGTGCCGGCGAAAAAGGGCCAGGCGGAATGAAGCCTGTATCCTCCATTCCGCCTGGTCGCCTACGAATCAAATAAGCTTACCCAGGCCCTGAACCAGGTCATCCAGGCCTACGGCATCTCCCGAATCGCCCAGACCGCCCAGACCGCCCAAACTCTTAATCAGGTCGTCCAGGTTTACCGCTTCGCCTGAACCGCCCAAGAAATTGTCAACCTGGGCAGCAAGTGGTGCCGGCAACTGTCCCTTCAGGTGTTCGATCACCGTATCTACGGCAACTTGGGCCACGTCTTCGGATAAGCCCGTCCTTTCTGCAACCAATTTGATCAAACCTTCCATTTTATTTCCTTTCATATGGCGACGGAATCGGGGTTCCGGACGCAAACGAGTATCCCTCGAACAG
>CAYWAK010000286.1:0-3168 GCA_964455755.1 uncultured Ardenticatenales bacterium | reverse complement strand
CGGATGGGGAGGCGGTGGCCGTGGCCGTGGGCGACAGCGTGGCGGCATAGATCAGCGCATCATTGGCCTGGATGAGACCCCAGCCAAATTCGTTGTCGCGGCCCGCGGTTCCCAGGTCTTGGGCCGTGTGGGACAGGACGGCCCGCACCGCGTCGGGCGTGGTGGCGTAGCCCTGGGAAATGAGCAGGGCAGCGAGCGCCGCAACGTGAGGCGTGGCCATAGACGTTCCCTGATAGAACCAATAGCCGAAGGTGCCGTATTTCCCGGCCGAGAAGGTCTGTTGCAAAATCCCGTCGGCGTAGCCGTCGCCGTTTTGGTCCACATGCAGGTCGCCGCCGGGCGCAGCTACGTCCAGTTCCGGGCCACAGTTTGAATAGTAGGCCCTCGTCTTGTCGTAACGGATGGCGGCCACGGCAATCGCGTTGGCGTAAGCGGCGGGGTACTCCACCGCCTTGCACGACCCGTTGCCGGCAGCGGCGACGACAACCACGCCCTGGTTATAAGCATAGTCCACAGCTTGCTGCAGCACGCTTCCTGCCGACGTGCCCCCCAAACTCAAGTTGAGCACCTGTGCGCCGTGGTCTGTGGCCCACACAATGGCGTCGGCGACAAGCAAATCGGTCCCTTTGCCCTGGTCATCGAGGACTTTGAGTGGCATCAATCGCGCGTTGAAGGCTATGCCGGCCAGTCCGGAGGCATTGTTCGTTGTTTGGGCCAACGTTCCGGAAACATGTGTGCCGTGCCCGTTATCGTCGTTCGGATGGGCGTCGTTGTTCACGAAGTCCCAGCCGGAGACAAAAGCGGTTCCGGCCAGGTCGGGCGCTTGCACGTAGACTCCGTAGGTTTCGTAGGCTATGCCGGTGTCAATCAGGGCGATGGTTACGCCGCTTCCCTGCGAGCGGCCCCATGCTTGCTCCATCTGGATCATCGGGAAATTCCACTGATAGCCGTAGTACGGGTCGTTGGGAATGAAAGCGGCGTAGCGATAATAGTTCGGTTCAGCGGTGCTGACGAACGGTTCCTGCCGGAGGATTTCGGCCATCTGCGGGGCCGGCGTGCGCCCGTCGGTCTGCACCAAATATACGTCGGGGAGCAGCAGCGGGCGGATCACGGTCGCGTTGTGGCCGGCGAGGATGGCAGCCCGTTCTTTCGCCGGCACCGCAGGCCGGAAGCGGACGAGCAGTTGGCCCGGCACGTACAACGGCCTGTTGCCCTGTTGCGCTATGTTATCTTTCACCTGAAAAACGGGGCCGTCCGCCAGAACGGTGCGCGCGGGGCCGGCGACAATCAGGCAAAACAGGCCGGCCAGAAGAATACGTTGCCATCTATGGTTCACGACAGGCCTCCTGCCAGTGCGTGGCTATGGTAATGATGTCGGACTCGTCAATTACGTGGTTGCCGTCGAGGTCGTAGGCCGGCAAATAGCCGGGGTCGCCGTCATGCCGGCCCCAAGTCGAGGCGATCTGCATGATGTCCACGATGGTGACCCGCCCGTCGCCGTCAAAATCGCCCACGGCCGGGCAGGTCAGGCCCACTTCTACCGCGCGTAAGACATCCAGCCGGCCCCATCCCCAGACGTTGTTGGGCACAGTGCCGGTGCCGTCTCCTCCGCAGCTTTGTGTTGTGGTGTGGGGGCGGCTTGTGATTTGCAATATCCGTTCGGTCAGAGCCACTTTCCCGATCAGCGCGGGTGCCGCGGACCACAACAGCGCGACCGAACCGGCCACGTGCGGCGCAGCCATGCTCGTCCCGCTCCAGCCGCCGGCGTAGCCCCCGCCGCGCACACTCGACCGCACGTTGACTCCGGGGGCGGTGATATCCGGTTTGCGGCGACTGCTGCCATCGGCCAGCACCGGGCCGCGGCTGCTGAAGCCGGCGATCTGGTCGCCGGAATCGGAAGCGCCGACGGAGAAGGCGGCGGCGTATGTGGCGGGCGGATCGCCCACGGTGCTGCAGCCCGGGCCTTCGTTGCCGGCCGAGGCCACGACCACAATTCCTGCCGCGCGCAAGGCCTCCACCGCGCTCTGAAGGGTGCCTACGCTGCATCCTTCAGAGGGGGGGCAGACCCACGAGTTGTTGATCGCGTGGGGGGCGAGCGCCGGAGCGCCATCGGCGAAGGGATCGCCGTTGTGGGGGTAGGGAGCCAGGAAAAACTGGAAGCAGGTCAGGTAGCTGGACGGACTGCCCACCCCGTGATCCATGTTCCGGCACGCGATCCAGCGCGCTGCGGGGGCCACGCCGATCTGGTTGCCCTGCCCATCGTCCCCAACCATCGTGCCCATGGTGTGCGTGCCGTGGTTCAGGTCGTCCAGGGGGGCCACAGAATTCGAGATGGCGTCGAGCCAGTTGCGGTCATGGTCGGCCGTTGTCCCGTTCCACCCCCGGTAGTGGGCTTGCAGCGCCGGGTGAGTCCATTCGACGCCCGTGTCGTTGCCGGCGACGACGATCCCTTCGCCGCGCACGCCGTACGTGTTCCACACAGATTGGGCACCGATGAGGGCCACGTTCCATTCCACGCCGGCCACGGCCTGCGCACCGATGCTCGGCGTAATGCGGGGTGAGATTCCGTGCACGGCCGGGTTCCGCTCGATGCGGGCCACGTCGGAGCGGGCGGCCAGGGCGGCCAGCAGCGCCCGATCGGCCGACAGGTGGATGGCGTTCACCAGATAGAAAGGCTCGTAGGCGACGCCGCGTTGCGCGAGCCAGCTACGGAGTGGCGTTTGTGTGTGGCGGGCAATCTGCGTCAGGGTCTGGTAAACGAAGCGACCCTTTTCGGCTTTGGTCGGCAGGCGGGACACCGGACTGAGGTCGGCTTGCGGGGCCAACACCACCAGCAGATCGGCGGGGCCGTGGGCCGTGGCCTGCCAGGCAGCGGGTGTCACGTTGGCGGGGCGGCCGGGGCCGGCAGCGCGCACAGAACGGCCGGCAACGAGTGCCAGCAGGATGAGTGAAAGAGTCAAGACCCGTATCGTCGTGCGCATGACACAACTCCATTCAGCGACAGTCACCACCACAAGGTTGTTCGCGTCTGTGTTGCCGCTGTCGCCGCGACGAAGCGCACGGAAACTGCGTTCATCCCCGGGGCCGTCGCCAACAAAGCGGTGCCTGGATTGCATGGCCACGACAAAAGTATAACACGATCGGAAAGGGGTGTCAAAGCCGATGGTC
>CAYWAK010000285.1:0-3190 GCA_964455755.1 uncultured Ardenticatenales bacterium | reverse complement strand
GAGTATCGAACGAACAACAACCTGATGATAATCAAGAAGGAGGAAGTTCTGGTGAAACGCATTCTCGTTCTATTGCTGGCAAGCATGTCCATTCTGTTTTTGGCATCTTGCCAGCCGAAACAAGCAGCGCTCGGTTCGGCGGAGAACCCCATCAAGATGGCTATTGTGCCCTATGAAGAAGCCGAGCGGTTGGTGGCCGACATGAAGCCGGTGGTCGAAAGGCTGGAGAAGGAAACCGGTTACCATTATGATTTCTCGGTCGTGACCAGTTATGCGGCACTCATCGAAGGGATGGGGTCGAACAAGGTGGATGTGGGGTGGTTTGGGCCGCTGGCCTACGTGCTGGCCCACAAAAAATACGGCGCGAACGTCATTCTCGTTTCGGTTGAATACGGCCAGACAACCTATCGCAGCGAAATCATTGCCCGCACCGATTCTGGCATCAATGGGCTGGCGGATCTGCGGGGCAAACATTTCGCTTACGTGGATGCCGCTTCCGCCTCGGGCTATTTGTATCCGCGGGCTATGCTCGCCGCCGCCGGCTATGATCCAGACACGTACTTCGCCAAGTCGACGTTCGCCGGCAGCCACGATAGCGCAGTGGTGGCCGTCTATCGTGGCGACGTAGATGCCGGCGCGGTCTACGAGGACGCGCGCGAGGCCGTGGAAAAGGCGCTGCCCGACGTGATGGACCGGGTGAAAGTTATCGCCTACAGTGACCCCATCCCCAACGACAACGTGGCCGTACGCAAAGACCTTCCCCCGGAGATGGCCGGCAAAATCAAGCAAGCACTTTTGGATATGGCGGCCGATCCGGAGGGGCTGAAGGTGCTGGCCAAAGCGATTGGGGTGGACGGGCTCGTGCCGGCCAAAGACAGCGACTACGATCCCGTGCGCCGTGCCGCGCAAGCCCTGGAGCTGGACTTGGAAAGCCAAGTGAAATAGGCCATTACGGTAAAATTGACACGTGGAACAGGCTTTCGAGCCTGTCAGCAGCCTGGAAAGGCTACTCCACGTGTGGCTTTTGCTCCAATGCGAAACAGGAGCAGCCCGCCATCTCACCGCCGAGACGCAGAGGACGTAGCGTGGAAGCAGTTTCTCCCTTACGCAGCGTCCTCTGCGGTGCGCAAACAACCAGTCGATACAGTCAGGCTGCTCCCTTGCGCACGTAGAACCGGTAGTGGTCTTCCTTATCCTCAATTCCCAACAACTCGGCGTTGGCTCTGGTGGCCCACGTCTCCAGGTCTGGACGGGAATTGGGGTCGGTGGCCAGAACCTCGATGATTTCTCCGGGGGCCAGACCATCCAGCGCCTTCTTGGCCCGAAAGATGGGCACCGGATAGATCGTACCCCGGGCATCCACGCTTGTTGCCACAGACCATTTTTCTGTCACGTTTCCCTCCTCAAAACAATCCTACCGTACGGCCGGTTTCATCAATATCAACCCCCCTGAACGCCGGATTGGAACCGAGACCGGGCATGGTCAGTACCGGCCCGCACAGAGGATAGAGAAAGCCGGCGCCAACCGAGGCCCGCACGTCGCGCACAGGCAGCCGGAAGCCCGTGGGTACGCCTTTCCAGGAAGCGATGTGGGAAAGCGACAAATGAGTCTTGGCCATGCAGACCGGTAAATTGCCATACCCCCATTCGGTGTACTGAGCGATCTTCTTTTCCGCGGCCGGTTCGTAGTCTACACCGTCCGCTCCGTACACGTTGGTCGCAATCGTTTCGATCTTCTCTTTGATGGACAGGTCATCTTGGTACAGGAAGTGAAAATCGTTGGGCTTTTCGGCTGCGGCGATGACGGCTGCGGCCAGTTCCCGTCCTCCGTCGCCACCGTTTGCCCAGACCTGGCTGAGGTACGCGCCTTCCGCGCCGGCCTCGACCGCGCGTTGCCTGACCAGTTCGATCTCGCGGTCCGTGTCCGTCGGGAAGTGGTTGATGGCTACGACCACCGGCACGCCAAAGAGGCGCACATTTGCGATCTGCCGGGCCATGTTTGCGCAGCCTTTGTCCAGGGCCTCCAGGTTTTCCTCCTTGAAATCCTGTGGCAGTGGCTTGCCGGCGATGACCCTGCCGAGTCCGCCGTGCATTTTCAAAGCCCGGATCGTGGCCACCAGGATCACGGCATCGGGCTTCAGGCCGGAGTAGCGACATTTGATGTCCATGAACTTCTCCATGCCGCAATCCGCTCCAAAGCCACTTTCGGTGACCGTGTAGTCTGACAGTTTCAGGGCCAGACGATCGGCCAGAATCGAGCTGTTTCCGTGGGCGATGTTGGCAAAGGGGCCGGCATGGACAAAGACGGGGGTGTGTTCCAGCGTCTGGAACAGGTTCGGCTTGATGGCCTCTTTAAGCAAGACGGTCATAGCCCCGGCCACGCCCAGGTCTTCGGCGGTTAGGGGCTTGCCGTCTGTGTCGGTGGCAAAAACGATGCGGCCCAGGCGCTTGCGCAGGTCAAAGAGATCGGTCGTCAGCGCCAGGATAGCCATGACCTCGGAAGCGACGGTGATGTCGTAACTTGACTCCCGGGGGTAGCCATTCGCTTTGCCCCCCAGGCCGATAACGATTTTGCGCAGGGCGCGATCGTTTACGTCCACCACACGCGACCAGGTGATGCTGAATGGGTTGATGCGCAGCGGGTTTTTGTGCAGGATGCTGGCATCAATGGCCGCAGCCATCAGATTGTGCGCCACGCTGACCGCATGGATATCTCCGGTCATGTGCAAATTGAACTGTTCCATGGGAATGACTTGCGAGTATCCCCCGCCGGCTGCGCCGCCTTTTATGCCAAACGTGGGGCCCATGGAGGGTTGGCGGATACAGGTGACCACGCGTTTGCCCAGACGAGCCAGGGCCTGGCTTACGCCAACCGTCGTGGTCGTTTTGCCTTCTCCCAAAGGGGTTGGGGTAATTGCGGTAACGTCAATGTATTTTCCGTTGGGGCGGTCGGCCAAGCGGTCCAGGGCAGAAAGGTCAACCTTGGCCATGTACCGTCCGTAGTGCATCAATTCATCCTCTAATAGTCCCGCGGCCAGAGCGATATCTTTGATTGGTTTGATTTCCGCCGACTGGGCAATTTCCAAGTCACTCCGCATCTGCAAAACCTCCTTGTATTTTGATCTTCTATCAACGCTGGGCTAGAATACACACATTGTATCATACGGACGCCCCGATGTCAATGGGGGTC
>CAYWAK010000284.1:0-3198 GCA_964455755.1 uncultured Ardenticatenales bacterium | reverse complement strand
TGTTTGCCCCGCTTTGTCGATAACGAGATCCTTTCCTGCGCTCGATGGCAGGCTTGCTCCGCTCCTCAGAATGACATGTCCTCAAAACAGGATTGACGAAACCCTAGTTGGGCCTTTCCAAGAATGCTTTAACAAGCTCCAAGGGCAAAGGGAAAATCGTTGTTGTGTTCTTGTCAACGCCAATTTCCGTCAGGGTTTGTAGATAGCGAAGTTGCATCGCTCCCGGTGATTCGGCAATCGTTTTGGCAGCGTGGGCCAATCTTCCGGCAGCGTCGTCCTCACCTTCCGCGTGGATGATCTTGGCGCGTTTCTCGCGTTCGGCCTCAGCCTGACGAGCCATGGCCCGCTGCATAGAGGACGGCAGTTCCACATCTTTCACTTCTACCAGACTGACCTTTATGCCCCACGGTTCCGTCTGTTCGTCAATGATCTGCTGAAGTTTCTGATTGATTTTCTCCCGATGCGAAAGCAATTCGTCTAGATCCGACTGGCCGAGTACGCTACGCAGGGTCGTCTGGGCGATTTGAAACGTGGCCCGGCGGTAATCCTCCACCTGGACGATGGCATCTTCGGGAACCAAAATGCGATAGTAAGCCACAGCATTCACTTTCACTGTTACGTTGTCTTTGGTGATGGCCTCTTGTGAAGGTACGTCCAGCGTAATGACCCGCAAATCAACCCTTACCATCCGGTCCACCATGGGGATGATGAAGAAAATGCCGGGGCCCTTGGCTCCTACAAGGCGCCCCAGCCGGAAGATTACGCCCCGTTCGTACTCCTGGACAATCTTGATCGACGAACCAAGCACGGTGATTAAGATCAAAATGATTAACATACCAAACGTAGATAGGCTGGCAAGCAATTGCATTGTATTCAATCCTCCTTTATAATAGTGGCGGAACGAAACCGGCAACGTGAAGGGGCAGCGCACTTTCAAAAGTGCGTCGCGCCTGTCGAAATTATACCGCAAGCAAGAAGAAAGCGCAATGTCATTGCCTACGCAAACAGAACAACGAAAAGATGACCATCTTCGAATCGTCCTCCAGCAGGATGTACAATCGAAAGGCGTGACCACCGGCTTTGAGCAGGTACGCCTGCCGCACTGCGCGTTGCCGAACTTGGATGGGCGCAAGATTGCGCTGTCCCTTTCGCTGTGGGGACGCTCATTGCGTGCGCCCTTCCTGATCAGCTCGATGACCGGAGGCACGGCCGAAGCGGGCATGATCAATCGTCGGTTGGCCGAAGCTGCACAGGAACTGGGCATCGGCATGGGCTTGGGATCGCAACGGGCAGCCATCGAAGAGGCGTCACTCGCTGCGACCTATCAGGTGCGGCGCTATGCGCCCGACGTATTGCTGCTTGCCAACCTGGGAGCCGTACAGCTCAACTATGGCTATGGGCCGGATGAGTGCCGGCGTGCGGTAGACATGATTGAAGCCGACGCCTTGATCCTGCACCTGAATGCCTTGCAGGAAGCTGTACAGCCCCACGGCAATACGAACTTTGGGGGCTTGCTCAGGAAGATCGAACAGGTCTGCCGCGCCTTGCCCGTGCCGGTCGTCGCCAAAGAGGTGGGCAACGGCATCAGCGGTGCGGTAGCGCGCCAGTTGGTCAATGCCGGCGTAGCGGCCATAGATGTGGCCGGCGCAGGGGGTACTAGCTGGAGCGAAGTGGAGAGTCACCGCCACGAGGACCGGCAGGGCGTGGCGGTCGCCCGTGCTTTCGCCGGCTGGGGCATTCCGACAGCGGAAGCAATTCGTCAGGTGCGCGCGGCCTTGCCCGAGGTCGTAATTATCGGCAGTGGCGGCATTCGTTCCGGTGTGGACGCCGCCAAGGCCATCGCTCTTGGCGCTGACCTGGTCGGCACAGCAATGCCCATGCTCGCCCCGGCCACAAACCTGACCGAAGCCGTGATAGAGCGCTATGGCACCTACATCGAACAGCTGCGCGTGGCCATGTTCTGCACCGGAGCGGGCGACTTGGTCACGTTACGTCAGGTGACGTTGTTATGAAAATGGCCATTACGGTAAAATTGACACGTGGAACAGGCTTTCGAGCCTGTCAGCAGCCTGGAAAGGCTGCTCCACGTGTGGCTTTTGCTCCAATGCGAAAATAGCTGACCCCTCCCCCGGCCACTCCCCGACACGGAGAATGGAGACCGCGCCGTCTGTCGCCCACCGCTCGACGATTTTTGTCCCTGGTGACGCGCGAACAGGCATGGGTGACCGCTATTTCGCCAGGGCCTCGTCCAGGATTTTGCTTAACGGTGTGTAGGGCAAAGCACCTTCAACGCGACGTCCGTTGATGTCAAAGGTTGGGCGCACGCGCACATGCTGCTCACTGCGCGCGTTGTTGTCCGTTTGCACCTTTTTCGCATAGCGGCCCTCTGACATGCACTGCTGGAAGCGCGAGACATCTATCCCCGGCACGCTGCCGGCCAAGGAGACGGCCGTTTGGCGCGGATCGCTCCACATCTGCCCTTGCTCCTGGTAGAGAACGTGGTGCATGGGCCAAAACTGTCCCTGCTCTCCGGCGCACTCCGCGGCCTCGGATGCGGCCAGTGAGTTATTCCCAAAGTCAAGAATGTGCCAAAAGACGAGTTTTACTTTGCCTGTCTTCACGTAGTTCTCCACGATATCTGGCTCTGTGCCTAACACGTAGGCGCGACAGGAACCTCACATGAAGTCCGAGAAATCAATCATCGTGACCGGTGCGTCGGGCGCTCCCAGGTAATAGTGGCCATCCTCGGTGATCGCCGGCGCGGGAGATCCTGGCGGAGCAGCCGGCTGGGTTTCCTGGGCCATGGCCGGCGAGGCAACGGGCGCGGACGTTGGCGTAGCGCGTGTGCCTGCGGCAGTCGGTGCTGGTGGCTGGGCAACCGTCGCGGCGGGCGGCGGCGTTGTTGCCTGTCCCCCACAAGCGACAGCAAACAACATGATCAGGATTACTACGGCCGAAACCTTCGTTGCTCGTACCATCTAGTTCTTTGCCTCCCCAACCCGGACAAGGCTCGTTTACCTGGAATCTACGAAACGCAGGAGATGAGCGGACACCCTGCCCCCCGGTCGCCTGCGCCCGTTCATTATACTCGATAGCATGTGCCTCGAAATGACAGGGTGAGTCGTTACGTTATTCAGAAGAAAACAGACTTCTTCGACAGCCCGCTAGCCGGAAATTGCTTCGGCGCTGACGCGCCTT
>CAYWAK010000283.1:0-3222 GCA_964455755.1 uncultured Ardenticatenales bacterium | reverse complement strand
TCGTGGTGGGCAATCGCCCATGCTGTCTCCTGCACAATGGGATAGCCCACGGCAAAATGTGTTGAGCCACATTGAGCCGTGAGCTGTTGTTAGAAACCCTAGCGGTTGCGGCGTCCACCACGCGGGTTGTCGCGTCTCGGCGGTCGTCTGCCGCCACGATCAGACCCTCCGCGACCGGTAGGCTTCCGGTCGTGCTTGCGTGCTTCTTCTGCTGTCCACCCTTCCAGAATTGCCTGTCGCGAGAGTTTGATTTTTCCATCGGGGCTGATGTCAATGACCATCACCGTGAGTTCATCGCCCTCACGGGCCACGTCCTCGACACGGTTGACACGAAAGTCGGCGAGTTGGGAAATGTGCACCAACCCGTCTGTGCCGGGGATAATCTCGACAAAGGCGCCAAAGGTGGTCACGCGCACAACTTTGCCGGTGTAGACTTTGCCGATTTCGGGAACTTCTACCAGTGCTTCCACCATCTTTTGCGCCTCTAGCGCGCTCGGCCCGTCGGCGGAGGCAATGTAAACAACGCCCTCATCGCCAATGTCAATCTTGACGCCGGTTTGTTCTTGGATGCTACGCACCATTTTCCCACCGGGGCCGATAATCTTACCGATCTTTTCCGGGTCCACCTTGACGACATTTATGCGTGGGGCGTAGTCTGACATCTCCGGCCGGGGAGACTGGATCGTTTCTTGCATCACGTCCAGGATTTGCAGGCGTGCTTCTCTGGCCTGGGCCAGCGCCTCGCGCAGAATATCCTGGGAGATGCCTTGCACTTTGATGTCCATCTGTAAAGCGTTGATGCCGTTTCGCGTTCCGGCGACCTTGAAGTCCATGTCACCGAGCGCATCTTCTGCCCCCTGGATATCGGTGAGTACACGATAACGCCCGTCGCTGTCCGTGACCAGGCCCATGGCGATGCCGCCGACAGGGGCCTTGATCGGCACACCGGCGTCCATCAGCGCGAGCGTGCTGGCGCAGACGCTGGCCATGGAAGTGGACCCATTCGAACTAAGTGCTTCGGAAACGAGCCGCAAGGTGTAGGGAAACGTATCTTCCGCCGGGATCATAGGGCGGAGGGCCGCTTCGGCCAAGGCCCCGTGTCCGACTTCGCGCCGCTTCGGACCCCGCATCGGCCAGGTTTCTCCTGTGCTGAAGGGGGGAAAATTGTAGTGGTGTATGTAACGCTTGGCTTCTTTCGGGCTCAAACCGTCCAGGCTCTGTTCTTCACGAGGGGTTCCGAATGTAGCGATTGTGAGTACCTGGGTCTCTCCACGGGAAAAGAGGCCAGAACCGTGGCCGCGAGGCGTCAGACCCACTTCGCTCGATAGCGGGCGGATGGTGCGCGTGTCACGTCCATCGGGTCTGCGACCGGCATCCAGGATTTCGCGGCGCACCGTCTCCTTAAAGATGGTTTGCAGGGCCTTGGTCAGGTCAGACGAGTCGTACGTTTCGCCGTATTGGGCTACCAGTTCCTCGCCGATGGCCCGACGTGCCTCGCCCTGTTCGTGGCGATCGGTGTGCTCGTGAAGCAAGCGCACCAGCCGGTCTCCCACCCAATCGCGGACGAGGTCTTCTACCGCGGGGTCAGCGGCAAAGGACAGGTACTCCCGTTTTGGCTTGCCGATTTCCTCTCGCATCTTCTCTTGCAGGGCAATGACCGATTGCATGGCCTGATGTCCGGCCTCCATCGCCTTGAGCATGGTTTCTTCGTCGACTTCGTTGGAGGCACACTCGACCATTGTTATGGACTGGGCAGTACCGGCAAGTCGGAGATCGAGGGCGCTTTCGTCGACCTGTTGAATGGTGGGGTTGAAGATTAGCTCACCGTTTTCGTCAAGGGCGACGCGCACCGCACCGACCGGGCCGTTGAAGGGTACGTCCGAGATCATTAGCGCTGCCGACGCCCCAATGAGCGACAAAATGTCGGGCGCGTTTTCCTGGTCCGCAGAGAGGGGAGTGGCGATTACCTGTACGTCGTTGCGGAAATCTTTGGGAAAGAGTGGCCGGAGCGGGCGGTCCAGCAGGCGCGCGGTGAGAATTGCCGCTTCGGTAGGGCGGCCTTCCCGGCGGAAAAAGCTGCCGGGGATTTTTCCCGCTGCGTACAGGCGCTCTTCGAAATCTACGGTGAGCGGGAAGAATGAGATTCCTCCACGCGGCTCGCGAGACATTGTGGCCGTTACCAGCACAATGGTATCCTCGCTTCGGATAGTTACGGCTCCGCCTGCCTGTTGGGCCAGCTTTCCCGTCTCGATGATGATTTCGTGATCACCGATTTTTGTTCGGTATTGTCTTACTTGTTTCTGGGTCATGATATTTTCCTCCAAATATTTGGGTGTGCCTCATTCGGCAACACGTTACCCGCCCTTTTTGACCAGGCATCTGTGCATAACCATTTACCCATTACGGTAAAATTGACACGTGGAACAGGCTTTCGAGCCGGTCAGCAGCCTGGAAAGGCTACTCCACGTGTGACTTTTGCTCCAATGCCTATTTACGTTTGCAACCGATGGGGTGAGGAGGGTACAGGTCAAAGGCGGGATAATATGAGGATCAGCGCTGAACCTGACTCTTACAGCGGTGCCCGGCACGAACTTTTTGAATGCCGGGCGGCAACCTGCCAGAGTTTAGAACAGCCTTGTTCCCACGCACATCGTGTCACGCGCTTAAGGCCCGATCTTGGAGGTAGGGACTGGAAATTGTATCCTGACCATTGGTCATGGCCTGCCAGGGTACATTCTCCAATTCCTAACCCCAGGATCAGAACAATTCAATATAAAACAACAAACAAAACGGGCAGATGCGGAAACTCTCCCCATCCACTCGCTATGTTCCTCACCTCTTTACGATTACTTTCTAAGTCCCAGGCGGCCGATGAGCTTCCTGTATCGCACACTATCTACACGACTCAGGTAGGCCAATTGTCTTTTGCGCTGGCCCACCAACTTGAGCAATCCATATCTTGAGTGTTCGTCATGTTTGTGGACGTTAAAATGCTCAATGAGATGGTTAATCCGCGTGGTCAAAAGGGCCACCTGCACTTCAGGAGATCCCGTGTCACCAGGGTGTGTTTGGTATTCCTGGATGATTCGCTCTTTTATCTCTTTGTCCAATCTAATCTCCTACTACCTAAGGTGCATACTCATTCAAATGCTAGGAACAGTTGTTATCGCTGAAGCATTATATCATAATTGCGTGTAACGCGCAAATGGCAAGCAGGGCGGG
>CAYWAK010000282.1:0-3235 GCA_964455755.1 uncultured Ardenticatenales bacterium | reverse complement strand
TTCGCTCATGCTTACATTATACACAATAGCTCTCGCTTTGCCCTATCAAATTGCCCAACGCGTGTTATCCGGAGTGAAAGAACATATCCCACCATTTTTGCCAATTTGGCTGCTGAGGCCGTTCTCCCTGGATGGTGGGCAGGGGCTCATCCCAGATTGACACGTCTGTGCCCGACGGAAATATTGGGGTGACGTTGATCTCCCCCTCTTTGACCATTTGAAATTCGCCGCGTGCCACGCGCTCCACGTATTCCGAGCTGGTCACATACTCTTTCTGTTCCAAGAGTCGCTTGTAAACTTTCGTGTCACTATCTATGATTGCTGTCAGGCGGTTAACTTCTTGGTGAAGGCGATAGCTTTCCACCGTGATGTATGCGAATTTGGAAACGGAAACAACAACAAAAACGAGCAAGGCAGAATAAGCCAGCCGCCTGAATGACATACGAATTCGCTTTTCTGCCAAGGGTCACCTCGCTCGTAGGCATTCGGAAAAAGGTTTAGTCCTACCCCAGATTGTCATCGGCATGTCTGTCGCGCTCATTACCCCAACGAGCCATTCGTATCCTTGAGTTGGTACGTGTTGCACATCAGTCCGAAAGTGGGCCCTGCTGGATTCGAACCAGCGACCGACCGGTTATGAGCCGGTTGCTCTGCCGCTGAGCTAAGGGCCCGGCATGTTGTTGCAACGTCATACTCATTATATCATACTTTGCCCTATCTTGGCAAAATGGGCGGCGTGAGCGTCACGCCCGACCGGAGTAGCCTGCTGGACAAATTTCCAGCAACCGGTTATAATAGCAACAATCGTTCTTGTATCTTGTCAGGAGAGTTAAACACAGCGAATGCGAATAGGCATTGATGCCAGGATTGTCTTCTACCGCCAAGCGGGGATCGCGAATTATGTGGTCCATCTCATCGAAGCCCTGGCCCAAATCAATCGTCAAGATGAATTTGTCCTCCTGCAAAGTCGCAAAGATCGCCTGAACATCACTGACCAACCCAACTTTGTTCGGCGGTCCCTATGGACACCCAGTCACCACCGCTTTGAACAGCGGACTCTGCCCCTTGAGGTTTGGCCGCTGCGTCTTGACGTACTTCATTCACCCGATTTCATCCCTCCCATGCGCAGCCCGGTTCCAAAGTTGATCACGGTACACGACCTGGCCTTCATTCGCTTTCCCCGATTTCTTACGGAGGATAGCGCTCGCTACTACGGCCAGATTGATGATGCCGTGACCTATGCCGACCACATCGTGGCCGTCTCCGAAAGCACCAAGAAAGACATCGTGGAGCTGCTGGGCGTGCCGGCCGGCAAGATCACCGTGATCTACGAAGCGGCACATCCAATCTACAGGCCGATCAAAGACCCGCAAGCGCTGGTCCCCATACGCAAGAAATACGAGCTGCCCGAAAACTATGTCCTGTTCGTCAGTACGATTGAACCCCGAAAGAACCTTTCCACTTTGTTGCGCGCCTTTCGACAATTGCTGGATGAATATGCTGATGACAACCTGGTGTTGGTGGTGGTCGGGGCCAAGGGGTGGCTATTTGAGAATACCTTCCGGGTGATGGACGATCTCGGCCTGCAAGACAACGTACGCTTCTTGGGGCGTGTGCCCCTGCATGATTTGCCCCACCTTTACAATGGAGCCGTCGTACACGTACACCCTTCTTTCTACGAAGGCTTTGGCCTGACGCCCTTGGAAGCCATGGCCTGCGGCACGCCGACCATCGTCTCGAATGTATCCTCGCTGCCGGAAGTTGTGGGGGATGCCGGCCTCATCGTCGACCCGACAGACGTGGAAGGGTGGGTGATGGCGATGTGGAAAGTTATCTCGCGGCCAGATTTTCGCAGTGAACTGCGCACCAAGGGGTTGAAGCGCGCCACGTTATTCTCATGGCAAAATGCCGCGCAGTACCACCTGGAACTATATGAGCGCCTGAACCGCAACGCAAAAAACTCCCTGTGAAAATACTTTTCCTTGCGCCGCAATACCCGTTCCCTCCGCATCAGGGCACGACCATTCGCAATCTTCATCTCCTCCGCTACCTGGCCGCGCATCACAACGTGCGCCTGTTGACCTTCGCTTCCCCTTTGGCCGGCCAAACTCAGACCGCTGATGATCCCTTGCCCGATCTTTGCAGCGACATCACTTGCTTGCCACAACCGCGCTCCCGCTCCTTGAGCCAACGCGCAATCGCGACCATTGCCTCCCCCTTGCCCGATATGGCGCTGCGGCTGCAGTCGGCCACCATGCGCCGGCAAGTGGAACACCTCATCCGTGCCGGCGACTTCGACGTCGTGCAAATCGAGGGAATCGAAATGGCCCCTTTCGGCCTGGATGTAGCCCGACAGCGGTCAACTCGCCGGCCCCTCCTGGTCTTTGACGATCACAACGCCGAGTATGTGCTGCAACGCACGGCCTACCAAACGGACCGCCGCAAACCGCGACGCTGGCCGGGAGCGCTCTACTCCTGGATACAATGGAAGAAGTTACAGCGGTACGAAGCCCATTGCTGCGAGACATTCGACCGAACCGTGGCCGTTTCTGACGCGGACGCGACAGCGCTGCGCGCCCTCTTGCCGCAGTTGCCGGTGACGGTGCTGCCTAACGGGGTGGATACCGAAGCCTTTTCTCCATCGGCCTTGCCGGAGGGCCAGGAACCGTTGTTGATCTTTACCGGGAAGATGGATTTTCGCCCAAACGTTGATGCCATGCTCTGGTTTACGAACCAGATTCTGCCGCGCGTTTTGCACCAGGTTCCAGAGGCGCGCTTGAACATCGTGGGGCAGTCTCCGCACAAGCAGCTCCGGCACCTTACGGATGACCCCCGTCTGGCCATCACCGGCTACGTGCCCGATGTGCGGCCCTACATTGCGGCTGCCGCGATCTTTGTTGTGCCGCTGCGCATGGGGGGCGGCACACGACTGAAGGTGCTGGAAGCGATGGCCATGGGCAAAGCAATTGTGAGTACTCCGCTGGGCTGCGAAGGACTGGACGTCACGCCCGGAAAGCACGTACTGCTTGCCGACGAGCCGGCCGATTTCGCCGATCAGATCATCGCGCTGTTTAACGATCCCGCACGCGCGCGTTTGCTGGGTCAGCAGGCCCGCGACCTCGTCAAGTCGCGCTACGCCTGGAAACATCTCACGCCGGCCCTCGAAACGGTGATACAGGGTACGTGAGCGGCGCATGCCGGCCGCGCCCTTGACAAGTTTGCCATTGCAAAGTAG
>CAYWAK010000281.1:0-3284 GCA_964455755.1 uncultured Ardenticatenales bacterium | reverse complement strand
TGTGTTCTAAAAACGGACCTCTCCGACAGCCTGCTAGGGCACGCGGCCCAAGTCTGCCGCTCCGTCCGTGCCGGCACCGGCGACGAGGGGCAGGCGCTCCCCCGTTTCCGCGTCGTAGAGGCCCACACGCAGCCGGTACGGCCCCGGCGACGCATCGGCGGGCACGTCCAGCACCATTTCGTCGGGCACAACCTCTCCGGTGGCCCACCAGTCGGTCGGGTATGTGTACGCCTGTGGCTGGCGGTCCACCTGGGCAACGATCCGGCCGCCGGCGTCTAGCAAATGCACAAACACGGTGTAGTTCTGATCTATCGGGCGTAGCGCCTGCCAGTAAAGGATCAATTTGACCTGTGCGCCGGCCGTGCAGGAATCGTCGCGCTGCTGCGTTCCGTCCTGCAGACAGGTGGCCTCGAAGCCCCGCAAGGCAATCACCGCGCCCCAGCGTGCGTCCACGGGTTGGGTGTAGAGCGGAACGTCCCACAAGCGCTCCTCCCCGATGAACCGCAGGTGATTGTCGCGCCGCACGAAGTGGGCCAGCCGGGCCCACGTATCACCATCGAAACGGCGGACCACCAGATTGCCTGCTTGGACAGAGCGAATGGTCAACCGCTGCGCCGGATCGTCCCAGCGATCTCCGGCCAGAAAGCCGGCAGCCGCCCAGAAATCATCCCCCACATCCCAGGGAATGGTCTGCACCACGACCGTTTCGCCCACAGGCCAGCGTTCCGGCGGATACCAAACCGTGGCGACCGGGGGACGCTGCACCGGCTCCTCCAGCACGCGACCCCCGTTGTCTATCAGGAAGGGCCAGGGGCGCGCCGTCGCCGGCAATGGGCGCAGGGCTTGCCAGTAGCTGCGTGTGTACGCTCGGCCCCACGGATCCACGTCGGCGTCGAAGCCGAGGAAGCGTACCGCGTCGCCAAAGACGATGTCTGCCGGATAGCGGGGCGCGGGTGCCGGAGCGCGCGCGAAATCGTAGAACGCATCGGGGATCGTTTGCCGGCCGGCCAGACCGTGCTGCAAAAGCAGGTAGCCATCGGCGGCGTCGCGCACGCCGAAGTCGCCACTCTCGACCAGCGAGAGAACTTTACGGCGCAGGTCAACCGGGTGCATTTCGTTCATACCGGTTACGTCCACGAGCACGTACTGCGCATCGGCCACCGTCGGGAAAACGTGCATGCGCTGCCGGTGCGTGAAATGGGGGAACAGTTGTGCCGTAGCCGATAGGGGGGCATCCGGCGGAATCTGCTCCGCGAACCGGCGCAAGGCGCGATCGTGTGCGGTGACACTCGGCCAGCGAAAGGGCGCAGCCAGCACGGACGCACCCGCGCGGTGATGATAGGCCAGGCTGCTGACCAGCACCGCTCCCAACACGAGTGACGGTGCAAGACGGCGGCCGGCCGGCCACCGGATGTGCTGCGTAAGCCAGCGGGCCATGCGCAACGCCCCAAATATCGAGGCAACGACGAAAAAGGGGACCAGCGGCGCGGAGTAGTGAAATCGTCCGGAGTATTGGGCGTAGTAGCCACTCAGCATGTTGATGCCCAACGTCGGCAAAGCCAAAATCAAGATGGCCGGTTCGAGCACGGCTACGAAGCCGGCCGAAGTCAGCAGTCCCGCCAGATAGGCCAGGCGATCCGGCTGCGTAGCGATTCTCAACACCACCCAGGGACGGGTCAGCAGGGAGCGGAAAATGTCGGCCGGCGTGTTGCCGAGTTCCCCAAACCGTTGAAAGTAGACCGACGCTCCCTGCCCACGGTAAACCTGCGCCGCATAGTGCGGGATGATGACGAACGTAGCGACGGAAAACCAGGCCGCACTGACCAAGGCCAGGGCCGCACCGGTTCGCGGTCGGCGTTGGACGCCCGCGATGTACAGGCCCAGCATCATCGTCAGCAGGGGGATGTGCTCCTGTGTGCTCATCGCAAGCAGCGCGAAAATCCACACCCGGTCATAGCGCTCTTCAAACGTGTTATGCAACGCGAACAGGAGCGGCGCGACGGCCAGGGGCACCGCGTGGAACTCCGTCACGTTGGCCCAGCCCAGGGCCGGGAAGAACAGGTAGACGGCGGCAAAGCCCAGGCCCCACGTCTCGCCCCCGGTCTTCCCCAGTCCCGCGCGATAGAATCCGTCCCGCGCGATCCAGTAGATGGGGATGGCCCCCAGCGCCAGGGCCAGAGTCTGCAACCACAACAAGGCGCGGACGTCATCCCAAATCAGAAAGACGAGCGAGACGGGCAAAAAGACCGGCTCAAAGTGGTCGGAGAGGCGCGTGCCTTCTGTGCCGTTCTTCTTCGTTTCGACGAGAAGCCGACCGTGCAACGTGTTCCAGATCGGCTGGTCCATGTTGCCCAGGTCGGCGGCATGGGTACGGAAGGAATCGTGTAGGGCGGTGGAGAGCAAACCAAAGTGCAGAACGTACAGGAGAATGAGCAACCCCAGAACAAGGAGAGGGCCGGAAAAGAGCGTTCGCCGGCGCGGCACGTCCGGGCGATAGCCGTCGTTCTGTACGGCCTGCCGTCGCCGGTCTACGTCTTGCCAGGCATTGCAAATGGAATCCCAGAGTAACATGTCACACCGCAGCGGATATCACTGCTATGCCTTTGAGGTAACGCGGGCTACGTTTGCTCTTGCCATGCGCGGATGATGTGAGCGTGGCCATCGAAGGCGATGTTGGCGGGCAACTGGGCTGGCGAGAAGAAGGCGGCCTCGGAGGCGTCGTCCCCGGGGGCCAGGTCTCCGCCGGTCGGGTGGCCGGCATAGATGATGAGTGCACCCTTCTTCTTGCGGAACTGATCATCGAAGCTGTGCACGTCGAGCAAGCCGGTTAGCTCGATCTCCAGGCCGGTCTCCTCCCGACATTCGCGCACTGCTGCTTCTTCCGGCCCTTCATCGTACTCCACGAACCCGGACGGCAGGCACCAGTCGCCAAGGCACGGGTCTACACCACGGCGGACGAGCAGTATCTGGCCTTCGTCCTCCACGACGACGGCCGCCGCCAGTTTGGGATCGCGATAGAGGATCACTTTGCACGACGGGCAGACGGCGCGGGTGCGACCATCTACGGTGCGCTGTTCCAGTTCATGCGCGCAATAGGGGCAGAAGCGCATCGAACCGCGTCCGCGTCCTGAGAAATCGGGTGGAATTGTCATACGTCGCTCCTTCGGTTTGGGAATGGAGTATAGCATAGTTGGTTTTGCTTGTCAAAGCTACAGTCACCCCACGGATTCCCCCCTTGACAAATCGGGCAAAACATGATAAAATGGAACCGGTTCCACATTGAT
>CAYWAK010000280.1:0-3302 GCA_964455755.1 uncultured Ardenticatenales bacterium | reverse complement strand
CCTGTCAGCAGCCTGGAAAGGCTACTCCACGTGTGGCTTTTGCTCCAATGCGTTTGTTTGATCTCCGGCGCTCGATCAGAATGACATCACGTCAGTTCATGTCGGAGAGAACATGAGTACAGCACGGTGCAAATACGTTGGTCGTTTTTCCACCGCGGAGATGCGGAGAACGGCGAGTTATGCACGGTTTTCTCTGCGGACTCGGCGTCTCTGCGGTGGTTTCAACAGCCCTGCTGCCAAAGGTTTTGCGCCGGTGTGCTAGGCCGCCTTTTTCTCGGCGATAGCCTCCTGTGCCTTGGCCAGAAAATCGTCCACGCTTTGTGCGCCCAAATTCTCGCCGCTTCGCAGGCGGACGGACACTTGCTCGTTTTCCACTTCCCGATCCCCGATGATCAGCATGTAGGGGATTTTCTGCATTTGCGCATCGCGGATTTTTGCGTTCATGCGTTCCTGGCGCTCGTCAGTCTCCACGCGCAAACCGGCTTGCCGCAACTGTTCGGCCACCTTGCCGGCAAAGTCCATGTGCCGGTCGGCGATGGGGATGAGAATGGCTTGTACCGGGGCCAACCAGACCGGGAACGCGCCGGCATAGTGCTCGATGAGGATGCCGAAGAACCGCTCCATGGAACCGAATAACGCACGGTGCACCATGTACGGCTGTTGCGGCTGGCCGTCGGGGCCAACGAACGAGAGATCGAAGCGCTCCGGCAAATTGAAGTCGAACTGGATCGTGGTACACTGCCAGGCGCGTCCAATGGCGTCCTTGATGTCTATGTCAATCTTCGGGCCGTAGAAAGCACCGTCTCCCTCCTTGACCTCGTAGGGCAAACCGCGGCTTTCGATGGCTCTGCGCAGCGCTTCTGTGGCCTGATCCCAGCGTTCCGGTTCACCCACCGCCTTTTCCGGCCGCGTCGAGAGGTAAATGCCAAACTCCTGGAACCCGAAGGCGCGCAGAATGTGCAGGCTAAAGTCCAGGACCTTTTGGATTTCTTCTTCCACTTGATCCGGCCGGCAGAAGATGTGCGCATCGTCCTGGGTGAAGCCACGCACCCGCATCAACCCGTGGAGCACGCCACTGCGTTCGTAGCGGTACACGGTGCCGAACTCGGCCAGGCGCATGGGCAGATCGCGATAGCTGCGTCGTCGCGACTTGTACATCATGATGTGAAACGGGCAGTTCATCGGCTTCAGGAAGTATTCTTGTCCCTCAATGTCCAGAGGGGCATACATATTTTCGCGGTAGAAATCGAGATGTCCGCTCGTCTCCCATAGCCAGGCCCGGCCGATGTGCGGGGAGTAGACCAGGTCGTAGCCGGCGCGCAGGTGTTCCTGCCGGCTGAAGTCCTCGGCCAGGGAGCGGACCAGTCCTCCCTTGGGGTGCCAGAGTACCAGGCCGCTGCCCAGGTCCGGCTGAATGCTGAAAAGATCCAACTCCTTTCCCAGTCGCCGGTGGTCACGTTTTTCCGCTTCCTCCAGACGCTTCAAGTACGCTTTCAGAGCCTTTTTGTCCGGCCAGACCGTTCCGTAGATGCGTTGGAGCATCGGGCGTTTTTCGTCGCCGCGCCAATAGGCCCCGGCCACGCTGAGCAGATTGAACGCGTTGGGCCTGATTTTTCCCGTATCGGATAGGTGCGGTCCCCGGCACAAGTCTGCGAAATTGTCATGTGTGTACACGGAGATGATCGGCGGCTCACCGGACGTCGGTTCGCCATATTCGTCCGTGTCGCCCGCGGCGAGATCCTCGATGAGTTCCAACTTATAGGGCTGGTCGGCAAACAGGGCCCGCGCTTCATCGGCAGAGACCTCGCGGTACTCGAACGGGTGGCGACCCTTGACGATTTCGCGCATACGGGCTTCGATCTTTTCCAGGTCTTCCGGTGTCAACGGCCTGGGCAGGTCGAAGTCGTAGTAGAACCCGTCCTCAATCGGCGGCCCGATGGCGATCTTCCCGTCAGGAAATGCTTCCAGCACGGCTTGCGCCATGACGTGGGCCGTGGAGTGCCGTAAGGAATCCAATTTGCCGTGTTCTTTTGCCATGATTTGCTCCTTCTGAAATAAAAAAAGCCCCCGTCCCGAAGGGACGAGAGGCTGTTGCTTCCCGTGGTTCCACCCTGATTATGGCGGCCAGCAGGCCGGCCATCGCTTTGGGGGCCGATAACGAGGCCATTCGTGCGTCCATACACAGTCTGGGACTTTTCAGGACGCAGGCTCGCGGGGGGTATTCCCACCGCCCGTACCGGTCTGGCTTCCAGCCTATGGCCAGACCTCTCTGTGGCCGGTCTCCGTGGTACTCTTCCCGTTCATCGCCCGTGCAATTCTACATCAAATTATAACACTCTTTGCGTGATATGGCAAATGAGGTGGCAGGCGGAGTGCATATTATTCATCGAACAGGAACGTGGATTCCTGGTAGTAGCGAATCTCCTTCCGGTTCAGCTTGGCCCTGATTGTATCGTGCAGCCAGGCGTTTTTCACTTCCACCGGCTTGTCTTCGGCAAGCACCGAGAGTGGCACGTTTGTGCGCAGTGCCCGGCCAGGGATGATGTGCCGTGTGACACCCGTCGGCAACTTCGCGTGATTCACGGCCAGGGTGACAATGTCGGACGGCGAAAACGCCGGGAAAACAACGAGGGCAGCAATGTCATCGTAGTACTCCCGTTGTTGTTCAATGTCGTCCGTCTTCAGCCGGTAAATCTTGGCCGAACGTTTGTACACATCTACGACTTGATTGAGCAATGCTGCTTGCTGTTGCAGCGAATCGCCACCGGACAGCGTATGCACATCACCGTCCCGGCAAACGATGTAGGCCAGTATGCGGCGTGCCGCCAGCAGGTCGCGCGCAGCAACGATGTCAGCCGCACGAACGGTCAGACCAGGCATGGCCCGCAATGCGGCGAAAAATTCGTGCTTGTCTATGCCGGTGACCAGATGGTTCCACGTGTCCAGCCCCACCTCATCGTAATGCACAATCTGCACCAAAGTGTGCGGGCATTTCAATTCCTGCATGGCCATTGTGCGGTTCGCGCCATCCAACACAACATAATAATCGCGTTCCGTACGTGACGGCAAAGGGGCCACGATGGGTGGATTCTTCAGGAAGCCATCCCCGGCAATGAGGTCTTTTAATCGTTGAATACGCCGATCCTCACAGTCCTCATGTAAGATGAGACTATCGGTCGGTACAATTCGCAAGACGGGTAATTCCCTATCAGTCATCCTCGACAATTCCTCTCGTTACAATGCTGATCTCTTCCCGGACATTCAGCCAATGCGTAGAAGCCATTACGGTAAAATTGACACGT
>CAYWAK010000279.1:0-3377 GCA_964455755.1 uncultured Ardenticatenales bacterium | reverse complement strand
CCATCTGTGGTCAAGGAAAAAACTTGTCAAACTACAAATTTGATTTTCGCCAGACACCAGATTCAAATCAAGGAGGAGAACATGCCCGCATCAGAAGGAATCGTTTTGTATGGCGCACATTGGTGCCCCGATTGCAAACGAAGCAAGAAGTTTCTTGGCGAACAGATGGTCCCGTATCAGTGGGTAGACATCGAGCAGGACAAGGAAGCCCGTAGCTACGTCGAGGAGATCAACAACGGCAAACGGATTATCCCCACGATTGTGTTTCCCGATGGCGACATCCTGGTGGAGCCGAGCAACGCAGATTTGGCGACGAAGCTCGGCCTGCAAACGAAAGCGAAGATGGACTTCTACGACCTAATCATCGTCGGGGGTGGGCCGGCCGGCCTGACCGCGGCGATCTACACGGCACGCGAGGGCCTGGACACGCTGATTATCGAGATGGGCGGTCTGGGCGGACAGGCCAGCGCCACGGAGCGGCTGGACAACTACCCCGCCTTCCCGGAGGGTATCACCGGCCAGGAATGGGCCGAACGGGTAACCACGCAGGCCCGCAATTATGGCGTGGAAATCTTGCAGGCCCAGGAAGTCTCCAAGGTTGAGGCACATGACCCGTACCGCTACGTCTTCACCGGTGACGGAAGCTGTTACAGCGCGCGGGCGGTGTTGCTGGCGACGGGCGCCGACTACAAACGCCTGAACGCGCCGGGCGAAGAAGACTACATCGGCGCCGGCGTCCATTTCTGCGCTACCTGCGATGGCCCTTTCTACAAAGGCCAGGAACTGGTCGTCATTGGCGGCGGCAACAGTGCCACAGAAGAGAGCCTGTTCCTGACCAAGTTTTCCCCGCACGTCACGTTGCTGGTTCGCGGAGAGCAGTTGAAAGCGAGCCAGGTTTTGATTGACAAAATCATGCAGAAAGAAAACGTCGAAGTTTACTTCAACACCTCGGTCAAGAGCTTCCAGGGCGAGGGGGGCAAACTGACCGGCATCCGCACGGTGAATAGGCAAAGCGGCGCCGAAGAAACGCTGACCCCGGCCGGCGTGTTCATTTTCATCGGCCAGAAACCGAATAGCGAATTTGTCGCCGATTTTGTGGAACGTGACAAGTGGGGCTTCATCCTGACCGGCCACGACCTGGTCCATGTGCCGGGGGTGAGCCGGGAACGGCGACCGATGTTGCTGGAAACCAACGTGCCCGGCATCTTTGCCGCCGGCGACGTGCGGGCCGGCAGCACCAAACAGGTCGCCACCGCCGCAGGTGAAGGCGCGACCGCTGCCTTGATGGTCAGAGAGTATCTGAAGGAGACATAATTATGCCGCGAGACCTTCCCATCGGCAACGGATCGCTGCTGATCAATTTTGACGCCAGTTACCGCCTGCGCGACATCTATTATCCCTACGTGGGGCTGGAAAACCACAGCGCCGGCCACCCCTTCCATTTCGGTGTCTGGACCGAGGGCCAGTTCCGCTGGGCGAACGACCCGCGCTGGGAGCGAAACCTGGATTACGCCGGCGACACACTGGTGACGGAAGTGCATCTGCGCTCTCTCGACCTGGCCTTGCGCCTGGTCTGCAACGATGTGGTGGATTTCCACGAGAATCTTTACCTGCGACGGGTCACCATCCACAACGAAGCCGACCACGAGCGGGAGGTGCGCCTCTTTTTCCATCACGATTTCCACATATACGGCAATGAAGTGGGCGATACCGCCTACTACGAACCGGAACGGCGCGCCGTGCTACACTACAAACGAGATCGCTGGTTCCTGATCAGCGGGGGGCGGCAGGGTGAGGCGCATGGGCTGGATCAGTGGGCTACCGGCAACAAGGAGGTCGCCGATCAGGAGGGTACCTGGCGCGACGCGGAAGACGGCCATCTGGAAGGCAATCCGATTGCGCAAGGGTCTGTCGATTCTGCCGTGGCCCTGCACGCCACGGTGCCCGCCGGCGGGGAGGCGGTCGTCTACTACTGGATGGCCGTGGGACACGATTTCGAGGAGGTCACGCGAATCAATCGCGCGGTGCGCAACAGAGGGCCGGATACATTCCTCCGTCGCACAGAGGCCTACTGGAAACTTTGGGTGAATAAGGAAGATCGTACGCTGGAAGACTTGCCACACGATGTCTGCCACCTGTTCCGGCGCAGCCTGGCCATTTTGCGCACCCAGATTGACAATGGTGGCGCGGTGATTGCCGCCAACGATTTCGACATTGCCCACTTTGGCCGCGACACCTACAGCTACATGTGGCCGCGCGACGGTGCGCTGGTCACTTCGGCGCTGATCAAGGCCGGGTACTCCGAGGTGAGCCGGCAGTTTTTCGAGTTTTGCCACCACATCATCAGCACGGAAGGTTTCTTCCTGCACAAGTATAACCCCGATGGGACGTTGGCCTCATCCTGGCACCCGTGGCTGTTAAATGGTGAGAAGTGCCTGCCCGTTCAAGAGGACGAAACGGGGTTGGTGATCTGGGCCTTGTGGCAGCACTTCCAAAAGTTCCGCGATGTCGAGTTCATCAAGCCGCTCTATCGAGGCTTGATCATCCGCGCGGCAGATTGGATGGCCGGTTACCGGAGCCCGGCGGATCACTTGCCGCTGGAAAGTTACGACCTGTGGGAGGAGCGCCGGGGCGTGCTCGGCTTCACGGTCGCCGCCGTGTGGGCCGGCCTGATTGCCGCGGCGAACTTTGCCGACGTTTTCGGCGAGGTGGACGCCGCTACGCGGTACCGCTCCGTTGCCGGCGAAATTCGCACCGCTGCCGACCGGCACCTCTACGATGACAGCGCCGATCGCTTTGTGCGCATGATCAATCGCCGTGACGACGGCACGTTCGCTGTGGACATGACCTTGGACGCCAGCCTGTTCGGCCTGTGGTATTTTGGCATGTACGAACCGGACGACCCGCGTATCGTGCGCACGATGAACGCGATTCGAGAGCGCCTGTGGGTGCGCACCGATGTCGGCGGCGTCGCCCGCTATGAGAACGATTACTATCACCAGGTGAGCCAGGATGTGGCAAACGTGCCGGGCAATCCCTGGTTCATCTGCACGCTCTGGCTGGCGCAATGGGAAATCGCCAGGGCGCAGTCCGCCGACGACTTGAAGCCGGCCCGCGAAATCCTGGAATGGGTGGCGGCGCGTGCGCTGCCCAGCGGGGTTCTGGCCGAGCAGGTGCACCCCTACACCGATGCGCCCCTCTCCGTGTCACCACTCACCTGGAGTCACGCCACGTTCGTGGCCACGGTGTTGGAATACCTGGCGAAAAACTAAAACATGGCGGCGGAAATCGTTCGCGGGTAAGGCTCGCCGAAAATCACAGCGGATTCGCCGAGTCCGCAGAGTAGGGGCGTAGAATTCTGCGCCCTTACCTCTTTC
>CAYWAK010000278.1:0-3393 GCA_964455755.1 uncultured Ardenticatenales bacterium | reverse complement strand
GTGCGGCCGGCGATGTTTTCCCAGTCGAACAGCCTGCCCAGATCGCGCGCCCCCTCCGCCAGACGCCGGCGCATGTCGTCGTCCGCGCACAGACCGGCGATAGCGCGGGCCAGTGCGGCCGCGTCGTCCGCCGGCACGAGTACGACGTTCTCCCCGTTCCGTAGGGTGGGGATGGCCTGGGCTGGCCGGGTCGTAACCACCGGCAGGGCGTGGGCCAACGCCGTAATCAGGGTCGTGCGCCGGAACGACACGCCGTCGCGATAGGGCAGGACCGCAACATCGCCCGCCAGCAAGTGGCCGGACACTTCATCTGCTGCGGCAAAATCGGTCCAAATCACGGCCTGGTCAATCCCCGCGCCGGCCATTCGAGCCTCGATCTGCCTGGCGTAGGCCACGTTCGTGGGGTCCGCGTCGCCGGTGCGCCCGCCCACCATCAACAACCGTACCGGGGCTCCGGCCTGGCGCAACTGCGCGACCGCTTCGACCAGTGTTTCGCAGCCCTTGCTGCTGTTGAGGAACCCGAAGTGTACCAGCAAGCACTCATCCTCGCCGACGGTCAGACGGGCGCGCCAGGCTTGGCGGTCGTAGCCCGCCGGCGGAGCGCCCGGGATGTTGTTGCCCAACGGGATGTGGTGGACGCGCGCCCCCAGGCCACTCTCGCGCAGACGGCGTTCGTCCGCCGCGTTGGTGACGATGACCGCGTCGCTGCCTCGGGCCAGGGCCAGCGTGACCCACCAGCGCACGCGGCCGGCCTTCGGGAAGAGGTACGGCACGCGAAGGTCGTGAAAGGTAACGACCAGGCGCGGCCGCCATTGCTTCCGGCGGAGCCACCAAGGCCACAGGTTGATCGCCGGATGGAGGCCGTACGCGGCAGTTTGATACTGGATGTGGGCCACATCGGCGTCTCGACTGGCCAAATCCAGCGTGGGCCATGACCGCCATCCCCAGGATTGCACCACACGGCTGGCCGGCGGGGCCGAGTCTTCCGGCGCGGGCAGTTTCGTCGTCACCACGGTTGTCTCCACGCCCTGACGATGCAAGTGCCGGCAGAGGATGGCCGTATAATCGCCCACCCCTCCCTGCATGGGCGGATACTCCGCCGTGATCATGGAGACGCGCAAATGCCCCACTCCTCACGCAGCTCTGCCAGCCGTTCCTGGCGGATCGCTTGCCGGATGTCGGCCATCAAACAGGTCATAAAATACAAATTGTGGACGGTGGCCAGATGGTGGGCCAGGATTTCTTTCGCGCGAAACAGATGATGGAGATATGCGCGGCTAAAGCTCCGGCAAGTGGGACACGTGCAGGCCGGATCGACCGGCGCCGGATCGTCGCGAAAGCGTGCGTTGCGCAGGTTCAACCGGAACTTCGACGATGCGCCGGCTTCGCGTGAGAGCAGGGAACTGTTGCGGGCCATGCGCGTGGGGGCTACGCAGTCGAACGTATCGACGCCCCGTTCGACGACGGCGAAGATGTCGGCCACCTCGCCGATACCCAACAGGTGGCGTGCCTTCTCGTCGGGCAAGAGGGGCACGGTCCATTCCAGCACACGGAACATGTCTTGTTTGGATTTACCCAGCGAGCCACCGATGGCGATGCCGTCAAAATCGAGCCCGGCGATGACCTGCGCACTCTGCTCCCGGAGATCGCGGTACGCGCCCCCCTGCACGATGCCAAAGAGGGCCTGCGCGGTCGTCGGGCCGGCGTAGGCCGGCGCCGTCTCTTGGAATCGCTGCCGGGCACGTTCGGCCCATCGATGCGTGCGGTGCATGGCCGTTGCGGTGTACGCGCGGTCGTGCAGGGGCGAGGTGCATTCGTCGAGCACCAGCATGATGTCCGCGCCCAGCTTGCGTTGCACATCAATGACCGACTCGGGGGTGAAGCGATGGGTGGAGCCGTCCAGGTGCGAGCGAAAGGTGACGCCATCGTCATCAAGCCGCACGAGGGATTGGTCACCGGAGCCGCCGGGACGCCCGCGCGTTTCGCCGGGAAAAATCGAAGCGATCTTGCCGACGCCATGTTCGATGGCCACCCCCAGGCTGAATACCTGGAAGCCCCCGGAGTCGGTCAAGATCGGGCCATCCCAGGCCATGAAGCGGTGAAGGCCACCCAGGTTGGCGATGATCTCGGCCCCTGGGCGCAGGTAGAGATGGTAGGTGTTGCCGAAGACAGCCTGGATGCCAACGTCTCGCAGGTCTTGCGGTGTGAGCGCTTTGACCGTTGCTTGCGTACCTACGGCGACAAAGGCCGGCGTTTCGATCACGCCGTGGGGGGTCTTCAACAACCCCGTGCGCGCAGTTTGATGGCGATGCGTAATCTCGAACATCAGTAAAATGTAGTCAGCGTGCGGTGGTGGGGATTGGTTTGGTATGCCGGGTTCTTGCTCAGATTCCACAGAACCCAGTCGAGGGCTACGGCGGTCAGGGGTTTGCCACGCGCGGCGAGTTCTCGGATCATAAGCTCGACCGCCCACACCGTGCAAGCACGGATCTCGACTTCGGCTTCGCTGCCGGCCATAATAATTCGCCGGCGCGCGATCGTTTTGGCCAGGGCCGGCTCGTACTGCAAAACGCCGAGGTCACGCAGCACACGAGGCACCTGGTAATCGGCGAATGTAGTCAACCGGTCCAAGTCGTGGAAGGCACCCCACGATTGGCCCTCGAAGGCGCCGTGCAGATCGGCCACGAAGATTTGGGCACGCTTGTACAGTCCAACCGGTTGCCCGCGATAGGTGGCCACATCCCGGAAATTGGGAAAATGGCGTACAAGCAGGGCGACTAGCTTCAGCGCAGAACCTTGCGCCGCTTCCACCAGTTGGACGGCCTGGCCCTGGTAGTGCTCATCCAGCACACGGCCAATTTCACGGACAATGTGCCATCGCTCCGGCAGGGCGGGAATGGACCGATTGCCGGCAAGCACGCCGTCCAGTTCGGCAAGCTCCACGTTGGCGAGGAAAGCTGCGTCCAGCCAGCGGGAGTCTCGCTCCACGGCCAGTTTCAAGGCTGTAGCCAGGCTGTAGTATCCGCCGAGCTTCTCGCCACGATAGGTGACCCGCCACTTGGGCAGTGGCCAGAAGCAGAAGTTCAGACTGTCCAACAAGAGCAGGTATTGGACGGTGCGCGGCGACCCGTCGCCGAAGTGATGCACGCGGTCCCAGGGAGGCGGAGAGACGTGTTGCTGCAAAAGCAGGTCGCAGGCCGGGGGGATATTCGCCTCCACGATGTGCACCTGCTGTGCAGCCTCGGCAACCGGTTTTGTCGTTTCCAGTACCGGAAGGAAAGAATGTTCCATGTTGTTCGTCCGCCAGGTGAGAATTGCGTGTTAGTAGCCAGATCCAAACGTCGAGTCATTGTATCATAAGTCGCAGGCTTTGACAAAACAGGCACAAAGAAT
>CAYWAK010000277.1:0-3407 GCA_964455755.1 uncultured Ardenticatenales bacterium | reverse complement strand
CTGACAGGCTGGAAAGCCTGTCCTACGTAATTTTACCGTAATGGCTCAAATCTCCATGATTTCATCTTCTTTTGCCTTTCCGATTTCATTGGCCTCTTTCACGTACTTGTCGGTCAGGTCTTGTGTTTTGTCGCGTGCGCGGTAGTATTCATCCTCAGAGATGAGGCTTTCTTTTTGGATGTCCTGCAAGTCTTGGAGCCCATCCCTGCGGATATTTCGCACGGATACGCGGGCCTCTTCGACCCGCTTCCCAACGAGTTTGGTCAATTCGCGTCTCCGTTCCCCCGTGAGGGGCGGAATAGAAAGGCGAATAATTTTGCCGTCGTTGTTGGGGGTGAGGCCCAGGTCGGATTTCAATATGGCGCGCTCGATTTCGCTCAGGGCGCTGGCGTCCCAGGGGCGAATGGTCAGCAAGGAAGCCTCGGGCGCGGCAATGGTCGCCATCTGATTGAGCGGGGTGAGCGTTCCATAGTAGGGCACCATGACGCGTTCGATGAGTGCGGGCGATGCCCTTCCTGTACGGATAGTCTTGAAGTCCTCTTCCAGAGCCACGATAGCTTTTTGCATACGGTCTTCCATATCCTGAAGTACCTCGTTGACCATCTTTCGTCTCCTCTCGTGAGAAGTGGCGGCTGTTCCAGAAAAGTGTTCAGAAGGAAACAGGGACTCGTGTGCTCAGGTTGTTTCCACGTTATTATTCATCCACGCGACCGTCGTCCAGCTTGACAAGGTCAAAATGGACGTAGTACCCTTTTGCCTACGATATGCGCGTGCCAACGTCCGGCTCTCCCAGAATGACCCGTTCGATGCTGTGCGCTTCAGACAGGCTCACTACGGTGATAGGCATGTTGTTGTCCATGCAAAGGGTAATTGCTGTGCTATCCAGCACACGAACTTGCATGTTCAAAGCGTCCAGGTAGGAAAGGCGGGTGAATCGCTTGGCGTTGGGGTTGTGTACGGGATCCTCGTCGTAGACCGCATCCACCTTGGTCGCCTTGATTAGCAGGTCGGCATTGATTTCCATGGCGCGGAGCGCTGCCGCCGTGTCCGTTGTAAAGTAGGGGTTTCCTGTTCCCCCGCCCAGGATGACAACGCGGCCCTTTTCCAGGTGCCGGATGGCTCGCAGGCGAATGTAGGGTTCGGCGAGGGCTTTCATTTCGATGGCGGTCTGCACACGGCTTTCGAGATCCATGCGTTGCAACGAATCTTGCAAGGCGAGCGCATTCATTACCGTAGCCAACATGCCCATGTGGTCGGCGGTCGCCCGTTCCATGCCTTGTTCGATGCCGATTTTGCCGCGCCAGATATTCCCCGCTCCAATCACTACGGCAATTTGCACGTTGTGCCGATTTACATCGCGGATGATTGAAGCCAGTTTGTCAACTTGGTGTGGATCAATGCCATAACCACGGGGGCCGGCCAGTGAATCCCCTCCGACTTTGAGCAAGATGCGCCGGTAAATTGGTTTCGGCATTATGTTTCTCCCGTATCTGTGGCAATATTGGGTGACCGTTGATTTCTTGTGGTACGAATGCGTGGAGCGTAAGGCGCGCTGCCTCTGTGGCAAAGAATCCGTACGATCCACGCATTGTGTCTATCAATCTTATAAGCGTTCGAGGGCAAACCCTGAAACGTTTGCTCGATTTGCCTCAGGACGCTGCCGGGGCCGGCACGTTACTTGCCGAGTTCGTAGCGCGCAAAACGGCGAATTATGATGTTTTCCCCCAGCTTAGAAATGGCCTCTTGAATAAGTTGTTCTATGGTCTGCTTGTTTTCTTTGATGAAGGGCTGTTTCAGCAAACAGACTTCGGCATAATATTTTTGCAGGCGGCCTTCAGCGATCTTTTCAAGGACGTGTTCGGGCTTCCCTGAGTCCTGGTATTCGGCCACGTAAATGGCTTTTTCCTGATCCAGCACATCTTGAGGAACATCTTCGGGCTTCAGGTATTGCGGGCTCGCGGCAACAATTTGCATGGCAAGATCATGGGCCAGTTGTTTGAATTCTGGCGTTCTGGCCACAAAGTCTGTTTCGCAGTTCAGCTCCACCAGGGAACCTACCCGCCCGCCTGGGTGCACGTACGGTTCGACGATACCTTCGTTGGTCTGTCGTCCGGCCTTTTTTGCCGCCTTGGCCAGGCCCTTTTCGCGCAGATGAACGATGGCTTTTTCAGCATCGCCGTTTGTTGCCTCCAGGGCTTTCTTGCAATCAAGAATTCCCGCACCGGTTCGTTGCCGGAGTTCCTTTATCATTTCGGTGGTGACGGCCAATCTATTCGCCTCCTTTTTCTTCGTCCGCGGAATCATTTACCTCTTCGTCTTCCTTGTTTTCCTCGTGTGCAGCGTAGGGGCCTTCGTCGTCAGGACTGAACACCCTGCGCGTGGTATCCACTTCTTCCAAGTCTTCGTCTTCTTTGAGCTGTTCTGCCCACCGGGCCTGGCGTATATCCTTGCCTTCAATTACCGCGTCGGCCATGATGCCAGTTATCAGGCGAATGGCTCGGATGGCATCGTCATTCGAAGCAATCACGAAATCTATTGGGTCGGGATTACAATTTGTATCTACCATGGCCACGATGGGGATACCTAACTTGTTTGCTTCATGGACGGCTATGTCTTCTCTCCCCACATCGACAATGAAGACAATGTCGGGGAGTACCGTCATGTGTTTGATGCCACCAAAGCGAATGTTTAGTTTTGCGAGCTCTCGTGACTTGAGCAGTCGTTCCTTCTTGGTGAGCAGTTCCAACTCCCCACGCGCTTGCGCGGCTTCCAAGTCATGCAAGTATTCCAGCCGTTTGCGAATGGTTTTGAAATTTGTCAGCGTGCCTCCGAGCCATCGCTGGTTGACGAACGGCATATTGCACCGCAAGGCCTCTTCTTCGATCAGGTCTTGGGCCTGGCGTTTTGTGCCGACGAAGAGCACGGTGCCGCCGTTTGCGACGGCGTCCCGGGCTGCTGCATAGGCATCATCAATTTGGGCAATGGTTTGTTGCAGGTCAATGATATGAATCCCGCTTCGTTCTGTGAAGATATACGAACGCATACGGGGATTCCATCGCCGCGTGCGATGTCCAAAATGCACGCCGCCTTCGAGTAAGGGTTTGATTCCAAGTACAGACACAGGCTACATTCCTCCTTCGTTTATTGCGTCCACCCTCTTGTAAGTGACACTGCCTTACGCCGGTTTGAATCTTCCGGTCAACGAAGTCGTAAGAGGGTGTGTTTACTTGCTCACGTGTTTCAACAACAGAGAGAGTATAACACAAGTGGCCCGTTACGGCAAGTTGTACCCGGCCTTGGGGTGTCCGTCAAAGTTTTGCGTTTTTTCTCCCCGTGCTGGTTCAGTATCCTCGGTCGGATTGCACGATTACTTTCACTTCTACAACCATGAGCGCTTGCACCAGAGC
>CAYWAK010000276.1:0-3494 GCA_964455755.1 uncultured Ardenticatenales bacterium | reverse complement strand
CTCTTTCCCGCGCGGGTATACCGCAAAACTGTGGGAAGCTATCAGGGGGGAGGCCGGTGAAAACTTTCCAGGCTTGGTCAAAGCGACCACGTATCTAGCAGCTTGTCGGAGAAGGAATAATGGGGCACAGATTTGCAGGATAAACACAGATTTTTTGTTAATTTGGCCTGAACTTCTGTGTTTCTCTGTTAACACCTGTGTTCCATGCGGAACGGCTTCAACCTCCTCCCCGCTGCAAGCGACGGGAGACGGTCTCGGCCAGATGAGTTGGCTGATCGACGATTTGCGTTGCGGGCAGAATGCCGGCGGCGTGCAGGATGCGTCCGGTCAGCGGGGTTGCGACGGCGACCACGTCCATGCCGGCGGCGAGCGCCGCTTTGACGCCGTTGAGCGAGTCCTCGATGACCAGACAGTTTGCCGGATCGACTTGCAATTCTTCCGCGACCAGTTGGTAGATTTCCGGGTGTGGTTTGCCGTGGGTGATGTCGTCGCGTGTGGCGATGAAGTCGAAGGTGTCTTCCAGTCCCAGCGCACGCAATACGAACAGCGCGTCTTCGCAATGGGACATGGTGGCCAGCGCCACACGGCACCGGGCAGCTTTTGCGGATTCGAGCAAGGCGCGCGTGAAAGGCCATTGATGCTGGCGCAGGAATCCGGGCTGGCGGATGAGCGCTTGGTAAGCGCGGATGCGCAACTGCGCCAGCGTTTGCCACGCAGTCGGCAGCCCCATCTCGCTTTGAATGGGACGCAGCACCGCGCTCAGCTTGAAGCGCGATTCAAGATGCCGGGCAACTTCGCGGCGCGAGAGGCCAACCACTTCTCGATAGGCTTCAAGAATAGCGCCGGCATCCGGCCGTGGCTCCGCAAGGTCTTGAATGACCTGCGTGTAGGCTTGTGCCTTCAGTTGTTCCGTTTGCACAAGTGTGCCGTCTAAATCGAAAATCAGTGTGTTGATCATGTTTTCACCCCCCAGCCTAGACGCGCAGACGGGCGGTGTTCTTACACCCGTTCGAAAAATCGCAACGTGCCAACGTGTGCGTTCAGAATGGGGCCAACCCCACAATATCCGCGGTGGCCAACGCACGCACAAGCCCGTCGGCCCACCAAGTGACAGGAGAGACTGCCGCGCCATGACGCTCCGTGAATGCAGCGGCCGGCCGCAAGGGAATGTCTGGCCCGTAGAGAAGAAAGGGCACGGGATCATGCACATGGGTGCGCTTGTTAATCGGCGTCGGGTGATCGGGCATGACCAACACCCGAAGGTCTCCCGCGTAGTCGCGCAGTTGGCGCACCATGTCCGCGTCAATCCGTTCGATTGCTTCGATCTTGCCCCGCACGTTGGCGCCGTGCCCCTCTTCATCGGGCGATTCCACGTGGATGATCACCAGGTCGTGATCATCCAGGGCCTCCAGGCAAGCGGCCGCCTGCCCGCGATAGTCGTTGTCCGGGCCGTCGGTGACGCCGGCAATCTCCAGGATGTCCAGGCCGGCCAGTTTGCCCAGGCCGCGTAACAGGTCTACGCCGGACGAGATCGCGCCGTGCAGCCCGAAAGTCCCCGCAAATGTGGGCATATCCGGCGCCGTCGCCCCCCCCCAGAAGAGCCAGATCATGTTCGCCGTTCGCTGGGAACGGGCGCGCCGCGCCTGGTTGATTGGGTGATTCTCCAGGATCGGCCGGGACCGCGCGATCAGATTGAGGAGGAACGCGCTTCCGGGGCCGCTGGGCAGGTTGTCCGCCAACGGCTGGCCGGGGACGTTGTGCGGCGGCACGCAGCGGGCCTCGAGCACGGCGGGTACATCGCGGATCACACAAATATGCCGGTAGGAGACGCCGGGGTAGAAGCGCACCTGCGGGGAACTCAACTCGGCGGCCACGGCCTCCAAAAGGGGCCGCGATTCTTCGCTGGGAATGTGTCCCGAGCTGTAATCAACGATTTTGCCGTCGGCTACGTGCACCAGATTGCAGCGGAACGCAGCCTCGCCGGGCTGCAAGGCGATGTCCATGCTGACCGCCTCGATGGGGCCGCGGCCGGTGTAATAGCGCCGGGGGCTGTAGCCGAGGATGGACATGCAAGCGCAGGCGCTGCTCGGCTCCAGCTCCAGGGGCACAGTTTGGGCCATTCCAACAAAGCCGTTCTGGGCCAGCCAATCCAGGTTTGGTGTGTGGGCCGCGTCCAGCGTGGTCCGTCCGTCCAGCTCATCTACCGGCCAGCCGGCGGCGCCGTCTATGATCAGAATGCAATGCTTCATTTTCTCCCTCATGTTTTCTTGACCGGGCCGGTAAGTTACCGCCCGCGCTCAATTCAGGTAGCCTTTGACCTTGAGCAACTCCGCATTCAGAATGGCGCAGCCGGCAGCGCCCCGTATCGTGTTATGACCCAGCACCACAAACTTGTAATCGAGGATCGGGCAGGGCCGGATACGCCCCACAACGGAGGCCATGCCCCCCTCGATGTCCCGGTCGCGGCGCGGTTGCGGGCGGTCAATGCCGCGGTGCACGACGACCGGATGGGCCGGCGCACTGGGCAAGCCCAACTCCTGCGGTTCCGCGCGGAACTTTGCCAGGGCAGCCGCCACGTCATCCGCGGTGGCCGGCACACGGAAGGCGACAGACACCGCCTCGAGGTGACCATCCAGGACGTGGACACGGTTACACTGCGTGCTGATGGCGAAATCGGCGTCTTGCACATGGTCTCCGGCGAGCGTACCGAGCAGCTTCAGCGGCTCACTTTCCATTTTTGCCTCTTCGCCACCGATGTAGGGAATCACGTTATCCAGGATGTCCAGCGCGGAAACTCCCGGATACCCGGCACCCGAAATGGCCTGCATGGTGGTCACCATCACCTTGTCCAGACCAAAGGCATCGTGTAAGGGTTTCAGAGCCAGCACCAAGGCGATTGTCGAACAGTTCGGGTTGGTGACGATAAAGCCCGTACGGCCATGGTTGCGTCGCTGTACTTCGATCAGGGCCAAGTGGTCCGGGTTTACCTCGGGGATGAGCAAGGGAACGTCCGCTTCCATGCGGTGGGTTGCCGTGTTGCTCGAAACCATGTAGCCGGCCTGCGCAAACGACGGCTCCACGGTGCGGGCCTGGTCGCCGGGCAGGGCGGAGAAGACCAACTCGGCATCGAGTTCCGGCTCGCACGGCTGCACGGTCATGTTGCGCATGGCTCCCGGCATGGGCGTACGCAAGAGCCAGCGGCAAGCCTCGCCGTACGGCTTCCCGGCCGACCGGTCCGAAGCGGCCAGAGCCGAGATTTCAAACCAGGGATGCCCCTCCAACAACTGCACAAAACGCTGACCTACAGCCCCCGTGGCACCCAACACGCCGACTTTCACCTTGTCCACAATGCCTCCCTGCGCTCGCAAGATCGGAGCGAACCTCTACGCAATACTGCCTGCAATAACGAGTCTTCATTGTACCACAGGGAGACTTTCAAAGCAACTTGAAATATACCGGGGTAGTGTATCTTGTCTGGTTGAAATTCAGATTTG
>CAYWAK010000275.1:0-3496 GCA_964455755.1 uncultured Ardenticatenales bacterium | reverse complement strand
ACGAGACAAATTCTCAGGTACTGATACTCAGTGAGCAGTGACTGGATTCTGACTACGGACTGGAGAGGAACCAACCGCGTTGAGAACGAACGGAACGTTGCGAAAGATGATGACGAAGGATTGGAAAAGTTTTGTCACCGGACTTTATGACTACAATGTGTTGAAACATTTCCAGGTTTTGCCTCCCAAGCAATTGCAGATCAACATCACCTATCGTTGTAATTCGCGCTGCGATATGTGCAACATCTGGCAAATGGACACGAGAGGCGAGATGACGCTGGAGAAATGGGCCGAGGTGCTGCAAGACCCCATCTTTGGAACGATCGAAAAACTGACCGTCGCCGGCGGGGAACCCACGATCCACCCGCAAATCCTGGAGCTGATTACGCTCTTCATGGAGCGCATGCCCCGTTTACAATCGCTCACCCTGATCACCAACGGCTTTCTGCCGCAGCGAATCTTGTCGCAATCCGAAGCAATCGCCGAGATGTGCCGGCCGCGGGGCATCAAATTGAGCATTTCCGTTTCCATTGACGGGCTGGACGAAATGCACGAATCGGTGCGCCACATTCCCAACGCCTTTGCCAAGAGCCGGGAGACCCTGCTGGCCCTGAAGGACTTGCAGCAGACGTACAGATTCTGGCTGGGGGTGGGCACGGTAGTCTACCGCAAGAACCTCTACCACGTGCGGGACGTGCGCGATTGGTGCGCGGAACATGGTATCCCCTGCACCCTGCAAGTGGTCGGCTTCCACGACAGCTACGTCGCAAACACGGAGCAGCAGGCTGAACTTGATTTCACCGAGGAAGACAAGGCGTATCTCTATGGTTTGATGGAGGAATTGGCCGCCGACCGCTCGCCGGGCAATGTCCTGGCCTACTACTGGAATGACATGATCCGCATGTATCGCGACGGCGGTGTGCGCTCAACCCCCTGCCCGTTCACGGTGGACGCCTTCGTACTCGATTCGTTTGGCGATGTCTACTATTGCTTGTCCGAACGAAAAATCGGCAACTGCCTCGACGGCCAGACGGTCGGTGAGGTGTACTACGCGCCGGAGAACCAGGACTTCCGCCGGTGGATGACAAAGCACAGTTGCCTGAGCTGCAACAGTGCCTGTTTTGTGCACACCGGCCTGAAAAAAGACTTGAAAAAGTATGCCTGGTTCACCCTCACCGGAAAGCTTGGGCCGGCCGGCGTTTAGGGCAGCGAACCGGTCATGCGTGTTGCCATCCTCAGTCTTTATCCCCGCGAACCCGAACTGGTTTCTGGGGGCGTGCGGGCCGCGGCCTTCTACCTGGTTCAGGGATTGCAAACCATCGCAGGGCTGGACGTTCACGTCATCCACTGTCATTCGGATATTGCCGAAGACGCGCACCTGAGCCGCGATGGTGCCACGCTGCACTTCCTGGCCATGCCCCGCCGGCGGCTTGTGCCCAACCTGATGCGGGCCGGCGACCGTATCCGCCGCATTTTGGACGAGCTAAAGCCTGACGTGGTACACGCCCACGTGCCCCACTACGCCGTCGCCGCCGTTCGTGCCGGTTATCCCACAATCTACACCGTGCATGGCGTGCTGCACCGTGAGGCCGAATCGTACCGCAAAAGTTGGTTCGACCGCGCCCGTTTCATTTTGGCAGGCTACTACGACCGGCAAGCCGTGCTTCGCGCAGATGCGCTGGTCGCGATCAGTGATTACGTACGCGACGAATATCGGACACTGCGCACCACCGGCTGGGTGCGCATCGAAAATCCGGTGTCCGATGCGTTCTTTGGCGTCGAGCGGCACGAGGACCCAAATCGCGTGCAGTTCGTCGGCAGCACCACCGAAGTCAAGGATCTTTTGACCTTGATGCGGGCCGTTGAACGGGCGAGCCGGCAACGACCCACGATACGCGTTCATCTCGCTGGCCGGGTGACCAGTGAGCTGTATGCGTCACAGGTTCATGAATTCGTGCGCAGTCACGGGCTGGCGAAGGTTGTCCATTTTGATGGCATGCTTTCGCGCAACGCGTTGCTGGAAGCGTACAGCCGCTCTGCGCTGGTCACGCTCTCCTCGCGCCAGGAAAACGCGCCGCTGGCCATCATCGAAGCGATGGCCGTCGGCTTACCGGTCGTTGCGACCCGCGTCGGCGGCATCCCCGACCTGGTGACAGAGAATGTGACCGGTTTCCTGGTCGCGGCCGGCGATGACCGGGCGCTGGCCGATCGCATCCTGGAGCTGCTGGCGGACGCTGACTTGCGGCGTCGCTTCGGCGTAGAAGCGCGCAAACAGGCAGAGCGGCGATTTCAGGCCGCAGAAGTGGGCCGCCGCTATCTTGCGTTGTATCAACAGCTTGCGGATCGACCATGAAAATCGTCGTTTTCTCGGAACGGCTCGAACCCCCATTCGACGAGGGGATCAAGAACACGGCCTGGCACCTGATTTGCGCCTTGCGAGCCGGCCATGAGGTCGTCGGCCTGACGAATTTCGGGCAGGGCTGGCCCCCCGACGGAATTGAGCCGGTCTCCGCAAACAAAATGCTGTGGGGGGATGCGCTGCGCCGGCGGATCGCTTCGTTTCGCCCGGACATCGTGTTGTACATCCCCACGGCATGCGCCACCTGGCCGAGCTTCCTCCGCGCGCGCACCCTGAAGTGGTACACCGGCGGCGCACCGACCGCGCTCATTTCCTTGCAGCCCCGCCGGTACGGGCCGCTCGCGCGTGTGTTGCTGCCGCTCCTGCGTCCGGATCATCTGTTGGTTGCCGGCGAGAGCAGCCGGCGTGCGCTGGCGGCGTTGGGCTGCCCGGCGCAGGTGCTTCCTCCCGGCATTGACGTGCAGCGTTTCGTGCCGGTGTCCGATGATGAGAAGCAGTCGTTGCGAAAGCGGTACGACATCCCGTCCGAAAAGTGCGTTGCGCTACACGTGGGGCACATCAATGCCAAGCGGAATGTGCTCAGGTTGATTCGCCTGCAAGAACGAGGGTACCAGGTTGTTGTGGTGGGCAGCACCAGCACCCCGCAGGACGAAGAGATCGCGGGCGTGTTGGAAGCCGCCGGCGTCCGGCTGGTGCGGCATTACGTCGCGGACATTGAAACGGCCTACCAGATGGCGGACGTCTACGTCTTCCCGGCCACCGGCCAGACATCGGCCATCGAAATGCCCCTCTCGGTGCTGGAAGCCCTGGCGTGCGACTGTCCGGTCGTCAGCACGCCGTACGGCGATCTGCCTGCACGCTTGCCCGCCGGTGTGGGCGTGCGCTACGTGCGTTCGGACGAAGAAATGTGCACTGCGGTGGATGCGCTTTGCCGCTCAAAGCCAGACGGGATGCGGGAGCTGGTGCTCCCCTTTGCGTGGGAAGAAACGGCGCGGACTCTGCTGGCGCTTGTCTGTGGCTCCGGCCGTCACTCGCCGAAAGACTAAAGGGTTTCCCCCACCTCACGCAGCCCGTCAATCAGCCAGTATCAGTACCTGAGAATTTGTCTCGTGGAACAGCCTCCAGACTGCCGGCGTA
>CAYWAK010000274.1:0-3518 GCA_964455755.1 uncultured Ardenticatenales bacterium | reverse complement strand
GTAGTAACCCGACCGTCCAAGCTACGGTCGCGGATAGGCCTTCACGCTCCCTGCGCCATTTCGTCCGTCGTTCCTTCTCGCTTCGCTACAAACGTCCGCAGCGTACCGAGCAGGTACCGCCGCACCTCTTCCATCTGGAAACCGGCCTCCTCGATGCGGGGCGACAGGTCGCTCACCTGGCTCGTCGTGTTTTGCGTCAGCGCAAAGGTGACGAGCACGAACGGCAACCGCGCCAACCATGTGGCGAACCGTTCCACGGGCGAATCGGGCCGCACCTCATCGCAGATCATCAGCCACCCCAACGGACGGAGCAAGCGGTGGCACTGGCGCAGCGCGTAGGTCACCTCGTCGTTCGCGAGTTCGCTGAAGGCCAGCGAGCTGGTGATCGCGTCGAAGCTCCCGTCCGGGAAGGCGGTGTCCAGCTCCGTGACGCCCAGCTCGCGGAGTGCCACGCGGTCTTGCAAGCCGGCGGCGCGCACCTTCTCGTGGGCCACGGAGAGCATGATCGGCGAGATGTCCACGCCTGTCACCTGCGCACCGCGCAAGGCCATCATCACGGCCAGCGTGCCCGTGCCGCACCCGATGTCCAGCACGCGCCAGCCCGACCGGATACGGGTCGCGATGTCCCGCTGTGCCTGTTCCAACCGGCCCAACGTGAGCAACCGCATTCCCCGGTCGTACCGCTGCGGTGACGATTCCAAAACTTTCATGTAGACGTAGGACATGGGTAATTGTCTATTGTCAATTGCTAACGACCATTTGCTATTAACTACGTCATCTGTCGGCGCAGGCGGTATGCTGCCAGTGCAAAGACCCCCACGCCCAAGACGACCAGGGCGAGCACGTCCGGCCATAGGTCGGGCAGCGACGCCCCGCGCAGAAAAATTCCGCGTAAGATGGCGATGAAGTAGCGCAACGGGAATATCCGCGAGAACCATTGCGCCGCCGCCGGCATCTGTTCCGGCGGAATCATGTAACCGGAGACGACCGTCTCAATGCTGACATAGAAAAATGCCGTCACCAGCGCCTGCCCTTGTGTCCAGGAAAGGGACGAAAGGAAGATTCCCCATCCCGCTTCCACGGTGACGAACAACGTGGCCAGGACAAGCAACAAGCCGGCGGAGCCGTGCAGCGGCACATGGAACCAAAACATGGCGACGACCAACATTACCAAGAACTGGCTGTAGGCAATGAACATCGCCGGTAACGCCTTGCCCGCAATCAACTCGACCGGGCGCAACGGTGTGACCGCCAATTGCTCAATCGTGCCCCGTTCCCGTTCGCGGGAGAGGGCTATCGCCGTGATCACAATCACCAGCGCGGCCAGGATATCGGCCAGTTCCCCCGGGATGTAAAAGTTCTCCCCACGCAGACTTTCGTTGAAGCGCACGCGCACCCGCGCATCCACCGGATCCGCCGGCACGGCCAGCCCCTGGCGCGCCAGGCGATCACTTGCGAAGCGCAGGATCGTCTCCTCGGCGTAGGCCTGCGCGATCAGGGCCGTCACCGGTTCTGTGCCATCGAGCAGCACCTGCACGCGAGCGGGCCGGTCGAACCGATCCATGCGCCGGGCAAAATCGACCGGCACGATCACGGCGGCGCGCGCGGAGCCACCCCGCAGACGCTTTTCGGCTTCCGTGCTGCCGGCAACGGCAGCGCCTGGATCAAAGCGACCGGTATTCTGCAGCGCAGAGACCAATTCCCGCGCCGGCCGGCTCCCGCTCTGATCGCTGATTACCGTGGGCAAGTGAGCTACGCCCCCCGCCGTAGCATAGGCCAGCGAAGCCATTTCAATCACCGGTACAAACATCACCACAGCGAATAGCAGCCGGTCTCGCCGGAATTCAATCAGTTCTTTGCGCAGCAGCTCAAGGATACGAAAGATCATGACATTTGCTTCTGAAACCGCAGGGTAGCGATCGTGCCGATCACGGTCGCTGCAGACGCCAGATAGAGCGCATTTCCCCAAAGCGCTTCAATGCCGGCCCCTTTCAGGAAAACGCCGCGCGCGATGGTCACAAAGTGGGTCGCCGGCAGCATGTATGCCTCTGATCGCAACCAGGGCGGCATCCCGGAGAGGGGTAGGAACAGGCCGGACAGAAAGAAGGGTGGGATGACGAAGATCATGAAGGCCAGCATGATGGCTGCTGCCTGCGTCTCCACGGCCGTGGCGATCAACAGGCCAATGCTCAGATTGGCCCACAGAAAGATGGAAGACAGCAGCAGGAGCAAAAGCAAACTCCCGTCGAACGGTACGCCAAACCCCCAGCGACCGACGGCCGTCAACAGCAACACGTCCACGAGGCCAACGACGACATAGGGGATCAGTTTGCCGGCCAAAATCTGTGTGCGTCCCAGCGGCGTGGCCATGAGCTGTTCCAGGGTGCCGTCTTCCTTCTCGCGGGCGATGGAGAGGGCCGTGGTCAGGGCCGGAATGGCCAGCACAATGCCCATCAGGCCGGGAACCATGCCGTTGACCATCTTCGCGCCCGGGTTGTACAAGATTTGCGTGCGGACATCAAGTGCCGGTGCGATCATGGTCGCGTCCTGTCCACCTCGCCGGCGCGCAGCTTCTTTCAACAAGTCGAGGCCAAAGCGAGCGGAGATTGCGCGGGCGTGGCCCACAGCCTGTGCGGCACTGTTCGGGTCGGAGCCGTCCACCAGGATTTGCACCGGTGCCGCCTTCCCCGCGTCCAGGTCACCGGCAAAACCGCGCGGAATGATCAGCCCGACGGCCGCCACGCCGCCGCGCAAAAGGTCTTCCACCTGCATGGGGCTGTCCGCCGACATCGAAAGGGCAAAGAAGCGGTCGGCCCGGAAATCGTCCCGGTAGGCTTGGGAACGGGCAGTTTGATCATAGTCCAGCATGACCGTCGGTACCTGTTCGATGTCGCGAGAAAAATTGTAGGCCATGATCGAAAGAATGAGCATGGCCCCCAGCGTTACGAGCGCCAGGCTGCGCGGGTCGCGGAGCATGTGGCGAAACTCTTTCTTCATCACCGCCCAGGTCTTGCGCATGATTCTATGCCTTTCGTCCGCCGTTGAGCACCACATCCACGAAGGTTTCGGCGATGGCTTCCCAGTCCACAGCTTGCGGTTCGGCGGCCCATTGCAAGATCAGGCCATCATAGACGGCAATGGCAATGGCTGCCAGGTGTTCGGGGTCGATGTCGCTGCGCAACTCGCCGCTTTTCATGCCCTCACGCAAGAGAGCGACAATATCCGCGCGCATCAGGCGGAACAGGTCATGGAACCTCTGGCGGATGGCGTCGTGGCGAAAAATCAATGTCCAGAATTCCGTTTCGATAGGGAGGATGGTCTCGCACGCTATCATGCGACGGGCGGCGGCCTGGGCATAACGCCGGAGATGGTCTTCGACCAGGCCGGGGCCGGCCACGATGGCTGCGTAGTCTTGCGACAGGCCGGCCAGCCAATCCTCGAAGACGGCCATGAGAAGCTCGTCCTTGCTTTTGAAATACCAATAGACCGTGCCCTGGCTGACGCCGGCCCGCGCGGCG
>CAYWAK010000273.1:0-3531 GCA_964455755.1 uncultured Ardenticatenales bacterium | reverse complement strand
CGGCCAACAACTGAGCTATGGAGTCGGCGACCTAACGGGAACTTCGGCGATGGACAGGCTTAATGCGTAATGCGCAAAGGCTTCACGACGAACAGCCTTACGGATTACGCACCACGCCGTTCCCGGCGGGGAAGCCTACCGGCTCTTGGCGCTCTGCGCGGCGACAGCAATGGGCACGTTCGGCACGGTGTTGTAATAGGCACGGAAAAGGCGGGCCTGTTCCGTGTCGAAGGGGGCAACGTTTTGCGCCCAGCGGTAGCCGATGGATTGGTAGAGCAGTTCCACGTCAACGGTAAATGGCCCCGTCGCGCCTTCCGTGTCCACGCGATAGCTGACGGTGTCCGTCCCGGCAGCAAAGTCGTCATCCGCCACAACGTCACCGTACGGGGCAATGTCGTCTGAGGCTGCCGTCCTGTCAAAGCCTGCGGGAAGCAGGCGGTTGTCTTTTGCGTAGGACGCAGCCAGCAGCAGTTCCGTAGTCACCTCGCCCTTGGCGTCGCGCATGATCGCTTCATAGATTTGCACCTGGTCAGGGCTGACGATTTCATCGTAATGGGGCTCAAAAGCCAGCGGGTCGGCGTCGTTGTCATTGCCGCTGATGGCGCCATCGTGGCCGGCCCTGCCCGATTCGAAGATCACGCGGCCATTGGCATCCTTGACCGTGGCATGGAGCCACGCGCGGCGCGACGGGTAGCTGGTGGGGAACTTGTGCCCGGTAAGCGCGTTAACCGAAACATCGAAACTGAGCATCCCGTCCACGAAGGCCGGCTCAGAGACGGTGAGCGTTGCCGTTTTGGTCTGCAACTGCGTCATTGTGCGGGCAATGGTAGCGTCGAAATGATCTGTGTTCGCCTGTACCCCCAGTTCGCCGCCGAAGTTTTTCAGCAGTTTAAGAACATACACGTTGCCACCGACAAAACTGTGTTTGGCGTAGGGGCTGCGCATGATTGTGGGTCCCGCATTCGTCAGCGCGACCGCACCCTCGGCGAGCGGCATGTGGCAGTCCTGGCAGGTGGATTGCCCGACATAATCTGAATTCAGCCATTCGGTATAGGGCGTCTGTTCCGGGAAGTAGTCCTCACTTAACGTCCCTTCTTCCGTGACATAGTTGGTGTAAAGATTGTGGCAGGTCGCGCACAGTTCCGATTTGGCCAGGTGGTCGCTTTCTTGCGGCGTGAACCCGGACACGCCCGACATGATGTTCTTGCCCGATTGTCTGGGAGGGAAGGGACCGAAGATTGCGCGCTGCCCTGGCGGGGTTTGTAGATCGAAAACCATGCCGCCGCTAAAGCTGGCAAAATTCCCCAACCCATTGTCTTGAATCTGATGGCAGGTCGTGCAGGAGACACCGTCCACCGCCAACGTGTGCAACGGGTGTTGTGTGTTGAGATACCCGTCATCGCCAAAGATCAAACCCTGTTTGCCTTGGGCAGCATCGCTAAAATGGGCCATGGGCATGTGGCAGGTGTTGCATTTGTCTTCAATGACGGCCCTGAAACCAGGGAAGCGTTCCACTTCAATACTCACGCTGGCCAGGTAGTAGGGATCCGTGGCAGCGTTGGCCATCATGGTGCTGCGCCAGTATTCGCCGTTGGAGACGTCGTTGCCGGCTTCGTCCACGTTGTTCTGATGGCAAATTACGCATTTGCCCGCGGTGGCGAACCAGTCGTTGCCGGCCGATGCCAGTGCACTGCCCTGTGCGGGCGAGAAAGGGTGCACGGCTGTGGCAGTCTGTGTGGCCGGCACTTTGCTCGCCGGTACCGTCGGTGGCGCGGTGGAAATCGTCGTGGCCGGCACACTGCTAGGCGCGGTGGCTGATGTGGGTGAAGGAAGCACGGCAGGGCTGGGTGCCCGGTTGCAGGCGCTTAGGATGATTGTCGGGCCAAACAAAAGCAGAACCAGAATCGATTTGCTAGCCATTGTTTTTTCTCCGAGGGTCAATACGTGATGTCGCGCCTATCATAGCACCAAGCGGCAAAAAGGTCAAGCTATGGTCTGATGGCCCGGAAGATTCATGCTAAAACCCTCTTGACAACGCGGCTTTTCTGTGGTATGATAGTAACACGCGTTAGTAACGCGTGTTACTCCTCAAGTTACAGGACTTTGTCTCATGACGAAGAGAAAGAAAGTCGTCAGTGCCGACGTAGCCCGCATGGCCGGCGTATCCCGTACCACGGTGTCGCTGGTTCTCAACAATGTCCCCGGCACGCACATTTCGGAAGCGACGCGCCAGCGTGTGTTGGAAGCAGCCCGCGAACTCGATTACTACCCCCATGCCGCAGCCCGTTCGCTGGCCCGTCGCAGATCCGGAAATATCGGCGTCGTGCTTTGCCAAAGCGCCGACCGTCTCTTCGCCGATGTCTTCCTGATGGAAGTGCTCCACGGAATTCACAGCGTCATCCGGCCCAAAGGTTTCCGCATTGTTCTCGAAGCAGTTGAAGATGTCAATGCCCCCGACGCCTATTTTGGGCTGGTTCAATCGCACCAAATTGACGGGCTGATCGTCTCCGGCCCGCGCACCGATGACTTGCTTTTGTCCAGAATTCAGGAGAAGGGCTTTCCCGTGGTGCTCGAAGGACAGCTCCACGGCAGCAATCTGCCCCAAGTGGATGTGGACAATGTGGGGGGCGCGCGTTCTGCCGTCGAACATCTCCTCGCGCTCGGTCACCGGCGAATCGCTTTCATCAGCAACGGGCCGCTCATCTACACGGCCAGCGGTGACCGCCTGCGCGGCTACCAGTCTGCCCTCAAGGCTGCCGGCCTGGACTACGACGAGGCCCTGGTTCGCTACGGCGCATTCAGCCGGGCCAGCGGCCACGAAGCAATGCAATCACTGCTCGCCCTGCCGGAACGACCCACGGCTGTCTTCATCGCCAGCGATGTCGTTGCTTTCGGTGCGTTGACCGCCCTGCGCGAAGCCGGCGTACACGTCCCGGACGAAATGTCCGTCGTCGGCTTCGATGATGTGCGCATGGCCGCTTACGTCACACCCTCTTTGAGCTCAATCCGCCTGCCGGCCCGCAAACTGGGCCAGACAGCAGCCAAGATTTTGCTGCGTCTGATCCGCGGAGAGGAGGTGGAACAGGATACGACACTTCTCAATACAGAGTTGATCGTCCGTGAGTCTTCGGGGGAGCAGAAGGCAACGGTCAGTGATCAATGAGCCATGATCAATTGTCAACTATCAACTGTCAACGGATTGCACAGTACGCAACATACGCAACACGCAACGGCCAATCCAAAATCGCCGAAGGGAGGTGAGGCGAGCCAAATTATTTTCGGTCGATCTTTTAAGGTTGTTTGTTTCTCTAGCTGAATTTCAGGAGGAGACACCATGTTTCGAAATAGAAAATTCTGGATTTTGCTGACGGCATTGTTAGCGGTCAGCTTTGTGGTGGCGGCTTGCGCTCCGGCAGCGACACCCGCCCCACAACCGACGGCCAAACCGGCTCCGCCGACGACTGCGCCGGCAAAAGCAACGATGGCACCCGCTGCGGCAATAGACTGTATGGGTGCGAAGAGTGGCGACAC
>CAYWAK010000272.1:0-3554 GCA_964455755.1 uncultured Ardenticatenales bacterium | reverse complement strand
TCAGATACACCGCAGAGACGCGGAGAACGCGGAGGAAGTCATGGAGATCAATCAAGCTCACAAAGGCCATCATTGCTTCGGCACTGACGCGCGTCGCAATGACAGATGCGCCATTTTAACCTTGACGAAGCACTAGCTCGCGGGGAAGCAGGACCAAGCGTAATCGATTTGCGGTGGCATTACGGATGTGATTTCAAATTGCATGCCGCATTGTGGGCAGGCAACTTGTTGCTCTTGTTTCGCTTCTTTTCCGCTGATTGAAAACTGTGCCTCACAGTCAAGGCACAAAGCTGTAAACGAAGATGTCTTTTCCCTTCGTTTTGCTGGTGGTTTCGGCTGCTTGTTTTGTGTCGTCGCTCGGTCTCCCGACAAGTAGAAAAGCGTTTGGTTACAGATAGTCCCGGAGGCGGCGGCTGCGACTTGGGTGACGCAGTTTGCGCAGCGCTTGCACTTCAATCTGGCGAATTCTTTCGCGTGTCAGCCCGTATTTTTTCCCAACTTGCTCCAACGTAAGGCTGCGTCCGTCTTTCAGTCCGTAACGAAGTTGTAGTATCTGCACTTCGCGAGGATGGAGTGACGTAAATACTTGCTCCAATTCTTCGCGGAGAAGACTTTGTGAGGTTGCGTCGGTGGGGGCTAACCCTTTTTGGTCTTCTACAAAGTCTCCCAGGCTGCTTTCTTCGTCTTCGCCGACAGGCATCTCCAGGGAGAGAGGATGCTGGGCGATGCGCATCATGCGCTGGACTTTGTGCGGAGTCGTATCCAGTTCGTTGGCCAGTTCGCGTATGGAAGGTTCCCGTCCCAGCTCTTGCATCAGTTGGCGCGAGGCACGGTTAAGCTCTCCGATCCGTTCGGTCATGTGTACCGGCACGCGGATAGTGCGCGATTGGTCTGCAATGCAGCGCGTGATAGCTTGTCGAATCCACCATGTCGCGTAGGTGGAGAACTTATATCCCAGCCGGTGGTTAAACTTGTCCACAGCTCGCATCAGGCCGATGTTTCCTTCCTGGATGAGGTCGAGCAAGGGCAACCCGCGACCTTCATATTTCTTGGCAATGCTGATTACGAGGCGGTAGTTGCATTCTATCAGTTTGCGGCGTCCGTTGGCTCCTTGGTGTACCAGGGATTTCAGATGTTGGCATTGTTCTGGGGACAGTTCGGCCCTCTGTTTCTTGAGGCGTTTGAGGGCTTCTTGTCCCTGTTCCATTCGTAAGGCCAAGATGGTTTCTTCGTGCGCACTTAGAAGGGGGTGATGGCAGCTTTCCATGAGATAAAGACCAACCGTGTCATCGGGGCTCAGTTGGGCCAGGTCCAGCATGAGTTCGTCATCATCTCCCAGATCGTTGTCTCCCGCCCGAGGAAGGGGCAGATACCAGTCTTCCGAATCACGAATCTCTATCCCGGCGTCGGCAAGTAATTTGTAGAGGTTGTCTAGCAAGTCGAAGATGTCATCTACATCGGGCAAGACTTCCAGTAGGTTGTCTTGTGTGATGTGTCCTTGCTGCTCGGCTTTCCTGATCAGCCCTGCGACAAGTTCTTGCAGTATCTCTTGGCGATGCTTCATAGACAGCGGCTCCCTTATTTTCTGATGTCTGTGACCAACCTTAAGGTGGCAGAGAAAAAGAGACAGCGTTTCAACGTAACTGATAGTGGGGGAGCGTTTCTCTCTTCTGACTCTACACAATCGGCAGCAGTGAAATGTGTTTACCAAAAACATGCCAGCCCCGAAAAATGGGTCAGAGCTGGCAAGAATTCAACATTGAAATATAGATTATTCTACTTTGTGTCCCAAATATAAAAGTATACCACATTCTATCAGGTTGTCAAATCTCTGGACAACCAGGGTCAAAGTAGGAGCGAGGCATTCCTGAGCCCCCGAGAGGGACAAACCCCTTTGGCCTGCTCCACAGAACTGGGAAGACCCCACGTAGAGGGAAATGCCTTGCCCCTACTTTGCCGGCCACAAACGAGGTCCGGGGTACGGCACGACGATCATTTGACATCGGTCGCACTCTGACATAAAATGGGGCAGGAAAAACGGGGTCGGCACGCACGGTTTCGTGGAGAGCGGAGGTATCATGGCTTGGTATGCACCACAGAGCGTCACGATGAAAGATGGTCTGTTGGCGACTCTGCGTCCTGCTCGCGAGGAGGAAGCGGAGGAGCTGCTCGCGCTGGTGAATGAAGTCGCGGGAGAAGGAATCTACATCGGCACAGAAAAGCTCCTCCTTAGTCTGGAGGAGGAGCGCCAATTCATCCGTGACGCTCTTGAGAATCCTCGTAAGCTCTTGGTTGTGGCGGAAGTGGACGGCAAAGTCGTCGCCATTAGCAATGTTTTCGCCGGCTCCTTTGGCCGGAAAGATCGCCACGTGGGCACGCTGGGCATGCTCGTCGCCAAACCCTATCGCGAGCTGGGACTGGGCACGGCGATGATGACGTACCTTTTGGCCTGGGCCCGTGACATCGGCCTGGAGAAGGTGGACCTGGAGGTCTTCTCCACCAATCAGCGGGCGATCAACCTCTATCGCAAGTTTGGTTTTATCGAGGAGGGCCGGCGGCGACGCGCTTTCCGGCTGCTTGACCGGTATGCAGATGATGTCATGATGGGCTTGTTCTTGACGACGTCAAAGGGGGGATGACATCGTGATTGGGGTAACGGCCAGCGTATTTGAGCTTTCAAGGGTGGGATGGCTCGGCGCCGCCTTTTCAACGGATGGTTTGATCGAAACGACCTTGCCTGCCGCGAGCGAGGCCAAAGCATGGGAGCGCTTGCGGCGCAGCCGTGCATACGGGTATCCCCCTCCCGCCGAGCAGCTTGATCTGCTTGTTCACGAGATGGAGCAATACTTCGACGGTACGTTGCGCGAGTTTACGACCCTGTTGGATTTGTCGGCCCACACGCCGTTTCGTCAAAAGGTCTGGGAAATCGATTGCCAGATTCCGTATGGCCAAACCCGCACCTACGGGTGGGTGGCCGGTCAGATCGACAAACCGCGTGCCGCCCGGGCCGTGGGCGGTGCGCTTGCCGCCAATCCAATCCCGATCATCATACCTTGTCACCGCGTGGTGGCAAAGGACGGCAGTTTGTGTGGCTATGCCGGCGGCGTTCAGATGAAAGCGGATCTGCTGGCCCTGGAGCGTGGCCAACCACGGCTGTTTGCTTGGTGGCAAGCGGGGACGTGAGGCGTGGCGTTCCCAAGGGGCGCGCCGCACCAACGCAGCAGGGGCAACAGCAAGTGTTGCCCCTCTCACGGCTCTTCTCCCAACGCGGGAGTGGCACGCGTGGCCATGCTGACTGCTCTACAAGCAGCCGTCCGTCGTCCAACGCCTACCGCGCCATGTCGTCCAGCGTCTCACCATGCTTCGGCCAATGGCCCTCCGGCGAACAAAAACGGGCGGTAATTCATAGTTGCATTCACATCCCCCCTTCTTCGATCAGCAGATCCGCGAGCAGTTCGGCCACGTGCAGGACGCGCCGACCGGTGCCCTGCTCGATCTGCTGGCGGCAGGACGCGCCGGTGACCACGATGGCCGCGTCGGGCGGGGCGTTTCGC
>CAYWAK010000271.1:0-3559 GCA_964455755.1 uncultured Ardenticatenales bacterium | reverse complement strand
GCTGACAGGCTCGAAAGCCTGTCCTACGTGTTAATTTTACCGTAATGGGATAAATCAGGAGTCGGGAGTCAGTGACGTGAAGCGAGCCAACAACAATGAATGGTGAGTGGCGCATGAAACGTGAAGACGTGAAACGGACTGCGTATCACGTTTTACGCAGTACGTGACACCTGACGCCTGACACGTTATTTTCAAGACACCGTGCGTACAACAACTTGACTGAATTTCTACAGACTTTCATTTTTGCCCTGGCAACTGCCGGCGTAATCGCGGTAAGCGCGATAGGTATGACGCTGTCCTACGGCGTAACACGTTTCATAAACTTTGCCTACGGTGAATTCCTCACGATGGGGGCATTCTTCACCCTGATTTTGGTCGGCGCCGGCCTGCCCCTGGTGCCCGCGGCCATCCTGGCAGTCTTCCTGGTCGGCTTGGCCGGTACGCTCGTCGCCAGGATTTTCTACGACCCCCTGATGTCACGAGGGCCCTTTCCCCTGCTCATCACCAGCGTGGGTGTGGCCTTCATCCTGCAGAATCTGTTGCGCATGTTCTATGGTTCCGACCCCAAGCGATTTCCCGTGCCGCTTATGCGTCCCTGGCACCTCGGCAACTTGTTCCTCCCCAAAGCCCAGGTCGGCATCTTGCTCGTCTCTTTGGCGACCATGCTGGCCGTGCATCTCTTGCTCCGCCGCACAATGATCGGGAAGATGATGCGCGCGGCCAGTGACAACGAAACGCTGGCGCGCGTATCCGGGGTGAACACACAGCGCGTTGTCACCATCACCTGGTTCATCAGCTCCCTCATCGCCGGGCTGGGTGGTGTCTTGCTGGCGATCACCCAGGTAGCCATACAGCCGGCGATGGGCTGGTCATTTCTGTTGGTTATCTTTGCCGCCACCCTGCTGGGGGGCATCGGCCGGCCGTACGGAGCCATGCTGGGGGCCATCATCATCGGGGTCGGCATGGAATTTGGCACGGCCTACATCGCCGCGAACTACACCTACGCCTTTGCCTTTGCCATCCTGGTGGCCGTACTCCTCTTCCGGCCGCAGGGCATCATGGGGGGCATCACGTGACCGTCGAGTGGATTCCCTTCCTGACCCTGCTCGGCACGTTGACCTTGATCTACGGGCTGCTCGCTTTGGGGTTGAACCTGCACTACGGCTACACCGGGCTGCTCAATTTTGGACACGTGGCCTTCTTTGCCGCCGGCGCATTTGCCAGCGCCCTGGCGACGCTGCCTCCTCCGGGGTCAGTCGCCTACCAGGAACTGGGCGCGCGCTACCAGATTGGCTTCGGCTGGCCATTGCCGGTAGGGATGGCCCTGGCGGCGATTGCCGGCGGAGCGCTGGCCCTTCTGATTGGCATGACCAGTGTGCGCCTCACCAGCCATTACCTGGCCATCGCCACCTTTGCCATGGCCGAGATATTCCATTCGTTCCTATCCAACGAAGAATGGCTCACCCAGGGCGTGTACGGCATCTCGGTGGTTCCCCAGCCCCTCAAAGGTACCGTGATACCGGTGAGCCAGTACCCGTATTTCTACCTTTTCTTCACGGTCGCCGTTGTCCTGGTCCTCCTCTTTCTGACCCAACGTCTGACCGAATCTCCCTTTGGCCGCGTCTTGCGGGGCGTTCGGGAAGACGAGCTGGCCGCTCGCTCGCTGGGGAAGAACACGCCGCGCGTGAAGTTGCAGGCTTTTACGCTGGGGGGCGCGCTCGCCGGTATTGCCGGCAGCCTGTGGGTCCACTTTATCGGCGCTGTACACGTAGGACAGTTCGTGCCCATCATAACCTTCCAGGTCTGGCTGGCGGTGCTGATGGGCGGGGCCGGCAACAATCTGGGAGTCATCTTCGGGGCCTTCATTCTGGTTGCTTTCCGGGAGAGCACACGATTTCTTAACAACATCCCTTTTCTGGATCGGTACACGGCTGCCAATCCGACATTTGTTCCTTCCCTGCGATTCGTGATCATCGGCCTGTTGCTTGTAGCGATCATCCGCTTCTTCCCAGACGGCGTGCTGCCTGAACGACGGCGAAAAGCCATCAGCACCCGCGAAGAAAGGAGTCTCTCGTGATGGCGCGGAACGGTACACCGCTACTGCGCCTCGAGCACGTGGTGAAAAGTTTTGGCGGCCTGATCGCCGTGGATCACTGCTCGTTTGACGTAGAAGCGGGCACCATAACCGGTCTCATCGGCCCCAACGGCGCAGGGAAGACCACCACGTTCAACCTGATTGCCGGCGTGCTCGTGCCGGATGATGGCGACATCTGCTATCGAGACGAAAGCATCGCCACCCTGCCCCCCGACCGCATCGCCCGCCGTGGCCTGGTGCGCACATTTCAAACGCCGCACATCTTCACGCGCATGACCGTGTGGGAAAACATGATGTTTGCCGCCCCGGAACCGGCCGGAGAGGGTATGCTGCGCGCCCTTTTTCCCCCCGCCTGGAAACGCCTGGAAGAGAGCACCTCGGACGCCGCCCGCGACATCCTCGCTTTTGTCGAACTGGAGCGCCTGGCGAACGAGTTGGCCGGCTCCCTCTCCGGCGGCCAGCGCAAGCTGCTGGAGCTGGCGCGCGCGCTCATGCTCCGCCCACAAATGATTCTGCTGGACGAACCGACCGCCGGTGTCAGCCCGACAATGCGGCGCATCCTAATCGACCGCATCCTCGAACTGAATCGCAACGGGACAACCTTTCTAATCATCGAACACGACCTGGACATGATCATGCGCATCTGCCACAAAATGATCGTCATGCACTACGGGAGACCGATTGCCGAGGGCGAGCCACAAACCGTCCGCAAAGACCCGCGCGTGCTGGAAGCGTACCTGGGCGGGGCGGTATCGTGACCGGAGCGTCCCCCGTGTTACAGGTCAGCGGGCTAAACGCCGGCTACGGCGACTTGCAAGTCCTCTACGACGTGAACCTGGAAGTCCGTCCGGGCGAGCGCGTACTAATCTTTGGGCCGAACGGCGCAGGAAAGAGCACACTCATGAAGGTCGTTTCCGGCCTGATTCGTCCCTGGGAAGGAATCGTGCAGTTCAACGGCCGGGAAATCACAGGAATGCCGCCGGAGAAAATCGTCTCCCTGGGCATGAGTTATGTTCCGCAGCTCGACAACGTCTTCGCCAACCTGACGATTGCCGAAAACCTGGAAATCGGCGGACTCCTTGACCGCCGGTGGACTGCGCAGCGCATGGCGGAGATGTTCGAACTCTTCCCCGTGCTTGGCGAACGCCGGAATCGCATGGCCCACACACTTTCGGGCGGGGAACGGCAGATGCTGGCCATGGCCCGGGCCTTGATGCTGAAACCGGCCCTGCTCCTGCTGGATGAGCCATCGGCAGGCCTCGCCCCGATGCTTGTGGCCGATACCTTCCGGCGCATCGTGGCGATCAACGAGACGGGCACGGCCATCCTGATGGTGGAACAGAATGCCAGGCAGGCCCTGGAGATTGCCCACCGAGGCTATGTGTTTGAAACGGGTCGAAACCGTTTCGAGGGTACAGGGGCGGAGATTCTGGGTAACAAAGAGCTGGGCAAATTATATCTTGG
>CAYWAK010000270.1:0-3560 GCA_964455755.1 uncultured Ardenticatenales bacterium | reverse complement strand
CGTCGCGTCCATGTCCACCCATCTTTCATGCCCTGATAGTCGAACGCGGCGTAAAGCTTGTCGATCCCACTCGGGAACGATACGCCCGGATCGGCAATCTGTTTGTTGCGGTCCAATTGCGTACCAAATGTGATGATCCCGAACACGCCACCGCTCGTTTGGTCCTGGCCGCTGCCCTTCGGCTTCGACTGACCGCTGATCAGCAGGTCCGAGGTTGCCGCCAGGTCATTGCCGACGTAGATTTCCAGCCTCAACGTACCCGGCGGGAAACCCTGTTTGGCCGAGATGGTCATCGAGGCCTTGCCCGATGAGTTCGAAAACGGCTTCCCGTCGCCGGTCACGATCTTTTCGCCATCGAGGTACCAGGCATACGACCATTTCGTGCGCGCAGTGACGTTCGCATACTCGGTCGTGGCCTTAACCTCCGAGATTCCGGAGGGCAGCATGAAACCACTTTGCCCGCCGCTGGCGAAGCTGATGTTGCCAAAGACCGGCTGGTTCTTCGGTGCCGGCCCGCCGACCTTCACGGACGCAGAGTCGAGCTTTTTGTTGTCATAATAAATCGTGAACTCATAGGTGCCGTCATCCAACTTCTGACCGCCGTGGCCCAGCCACCACAGGCCGGAGCTGCCCCCGTTCCAGTTTGTCACCGGCCACGAGTCGGTGGATTGGCCGTTGTTGTAGGACAGTTCTGCGTGCCATGGCGTGCCGTCTTGGAAATCGGCGTAATCGAAGAACAGGTAGATGGCCTCGGAGCCCGCCGGGTACGAACTGACCACACTGATCGGCTGATCGTAGTCGTTGACGCCACTGGCGAAGATCATGCGGCTGACACTCGTCTTCCCGGTCGGCACGTTTTTTGATGGCTGGCGACCGGGGGTGGGTTGCGGCGCCGGCGCCAACCCGCGCTTCGCCGCTTCGATCAGCGGCTTGGCCAAGTTTACGGGCCGCAGCGAGTTGATGAAGCCGCCCATCGGCACGCAGGTGTCCCGTTCGTCAATCCGCCCGTCGCCATTGGTGTCCGAGATCCGCCGGCAGTCCACCGTCTTCTCCGTGTCACCGGCTCCGCCGCGGGTCGGCACACCGACCAGGGTGCCCTTGTCGTTCACCCCCGTGCCGCCGCTGTTCCCTCCGGCGATGGTGGCGTCCGTCTTGATCCAGGCGCGGCCCTCAAGCCCCCGCTGACTCACGAAGCCACTGACGTTGCCGCTCGTGAACGTTATCGTCTCACCACCGATCGTTGGGTAGCCGAAGATAAACAACTCATCGCCCAGCTCAACTTCGTCGGAGTCGCCGACCGGCAAGGCGGGCAAATTCAAGCTGGCCGGATCTACTTTGGCCCCGTCCAGCGTCTTGGTGATCCGGATGATGGCCAGGTCCAGATCGGGGTCATATTGGGCCACCTCGCCGATGTACATCGGTGTCGGCGGCTTATCCGTCCGCGTGGTCAGCGCGACGATCAGCCCATCCCGATCGTTGTCGGGACCCGGCCCAAACATCGCGGAAGGTAATGCAACGTGACAGTTTGTCAGGATCAAGCCGTCTTTGGTGATGATCGACCCTGTGCCCACCCATTTCGGCTGGACCCGGCCTTGCGATGTGACATCAAAGGCGATGATTTGCACCACCGACTTGACCACTTGCTGGGTTACCGACCGGCTCAGGGCCTCGGCGGGCGGCGCTGTGTGCACGCTGCTGCCCAACATGGCCAGCAGCAAAGCCAGCACGATGCCAAATACGTATCGTTTCAGGTTTTTTAATCTCATGACATGAGCCTCCTACTCCTGCACCTGTAAAGTGCGCACAAACCGATCCAGCATACCTTCCATGCCGTCAAAGTTTACCTCTGCTGCCGTCAAGGTGACTACGTACGCCTGGTCGCCTACCGTGAAGAGGAAATCCTCGCCCTCCACCACGACCGGAAGCGTTTCCAGAAAAGGATTTGGGTTGTTCTCAACATAGGCGAACCTGACTTGCATGCCACTGCGACCGCCCACAGTTACCCCGTCGCGCGTGTGTAGCACACGGAACGCGGTCAGCCGGGGGCCTCTATCCAAGACCATCGTGCTGTGCACAGTCGCCAGCGCGTTTTCGCCATCCGAAGGAAGCGGCTGCCGTTGCACGGAAATCGTTGTGCGGAATGGCGTAGCCAGCCGGTCCTCAGCCTGGAACAGCACCGGCATGTCCGTCTTGGCCTGCACCCAGCCGGCCGGGTACTGCGCCGTGATTCCGTCGCCGGAGAAGGAAACCGCACGCGCTTCGGCGGACGACTTCAGCCCCCATCCCAACACCAGGGCCACGACAAACAGGCCGGTTACGACCACGTCCACCCAGCGGTCACGCCGCTGCGCTCGATCCTGAACTTCTCGATTCATCTCGGTGCCTCCTTTATGCGCCCACGGCCTGCGGAGCCTTGCTCTGCAGGCGCTGGATCAGGTAGAACAGCACGGCGAACGTAGCCACGGCGACGACGGTGCCCAGAATCAGCCCGGGCCAGGGGTTATAGCCTCCACCCTGCAAGCCGATGGACATGGACGTCACCTCGCCGACGGCGTAAGCGAACAGCCCGTCCAGCACGGCGGCCAAAATCAAGCCGGAGGGCATCCACCAAAGCGGTTCGTCTTCAAACTTGCAGCGGCCCAGGAAATAGCCGACCAGCCCGCCGAAGCTGGCCAGAGCCATCGCCGTCACCGTGATGCGGATAATGCCGGCGACCAGGTTCACCCCCCCGCTGCCCACGACGTACTGCACATTGACCACCGTCGCGTAGCCCAGCGCTGCGGCCACGGCATACACAATTCCGTCCACGCGCTCATCGAACTCCGCCGCCCCGTACACGCTGTAGCGCACAGCGGCGTAGATCAGGAACATCTGGATGAAGCCGACCACCACGATTGAGCCGAGCAGATTGTAGCTCGCGTTCGTGGCAATCCAGTCCGAGACGTGGAAGACATTTTCGATAAGCGGAAGTCCCACACCCTGTGCCACCAGCGCTCCCAGCACGAAAACAGCCAAGACGAGGCTCTTCGGCTCCGGCTCCTGGGCATCTTGCAGGTAGAAGATGGCCAGCCAGATGATTGCCGGCACGATGGCCAGCACGATGCCGGCCAGCACCAGCCCTGAACCGGCCAGGTGCGGTTGGCTGGCTTTCACGACCAAGGTCACCAACGCCACGAAGACAATTACCCCCCCTACTCCCAGCAAACTGGCCCGCCACAGACTTTGCCGCTGGCCGGTTACCTTGGCGTGACAAGGCGCACAGTAGGTTCGGTGACCCATCTCAACCACCTCGCCCTCGACCGGCTTGTCACACACACAACAAATACTGCTCATAAAGCCCTCCTCTCATACGTGGCGCGGCCCTTGCCGCAACCCAAAATTAAACCAGAACGACAGCAAGACACAAATAAGGCATTGGAGCAAAAGCCACACGTGGAGTAGCCTTTCCAGGCTGCTGACAGGCTCGAAAGCCTGTTCCACGTGTCAATTTTACCGTAATGGCAAATAAGAAAAGAATGAGACGTCCTCTGTGTCTTTCAGACTTTGTGGCAATGCCCCCC
>CAYWAK010000269.1:0-3568 GCA_964455755.1 uncultured Ardenticatenales bacterium | reverse complement strand
ACTCGCGCCTGGCCGCCGACTACGTGGTCTGGGTGCAGGACTCCGGCAGGGCCACCCTGCTGCGCTGGGACGCCACCTACGAGGAATGGCGCGCCGTGGACGGCGAGTTCGGCTACGCCCTCAGCCCCGGCGACGTGACCACCACCGACCTGTACCTGCCCTTCAGCCTGATAGGACTGCCCACCGGCGGGGGAGGGAGTCTCTCCCTGGCCGCCTTCGCCACGGAGGACGACGGCCTGCGGCTGTGGGCGACCATGCCGGCGCGCAACAACGTCAACAGCCCGCGCATCCTGGACGCCGTCATCACCACCGGGGTGCAGAAATTCCCCCTGACCCACGGCTACACCTGGCCGTCGCTGGGGGCCGGCATCTGCGTCAACGGCACACCAATTTCAGATTTGGGATTGCAGATTTCAGATTTCAAATCCGCAATCCACAATCCGCAATCTGCAATCCAATTCACCGGCTCCGACGTCCGCCTCTCCCTTACCGGCGATCCCACCGGCATCGCCTATAGCGTCCTGGGGGACAATCTCTTCTTCGCCATGAGCAGCCTGGAGCAGTTCGCGGGGACGGCCGACTGGAACGCTATCCTGGGCGAGTTGTGCCAATCCAATCCGGATGCGCCGGAATGCGGGCGCACCCCAACAGGGCGTCCGGCGAACAGTGGTCAGACACTGCCGGTGCCCCATCACCTGCCGGCCAAGCAGCTACTGGCTCAGCAGCAGGCGATTCCGGCACCGCCGGGGTATGGCGGCGGCGTTTCCGCCCTCAGCGTTGCGGCGACCGGAGGGCAAAACGATTACAACGCACAGGAGGGCTTGGCCACGCTGATGGACGTGAACAATCCGCCGCTGGGTGACGGGCAGGAAGTGACCTTCACCCTGCGCTATGTCAATCGGGGCAGCGGCCCGGCCACCGGACTGACGGCCGACATCGTCACCTGGGGGCCCATGCGCCTGCCGGACGGTACGCCGCTGTCCGACAACCAGGGGGACTACGACTGGTTGCTGATGCCCCTGGGCAACCTGGCTGCGGGCGAGGAGAAAACGATCACCTTCCGCGGGCGCGCTGATCTGGGCTACGATCCGGGCAACCGCAACGGCTGGGCCACCATCGACGTGGTCATCTATGACAACACGGGCAGCGTCTACAACAACCAACTCGACTGGCTGTACATGGACTTCCAGTACGACGACAAACCGCCGGCGCTGGGCATCTCCACGCTGCCGGCGTTGCTGGGGCCGGGCGCGAACAGCGTAGGCGGCTTTGCCTTCGACGACTCCGGCGTGCCGCAAGTGACTCTGAGCAGCAGCGGTCAGAACTGGACTTGCCCCGACGATACGGCGGACAACGGTACCTGGGATTGCACCTGGAACGTGACCGGCGCCGGGGAAGGGGACACCTTCGCCCTGCGGGCGCAGGGTACCGATGGGCACGACCTGACCGGCCCCTGGACCAACGGGCAGACTTTCACTGTGGACGCCACACCGCCGACGATCACCTTCGATGCGGCGACCGAGGCCGCGCTCAGCGACGGCCTGGTGGGGGCGAACGAAACGACCTTCGGCGGGCAGTTGACCGACAACCGCCTGGTGGACCGGGTCGAGGCGCTGGACGACCACGGCCCGGCCGGCGCCACGCAGACCGACCTGCTGGTGGACGCCACCACACTGCCGCAAGTGTTCCACATCTACGACGACGCGCCGGACAGCCCCATCGCCATCGGCGCCCGCACGGCCTGCTTTGGCGGCACCGAAATCTACCGCACCTTCACCGTCACCGACAGATTCACCGTAGCGGACGTAGACCTGGGTCTGAACGTGGACCACGCCTATCGTTACGACGTGACCGGCTGGCTGGTAGCCCCCTCCGGCAGGTGGGCGGCGATTCTCTGGAACGGCACGGCGGCGCACAACTACGACATGACGCTCAACGACGCGGCCACCCTGCCGCTGGGCAAAGATAAGATGGACCACGACACCGGTGCACCCTACTACGAGAACGAGAACCGGCCGGCCCAGCCGTTGAGTCTCTTCAACGGCGAGCCGGCGCAGGGGGACTGGCAGCTCATCCTCTGTGACTACTTCCCGAACGAAGACGACGGGTTCTACAACCGCAGCCGGCTGGTGCTGACGGCAGATACGCTGCCGCAGAATACAGCGGGCACCTGGACGTTCGCTTTGCCGAACGTGGCTGGCGAGGACAATGTCACCCGCACGGTGGTGATCACCGGCGTGGACAGCGTGGGCAACCGCAGCGCCGATCCACTGGTGCACACCTTCCGCGTGGACACGGTGGCTCCGGCGATCACGGTGACGCAAGAAATCACGGAGGCGCTGTTCAACTACACCGGCGTGGTACTGAGCGGCACGGTTAGCGATGGTGGAACGATCGTCGATCTACATGCCTACGTGAAGAAGCCGGACGGTACGATCTCCCTTGAACCGGTCACCCGGAACGGAGCAATGTGGCGCTATACGCCGTCCGAGCCGTTGACGACCGGCATGTACAACGTGCGCATCGAGGCGGTAGATGAGGCCGGCAACGTGGGCACGACGGGGTCATTCGGCTTGAACGCGACCTGCACGGCGGCCGACCAATTGGCGATCTCCCTGGGCGGTGCGCCGGTAGGCGGCTCATCTAACGATATCACTCTGAGTGCCTTGCTAAGCAACACGGGTGCGGCGATCCCGGCCGGCCTGCCTCTTTCCTTCTATGTGGACGAGCAGTTTATAGGCACAGGGACGATCACCCAGGCTCTGACCGTGTCGAACACCGGCGTGGTCAGTGCGACCTGGACGGCCCCGACGGCAGGGGACTATGCTATCACCGTGGTAGCGAACGACGATGGCAACGGTAACAGCCCTCTGGCCTTGTGCGGGTCGTCGCCAACGTTCCGGCAGACAGGTACCATCCTGGACGTGCCGCTGAAGGAGGGCTGGAACTTGATGTCATCCTATGTCAACCCCTTGACCCACGGCGCCGACGTGGTACAACGGACGGTTGCCGGGCGGTATGTAGTCATCCAGGGGTTCGACGGCGGAACACAGTCGTACTATCCCGATCTGCCGGCAGCGGTGAATACGCTGAAGGACGTGGACGGATTGCACGGCTACTGGATCAAGATCAAGCCGGTGACCGGTGCAAATACGGATACCGGTGGAGCGGTGGTCAAGTTACCGCGGAAAGGTCAACAACCGCCGGCGAGAGGGAATCAACCACAGCCAAAGAATGACCAACGGCCGACAGAAGGCCGGCAGCTTACGACCGAGAATCGGCGACAGGCGGAAGAAAGCTGGCACCCGACCGTCGCAAATCAGCAGTCGCCGGCGGCTGCCGGTCAAACGGGCGCCGCCTGGCGGTTCATCGGCGTCGATCTGGCCGAAGATCAGCCTATCGTGTTGGACGCTGGCTGGAACCTGGCCAGTTTCCTGCCGCGCAGTTCGCTGGCGGTGACCGAAGCGTTGCAAAGTATTGAAGGGCGCTACAATGCCGTGCTCGGCTACGATAGCGGAGCGCTCTCCTTCTATCCCGACCTGGATGACAGCTTCAACACGCTGAAGTT
>CAYWAK010000268.1:0-3589 GCA_964455755.1 uncultured Ardenticatenales bacterium | reverse complement strand
GCTCCCCTTGTCATTGACTCGGTGACATTGCGTGTACCCAACCGTGTTGCGAGGCAACACCTGGAAGAAACGTGTAAATTGAAAGGTCGTTTTTCATTTCCAAAAGGATGGTTCACCTGGACACTTTTGCTGTTCATGCTCCTCTGCGTGAGCTGGTCCATAGAAGCAGCCGGCTGGGCCGAGCATTTGAACCTGCTCCAGTCGGCCGCTGTCATCTCGCTGATTGTCGGCTACCTTCTTGCCCGCTCTTCCTGGCCCGGCCCAATTGCGCACTCGATTGGCGGCCTATCTGGCCTGCTCTGGGTAGGATACCTGGGCACCACACTTTTCCCACGCACCGAAAAATGGGGCCAACGGCTTGCCCAGTTGGTGATCCACGTTGCGCTTTGGGCAGAGGCTGCCGTCAAGGGAGAAAATAGCGCAGACAACCTCGTCTTTGTGCTTACCATGGCTCTGCTCATCTGGGGCCTGGGGTACACAGCGACCTGGCTGATCTTTCGCCGGCACAACGCCCTGGTTGCGGTCCTCGTCATGGGGTCCGTTCTTCTGGTCAATGTGTATTACGCCCAGAACGACGGAACGGCATTTGTCTTGCTCTTTCTGTGGCTTTCCTTCTTGCTGATCATCAGAAGCAACCTCACGGTGCAAGAAGAAGAATGGCGGGCCGGCGAAGTCCGCTATAATCCCGACCTGGCCTTCTACTTTTTGCGGGACGGTGCATTTCTGGCCGTGATCGTGATGGCGATGGCCTGGTTTGCTCCGGCCTCGCTCACCGATCCACGGCTGACGCCGCTGACCGCGCGTTTGGCCGGGCCCTGGCACCAGATGCAACAACATTGGGGCAAACTCTTTTCTTCGCTGCATTACGGGCAAGGCAAAGCAGGGACTACCTACTTTGGCACGACCCTCGCCTTCTCGGGGCCGGTGAATCTTTCGGACCGCGTGGTGCTCAAAGTGCAGGCCGATGGCGGACGCTATTGGCGTGGCGCGGTGTATGACAAATACTCCAGCGCCGGCTGGGTCAACACGGATAACGTTCTGTTAGAGGTGGTGGAATCGCCAACCCACTTGCCGGTCGTTCCATACCGGAAACGTCACCTGGTTACGCAAACCTACCAATTGCTATCTCCCAATGGGAACCTGCTCTTCGCTGCGGCGCAGCCTGCGCAAGTCAGTCTGGGCACGCGGGCACTGCTTACGCCCCTCTCCTCGACGCCGGCAAGCCCGGGCCAACCGGTGAATGCCGCAGTCATCTCGATGTTGTATAGCATGGAGGCGCTCTACCGGGGGCAACAATATCAGGTCAATTCGTACATCTCGTACGCCGACGCCCAAAGCTTGCGTCAGGCAGGCACTGATTATCCGGCCTGGGTACGGGCACGTTACCTGCAACTCCCCGATTCGCTTCCCGACCGTGTGCGACAAGAGGCTCGCCGCGTCGTTGGCGGGCTGGATACGCCGTACGATAAGGCCAAAGCGCTGGAGACCTATTTGCGCGGCTTCCGGTACAACGAGGCCATTCCCGCTCCCCCTGCCGGTCAGGATGGTGTGGACTACTTCCTCTTCGATATCCGCGAGGGGTACTGCGATTATTACGCCTCGTCCCTGGCGGTCATGTTGCGCGCGGTTGGAGTTCCCGCGCGCATTTCGTCCGGGTACGCCCAGGGGGAAAAAAGCAATTCAGAAAATACGTTCGTTGTGCGCGAGCGGGATGCCCATTCGTGGGTGGAAGTCTATTTCCCCGGCTATGGCTGGGTGGAATTTGAACCTACGGCTGCCGAACCGCCGATCAACCGTCCGGAGACCGGCACGGATCAGGGAAACACCGTGGACAGCGGCCTGCGTCCGACCCCCGAGCCGGGCGAATCGACCGCTTCGCGCCTCGACCGGCTGCGGGACATCTCTGCGCTTGGCGACGTGCCCCCGGGTACCGGCTTGAAGGAAACGCTCCGCAAATCGGCGACGCGGGTAGGCCAATCCATCCTCGTTCTGGGCCTGCTTTCCGCATTGCTCGGAGGGGCAATCTGGTACAAGTGGCAACGGGAACAGCGACAAGCGCCGACGGTTCTTGGCGTCTATCGTCAGGTGAAAGTGCTTGGTCTGCTCGGCGGGGTGCCGGCCCAGGAGTGGCAGACGGTGCGCGAGTACGCCGCCGCCCTCGCCGAGTACAGCCGGCTTTCGAAGGAGGTGCTGCTTCGCCTGGCCGATCTCGTCACGCAGCGCTTGTATGCGCCGGATGACCACAGCGAACAAGAGTCAAGAGATCGTCAAGAGGCTGAGACTCTGTGGCAACGTATCCGGTGGCCGCTAATTCGTTTTGCTTTGCGTCTTCGTTGGCCCCGGCGCTAGGCTGGCGGTTCCTCGTCTTCGCGTTCCTTGATGATCGTGCGCAGAATCCCCAGGATTGCCTGGGAAACTCGATTGCGGGGTTCGGCAATCAAGACAGGTATGCCCCGGTTTGCCGATGCGGTGACAGTAGGTCCCCCGCTGGGGATGCGATAGGTGATCGGCAGGGAAAGCCATTCTTCCACGTCTTTCGGGGATATTCCTACACGTGAATTGTGCCGATTGAGAACTACCTTCACTTGGCGTTCATCATAACCGAGCGCATTCAATACGGTCAGGAAGTGGCGAGCATTTTTCAGGGCCCCAATTTCGGGCACGACAATCAAGAGCGCCAGACCGGCGGCCTCGAGTATGGTCAAGGTGCGATCGTCATACGATTGGGGGCAGTTGATCACGATCCAATCGAACAAACGCGGGAGCAAAGCCAAGAGTTGCTGCAAGTGGTCGGAGGTGATCAACTCGGCATGCTCTGGGCGCGTTGGGCTCAGCATGACGCGCACGCCGGTTTGTTCATGGCGGGGCATGAGGCCCTTGACGAATTCTGCCTCCAAAGCATCGGCGCCAATATCGTTGTAGGCATCGGCAAAATCGCTGATCGTGTGCGTCGGTTCGATGTCCATGAGTAAGCCGCAATCGCCGAAACTGAGGTCTGCATCTAGCAAGGCTACCGGAGACTTGGTGCTCATACGCAATCCGACGGCAAGATTGATGGCCAACATCGTCTTGCCAACGCCCCCTTTGGCCCCAAAAACAACGATGACCTTTCCTTTTTGGGTGATGGGCCGCATCACAAGCGGTCCTGTGCCGGGGACCATTTTCTTGCGGCGTTCGCTACGTTCAGCACGCACGCGCTCGGCTACCTCGCGGACGGTTTCAATTAAGGCCGTGTTGTCAACCGGTTTGGTCAGATAGCTGCGCGCGCCGGCCATCATGCAGCGCCGGAGGTGCCAGGTGTCGAAGGCTGTGGTCAGGACGACGACCGCCACGTCCCGTTCGCGCGTGGTATATTGCCAGATGGCTTTGGGACCTTCCATGTCTGGCAGGTCATCGGCAAGCAGGACTACGTCTACCTCTGTCGTCTGGAGAATCTCCAAACCCTCGGCGGCATTGCCGGCCTGCCCAACAATCTGCATGTCGTGATGGAAGGAGAGCGTCGTAGTTAGAAGCGCACGAATCTCCGGAAGTCGTTCAACGATTAATATCCGATATGGATCATTCACAGGGTTCTTCCTTTACTTTGAGA
>CAYWAK010000267.1:0-3591 GCA_964455755.1 uncultured Ardenticatenales bacterium | reverse complement strand
TCAGCAGCCTGGAAAGGCTACTCCACGTGTGGCTTTTGCTCCAATGCGATAAAACGTAAGCTTGTTGTAAGATTCTTCTAAGGGGTACGTAACTGCTTTACATCTTCTCTGTGATATACTTCAGATACCTTTGAAACAATCAACATTCTTGAAACGTCCAGGAGAGAGAAGATGAGTTTTCTGCGCAAGTTATTTGGTGACAAAGAAGAGGAAACCCCGGCCACTTTGTCCGGTACGTGTGTCACACCCGACGCAACGCGCTGCGTGCAATGTGGCATCTGCAGCTACAACTGTCCTGTCGGAATCGATGTACGTGCTTACGCGTTCCAGGGTTTGCAAGTGAAGGATTCGGCCTGCATCGCCTGTGGAATTTGTATCGAACGTTGTCCGCGCAACACGTTGCAGTTTGCGACACCTGAGGAAGACCGGTTCTTCCAGCCGGCATGGGAACAAAACCCCTTCAAGCAGGTCGAGAATTATGGCCTGCTAGAAGCGCTCGTCAGAACTGGAGCATAAACCATGCCAAAGCAATACGTGATCATCGGCAATGGGGCTGCCGGCTTGAGCGCTGCTGAAGAGATACGCCGGCAGGACAACCATGCGTACATAACCATCGTCTCTGACGAACCATTTCCCTTCTATTCTCGTCCAGGGTTGGCGTACTACCTTCGCGGTGATCTGCCAGAGAAACAATTGTATAGCCGACCGGAGGATTTCTATGAGCAGCAGAGGTTAAACCGTATCACGGCGCGGGCGACACAGCTTGACCTGCCGGCCCGCCGCGTGACCCTTTCCGACGGCCGCGCGCTCCCGTACGACGCGCTGCTCATTGCCACCGGCTCCCATGCCGTGAAGCCGAACCTACCCGGTATTGACCTGCGGGGCGTTGTTGTCCTGGATACGATGACCGATGTCCATGCCATCATGCGCATGGCGAAGAAAGCCAAACGGGCCGTCGTCGTGGGGGGAGGCATCACAGCTCTGGAACTGGCCGAAGGTTTGCAGGCGCGGGGTGTGGAAACGCACTACCTCCTGCGCAAGCAGCGGTTTTGGTCCAGCCTGCTGAGCGAAGACGAGTCGGCCCTGGTGGAAGATCGTTTGGAAGAGCACGGCGTGACCATACACAGGTTTGAAGAATTGGCCGAAGTAATTGGCCAGAAAGGTCGTGTGAAAAGAGTGCGCACCAAGTCGGGTCACACCCTGCCCTGCGACATCGTTGGCGTTGCCATTGGCGTGCGACCGAATATCGCCGTCGTCACGGGGACGGACATCAAAACAGATCGCGGCATTCTGGTGGATGACCACCTGCAAACGAACATCGAGGGTGTTTATGCTGCGGGAGACGTCGCCCAGGTGCTGGATCGTTGGAGTGGCGAATACAAGCTGGAGGTTCTGTGGCCCACGGCGTTGGCAACCGGCAAAGTCGCCGGCGCAAATATGGCCGGCGCCCATACACACTACCGCAAAGCGCCTCCGTTCAACGCGGCTCTGCTCTGCGGCCTGCACCTAACCGCCATCGGGCAGGTCTCAGTACGCCCCATGGTGGACGAAGGGACCGATTTGGTAGCTCTCTCGCGTGGTACGAGCGAGGTGTGGTTCAGTCCCGCCGGCGGACAACACGCTGTCATTGCCCGTAAGAATTTGGGTGAATCCCAACGTCTGGTGATGCAAGGCCCTCGCATCATCGGCGCACTTTTGCTCGGAGATCAGACGCTGGCGGACCCGCTTCGGGGGTTGATCGCGGCCGGTGCGGACATTACCCCGATCCATGAACGCCTGCTCTCGGATCACAAAACGCCCCTGGCAGACATCCTCTGCCCATTTTGGGAAAACTATCAGAGAGCGCACGCGGGCAAAGGTAAAGTGCGGGAGGCGGACTGAGGTGTCGCCGGATCGTGACAAAACGATAAGAAAATAGCTGTCAGGCCCCATACTTGGCAACTACAGTCGCAACATGCAGTCATAGCATTTCGGCCATCGAACGAACATCTTGGGAGGAGAACAGATGACAGAGAGCCGTGAGCTGAAGGCGGCGTGGATTACGGTCTTTTTTCTTGCCGTAGTCTACGTCTTCTATGCACGTTTTGAAACGCCCAGTCCTGGAATCCCCATCGGACACACCCTGGGCATCGCCGGCACCCTGCTAATGCTGGCGACGGAGACACTTTATAGCATTCGCAAGCGTACCCAGTTGTTGCAATTTGGTCGCCTCCGTACCTGGCTGAGTGTGCATATCTACATGGGAATCGTTGGCCCCACCATGGTGCTGATGCACACCGCATGGAAATTTCACGGCCTGGCCGGCATCACCCTACTCTTGACAGCCGTCGTAGCGCTCAGCGGATTTTTCGGACGCTACATCTACACGTCCATCCCCCGAACCATGTCCGGCAAAGCTGTTGAACACCGGCAGTTGACCGGACAACTAGAACAGTTGAACAACCAACTCCAGGGCTGGCTGGCCCAAAAGCCGGCGCAGTTGCAAGAGTTGGTACGGCTGGATACCGGACAAAGGGCGGAGCCGGTGCCGGCTGGGGCGGTCACCGGCAATGCTAAGGCCGTACTCAGTCGCGTGTGGGACGATTGGAATTACCGCAGGGCGTTGCGCCAATCGCTTGGTCAACTCAGCACAGTGGAACGTGCCCAGATTCAGGAGATTAGCCAGTTGTTACAAAAACGGCACAGGCTCGAGCGTCAAGCCGCTTCGTGGTCCACTGCGCGCACCCTAATGTCCCGATGGCGGGCGGCACATGTGCCGATTGGAACGGCGCTTTTCACCTCTGTTGCGTTGCACGTCGTCGCTGCGCTTGTTTTCAGCACGTTCTCGCGGTAGGGTTGTGCCACACATGCTGATCACTGACTACTGGCATTTGATTGCTATTGCCACAACAGGAGGTCCCGAATGAGAAAGGGTGTCGGCGTCTTTTCCTGGCAGGGGTTTTTGGGTGCCCTGGCCATGTTGCTCTTTGTGATTGTAGCCGGATGGGTGCAGGGGGGGCCGCTGATCTTCGCTCCCGGCGATGTAAGTGCGCGCCATGTCGAAGGAAAAACGTTGCAGGGGGCAACGTCCCACGCTGATTTCGAAGGGAAATGCGCGACCTGCCACTCGTTGCCCCTAAGCGCCAACCACATGAAGGACCGGTGCCTGAAATGTCACACCAAGGAAGCCGATGACATGGATACCGGCCAGGGTTTCCACGGCATGCTCCGGTCCGTGACCGACTGCAAAGCCTGTCATACAGACCACCGTGGCCGTGACTATCCAATCAACGTACTGTACCGGCCCAATTTTCCGCACGAACAGGCCACGTTCTCTCTCGAAGAGCATGAACGCTTGGGCCTTCGCCCCTTCCAATGCCAGGACTGCCATACCGATGACTACCTGCCCTTTTCTCAAACGCGTTGTGCCGATTGCCATGGTGAACGTGACCCTTCGTTTATGACCGAGCACCGTCAACGCTTTGGCGATGATTGCCTGGCCTGCCATGATGGCACGGGCAAAGTGTTGAATTTCGACCACAGCAAGACTCGGCTACCGCTCACCGGCTCTCATGCGGGCCTGAAGTGCGAGGATTGCCATGCCAATCAGCA
>CAYWAK010000266.1:0-3637 GCA_964455755.1 uncultured Ardenticatenales bacterium | reverse complement strand
ACCACCTGGTCCTTCTCCGGATGGGTGGTGATCACCCGGTGGTGCGTGGCGTCCACCGTCTGGTTGCTGAGGGCGTCGGTGATGTCGGGACGGCCCAGCGACACCGTGCCGATAAGCGTGGGCGATAGCGGGTGCGTGGCAATCGAGTAGGCTTCGACGGTGCCGGAGAAGTGGCTGAGGACGTAGAGCCGGCCCAGCCCAGGATCAATGTCCACGGCCAGGGGCCAGCCGCCGGTAGCGAACTCGTCCCATTGATCGTTCGCCGGGTCATACGACATCACTGTGCTGCCGCCCAGGCGGTTGGCGAAGTAGGCTACACCGCTGGTCGGATCGACGGCAATATCCTCGACAGAATTTCCAATGTCTATGCGCTTGATGAGCGTGTTCGTATGAAGGTCGACGACTGGCACGTTCGTGTACTCCATGCCGTTCGTATACAGCTTGCCCGTCGTCTTATTTAGCGCCGCATTCTGTGCGCCGCCGGTTTGCAAGTCAATTTTCTGATCCATGTGCCCGGTTGCTGCGTCAACCACCTCCAGACTGCTTTGGATGGGCGAGATTCCGTTATGCGAGGTGATGTAAACTTTGCCGGTTGCGCCCCAGTAGTACGGCTGCCTCGATTGGTCCGGCAAGTTGACGGTGTGCAAAGCGGCGCCGCTGCTCGACAGGATGAAGAGGTGACTTCCTGACGTTACAAAGAATTTGCCGGTTGCCGGGTCGTGGTCCACAAAGCTGGCCGGCTGTCCGATCGTGTTCGTAAACAAAATCGGTGTTGTGGTCGTCATCGTGGCCGTGTTGATCACATACAGGGTCGATTGATTTCCCACCGGTGCGCCGGCGTTGGTCACATAGAGTTTCTGGTTCGCGTGATCCAGTGCCATGCCGCCGATACGTGGCGAGTTCAAGTCAATCACATTCACCTTGGCCAGGGTGGCTGCGTCGTAGACGGCCACTTCGCCCAAACTTTGCAGACTGACGTAAACATAATTGCTGTCGGCGAGGACGAAAACCGGCGTGCCGTCCAACGCCACCGGGCCGGTGATCACGCCGGTGGCCGGGTCAACGCTGCGCAGGGTCAGGTCGTTGAAGTCGGCGATATACAACATCCCATTGGTGGGGTGGACCGCCAGGTAGGTACGGTGGTAGTTGTTGTCGCCGATGCCGCTGTCCACGCTGCCGATGAGCGTGTCGGTGTTGCCATCAATCACGGCGATACCGCTGGTCAAAATGCCCTGAACGTACACACGATTGCGCACTTCGTCCAGAGCTACGTCGAATATCTTCAGGTTGTTGCCCGCCGCCGAAGACCAGCCGCGCAATCCGTTCAGTGAGACCGTCTCCTGCTTGACCGGCGCGGGAACGGCCCCGCTTGTGGCTGTTGGCGACGCGGTCGGCGACGGCGACGCGGTTGGCGACGATGTGGGCGAGCTGGTTGGCGTGGCCGTCGGGCCGGTCGCGGCATGTGCCCGGTCGGCCATCTCGTAGACGGCAGCGATGGCATAGTCGCTCTCCAGGCCGTCGGGGAAGGCGTAGCTGGTCACGTCGGACCAATCGGTGGGCGGCGTGTTGGCCGCGTTGTTCGACAGGTCCGTCCGGCTGCTCAGGGCGGGGTTCACGGCTACGACAGAGCTGCGCGCCGGGTTGATCTTCACCCACGCGCCGGCGTCATTCCAGCCGTCGAAAGCCTGGTGGATGTGCGGCTTGTCCGCCGCGATCTGGACGTGGTCGCCCACGCTGACCAGCACCATGCCCTCCAGATCAGGATTCTTGGACACCGCGCCGGCGTAATGCTGCACCGCTTCACGCAGGTCCCACCAGGCGTTGGCCTGGGAGACGTTGGCGATGGTCGCCGGCCAGGATGTGAAGATGCCTTGGTCTTGCATGGCCTGTGTTGCACTACGAGAGTAATAGGACATGACCCCGTCATCGAAGGCAGCCAACGGAACATCTTCGGTGGTCGCGAGCACACCGTCACCGTTCAGGTCTGGGGTGTAGCAGCCGGGATGGAGAGAGTCCGGCACAGTCGTGTAGCTCCCATCGCCGTTGCTGTCCAGATAGATGAGCGGCGAGGGGGTTGTTGTATTGTAGGCGATTGCGCTGTAATCCACCGTGGCGGTGAGTGGCGTGTAGCCGGCCGGGTCATACCACGGGTTTTCGCTTGGTACCCGAACCCTCGACGGGCTGGTGCACTCTTCGTTGAACGGCCCCAGGTCCACGACGGCCATCTGGCTGCTGACCGGCGATTCCCACTGTACGATGTACTTGAGGTAGCCGTCGAGCATCGTGCCGTGCAGATCGGCGGTGGCGACGGAGATGTTGCCGCCGTTCGAGCTGCCGTAGAAGCCGATGTTGTCGTGCAGCACGTTGACCGGCACAACGTCGTCGATGGTATGGCCGTCGCTGTCGGTGAGCAGGCCGGCGGCGTAGAGAGTCACGTCGCGCAGGGCGGCGATGCTGTCCGGCCCTCGGTAGTCGTAGGTGCCGTCGCTGCTGCGGCCGGTGTGAGTGTAGCCACCGCCGGGAAACAGAAAAGCGATGCGGATCACGTCGTCCGCGCCGAGGAGCGGCGTTTTCAGCGAGCCGGCGGTGGATCCGCCCGGCACGAAGATGACGACCGGTGCGCCCTCCGGGTAGCGGGTGTCGGCCGTGCCGGCCGGGGCGAAGATGCGCACGGCGAGTGTGCCGGTGGGCGGCGTGTGCGTGCTGGTGGAGGGCAGGTCCACGTCAATCGTTACCGGTGTGCTGTGCGGGGCCATCGCGGCGGAGGCCGGCGTGCTGCCGGCGAGGGACAGCCCAGTCATCAGAACAGAGATCAACACAAATGTACCTAGTATTGGGAATAGATATTTCCGTTTCATCGTTTCCTCTCCTGCAATGTTTGAACAGATGACGCTGGTAATTTGCCGTATCTTGTCAAACAGGATATCATGCAGTTGTTAGCGGAGTGTGGAAATATTGTAATGAGAGTGTAATAATTTGATGCACGTGAGGCGTTTGTCCGTGGCTGCGCGCAGTCGCCGGCGGCGGTGTCGTGCAATCGTGTGTTCGGAGGCAAATATGGGTCAAGAAATCGAAAGGAAGTTCTTGGTGAAGGGCAAAGCCTGGCGCGTCGGAGAAGGCGTAGCGTACCGGCAAGGATATTTGAATCGCGCAATCGAGCGCACGGTTCGTGTCCGGACCGTTGGGAACAGAGGGTATTTGACGATCAAAGGAGCTACGCTCGGCATCTCCCGTCTGGAATACGAATATGAGATTCCGGTCGAAGAGGCCGAAGCGTTGCTCAATGCGCTTTGCGAGAAACCTTTGATTGAGAAAAGGCGTTACAGAATTGCGTGGGGCGAGCTCACTTGGGAGGTTGATGAGTTTTCTGGCGAAAACGAGGGACTCGTTTTGGCGGAGATTGAGTTGCCCTGCGAAACCTACGAATTCGAAAGGCCGGCATGGCTCGGCGAGGAGGTTTCGGGCGACCCTCGCTATTTCAATTCCAATCTGGTCAAGAATCCGTTCCGCACGTGGGAGCAGGACGGCGAGGAACGGCTCCGCACCAACAATTCCCGCCGTTCGTAGGGACATTGGTGCCTCCCCTCTCTACAATTTCAACCACAAGGGATACACTACCATGCGACGGGGTGATGTT